>PLNF01000025.1 GCA_003141715.1 Bacteroidales bacterium | reverse complement strand
TCCGGCATAGCTGCTCCAAAAACAACTCCAGCTGCCCCTACAGGCACAGCATCACAATCATTCTGTTCAGGGACATCACCAACCGTAGCCAGCTTAATTGCAACAGGAACGGCAATTCAATGGTATTCTGCATCAGGCGGAGGAAGTGCACTGGCAGGTTCGACAGCTCTGGTCAATGGCACTCATTATTATGCAAGCCAGACGGTAAGCGGCTGCGAAAGCACATCAAGATTTGATGTAACTGCAACTGTTAATACAACTCCAGCTGCTCCGACAGGCATGGCATCACAATCATTCTGTTCAGGGACATCACCTACCGTAGCCAGCTTAACTGCAACAGGTACGGCAATTCAATGGTATTCTGCATCAGGAGGAGGAATTGCGCTGGCAGGTTCTACAGCTCTGGTCAATGGCACTAATTATTATGCAAGCCAGACTGTAAGCGGCTGCGAAAGCACATCAAGATTTGATGTAATTGTAACAGTTACTCCATCACCTACAGCAAGTGCCGGATCTGCATTAAGTGCAATATGCCAGGGCAGTACATCAGCCTCCCTGGGAGGAAGCATTGGTGGTTCAGCTACTGGTGGAACATGGTCAACTCCTGCTGGAGGAATTTTTAATCCTGCCCCGACGACATTAAATTCAACTTGGACACCACCCCCCGGATACAGTGGTTCAGCAACTTTAACACTGACTACTTTTGGAGGAGCATGTGGAACGGCATCATCAAGTAAAACGGAAATTGTAAATCCGAACGCAGTAATAACTTTAACATCAGGAGTTGGCACCAATCTGCAAGCTCTATGCATCAATACGGCAATAACCAATATTACATATTCAGTGACCGGCGGCGGAACAGGAGCTGGGATTTCAGGTTTGCCCACCGGAGTGAACGGTGTCTATAGCGGAGGTGTATTTAACATTAGTGGTACACCAACTGTCGCAGGTACATTTATTTACATGGTCACAACCACCGGGACATGCTCCCAGGCTACAGCGACGGGAACAATAATTGTGAATCCGAATGCAGCAATAACTTTGACATCAGGAGCAGGTACTAATTTGCAGACTCTATGTGCTAATTCTTCGATAACAAACATCGTATATTCAGTTTCAGGAGGAGGTAGTGGTGCAGGAGCAACGGGACTTCCAAGCGGTGTGAACGGTGTCTATAATGGAGGTGTATTTACAATCAGTGGGATACCAACTGTCTCAGGTGCATTTAATTATACTGTCACCACTACCGGGACTTGCATTCAGGCTAGTTTGTCTGGCACATTGACAGTTAATTCGTTACCAATCCCGACGCTTACAAGTTCAGCTCCGGGCAATGTTTCCTGCCAGGGGGCCAGCGTTACATTTACAGCCGGAGGAGGAACGAACTATAATTTCAGGGTAGGAGGAATGACAGTACAAAATGGTCCTTCGACAACCTATACAACAACTACATTGACCAATGGCAAATCTGTTGATGTAATAGTAACTAACACCAATGGATGTACAGCCACATTTACGCCTCCTATAATAAGTATTGTAAATCTATTACCGATTATTTTTGTGAGTACACCGGCTAACTGTTCAAGCGATTTAACTACCTATTCACTTGCTGTATTTGTAAGTACAGGGACAGTAACCAGTACTTCCGGGATAGTTACCAACACGGGAGGCAGTATATGGACAATAACCGGGGTGTTAGCCGGGATAAATGTTACAGTTACAGTGACAGATAGTGGTGGGTGCCAAAATGCTATTACTATAACGGCTCCAAATTGCTCATGCCCTGTAGTACTGCCTCCGGTAAGCGGAGGAGACAAATACTATTGTGCATCCGGAGTAATTCCTGCTATAACAGCCACAATATTGACCGGAGAGACTGTAGATTGGTATGATTCATCATCAGGTGGTACTCTTCTCAGAAGTGGCAGTCTGAGTTACACACCAACGGCTCCCGGCACTTATTATGCCCTGACCAGGAATACGACTTCCAATTGTGTAAGCAGTACCCGGACACCTGTTACGGTAACCATGAATCCATTGCCAATACCATCACTTATAAGTTCAGATGCTGATAACATTTTCTGTGCAGGGACCAGTGTAACATTTACAGGCGGAGGCGGAACAAATTATAACTTCAGGGTTGGAGGATCAAGTGTCCAGAACGGTACTTCTGCAACCTACACTACAAATTTGTTGACCACTGGCCAGGTGGTAGATGTGATTGTCACTAATGCAAATGGATGCACGGCAACTTCGGCAGCTATAACAAATACCGTTAATGCATTACCAACACCAACACTTACAAGTTCAGATGCGGACAACAAATTCTGTGCTGGAACCAGTGTAATATTTACTGCCGGAGGCGGAACGAGTTATAACTTCACGGTTGGAGGATTAAGTGTCCAGAATGGTGCTTTGGCAACCTATACTACAAATTCATTGACCAATGGCCAGGTGGTAGGTGTAATTGTCACAAATTCCAATGGATGTACAGCTACTTTAACCGGGATATCAAATACTGTTTATGCTTTGCCGACACCTACACTTACCAGTTCAGATCCGGATAATATCTTCTGTGCAGGAACCAGTGTGACATTTACCGCCACTGGTGGTACACTTTATAATTTCAGAGTAAATAGTGTCAGTAAGCAGAACGGTGCATCACCAACCTACACAACCAATTCATTAACAGATGGACAATTCGTGGATGTAATAGTCACCAATGCAAACGGATGTATTGCTACATCATCAGTGATAACAAATACTGTAAATGGACTTCCGGCAGCTGTGCTTATAAGTTCTGATGCAGATAACGCATTCTGTGCAGGAACTAGCGTGACTTTTACAGCCGGAGGCGGAACAAGTTATAATTTCAGGGTTAATGGGTCAAGTAAACAGAGCGGTTCTTCGACCACCTACACAACCAATTCATTAACAGACGGACAATCTGTGGATGTAATAGTAACCAATGGAAGCGGATGCTCAACAACCTCAGCACAAATAGTTAATACAGTTTATTCATTACCGGTTCCGACACTTATCAGTTCAGCTCCGGGAAATATTTCCTGTCAGGGGACCAGCGTTACATTTACAGCCGGAGGCGGAATAAACTACAACTTCAGGGTAACAGGAATAACCGTACAAAATGGTGCATCGATAACATATACTACCAGTTCATTATTAAATGGACAGGGAGTGGATGTAATAGTCACTAACGGAAACGGGTGTACAGCAACGTCATCCACGATAATTAATTTTGTAAATCCTTTGCCATTAATTTTAATATCCACTCCGCCGGCCTGCTCAGCTGACCTGAAAACTTATTCGCTTGCAGTAACCGTAAATACCGGAACTGTAACCAGCACTTCCGGTACAGTTACCAACACAGGTGGCAATGTCTGGACCATAACCGCGGTACTAAAAGGAACAAATATCACTGTCACGGTAACAGACAGTGGTGGTTGTCAAAACACTGTTGCTGTCACGGCTCCTGATTGCTCATGCCCTGTAGTACAGCCAGCTGTTAGCGGAGGAGACAAATCCTATTGTGCATCAGGAACTATTCCTGTAATAAATGCAACTGTACTAACCGGGGAGACCATAGACTGGTATAGTGCAGCTACGGGAGGGACTCTCTTACAAACCGGGAGTCTGACTTATACTCCGGCTGCAGCCGGCGATTATTATGCACAGACAAGAAATATAATAACAAGCTGTGTCAGCAGCACAAGGACAAAGGTTACAGTTACGATGAATCCTCTGCCAATTCCGACATTATCGAGTTCAGATGCAGACAATAAATTTTGTTCCGGCACAAGCGTAACGTTTACGGCTGGAGGAGGAGCAAGCTATAATTTTTTGGTAGGAGCGACAAGTGTCCAGAATGGTTCATCGGCAACCTACACAACCAGTTCATTAACCACCGGACAGGTAGTAAAAGTTATAGTCACGAGTGCATTCGGATGCGTCGCTACTTCATCTCCGATAACAAATACAGTGTATGCATTACCTGTACCAACGCTCAGCAGTTCAGATGCAGACAACGCCTTTTGTGCCGGGACAAGTGTTACGTTTACTGCCGGAGGGGGGATCAGTTATAACTTCAGAGTTGGAGGAATAAGTGTGCAGAGCGGTGCAGCAGCATCGTACACAACAACCACATTAACCGATGGCCAGATAGTGGATGTTATAGTTACAAATGCTAACGGATGTACAGCAACCTCAACAGGAATAACAAATACTGTTTATCCAATTCCAACACCTACGCTTACTAGTTCAGATGCAGATAATATTTTCTGTGCAGGAACAAGTGTAACGTTTACGGCTGGAGGAGGAGCAAACTATAATTTCATGATAGGAGCGGCATCTGTCCAGAATGGTTCATCGGCCATCTACACAACCAGTTCATTGACCACCGGGCAGGTAGTAAAAGTTATAGTCACGAGTGCTTTTGGATGCGTCGCTACTTCAGCAAGTATAACAAACACTGTAAATCAAATACCGACAGCCAATGCCGGCACAGGCGGAAATGAATGTGATCTGACATTTAAATTTAACGCTGTTCCAAGTATCGGGATCGGGACATGGATTGTGACCTCCGGACCGGGGACTGCAACATTTGCACCTGATGCAAATACCGCTGCTGCAATAGTCACGGTATCAGAATATGGTACATATATTTTTACATGGACAGAAGTGAGTAATAATTGTTCCAGGAGTTCAAATATAACAGTTAATTTCTATCAGCAGCCTGTTGCCAATGCAGGTACTGGAGGAAATAACTGTGGTTCTGAGTTTTACCTGAAGGCTGTTCCAAGTGTCGGAACAGGAACATGGACTAAAACTGCAGGAATAGGAACATCTGTATTCACACCTGGTGCAAACGACCCAAATGCTCTTGTTGCTGTATCAGCATTCGGAATATATAGCTTCAAATGGACAGAGGTCAACGGAACGTGCTTGAACAGCCAGACAATTAGTGTTAATTTTCTTCAGGTTCCTCCGGCAAATGCAGGTGTTGATGCTTCTGTGTGTGGTCCGGTTTTTGTACTGAAAGCAATCCCCGGAACCGGGACGACAGGTACATGGGCCAAACTCAGCGGACCAGGAAATGTAATTTTCAGTCCTGATGCCCATCAGCCTGATGCAACTGTGACCATTGACAAGTATGGTATATATAATTTTGCATGGACAGAGGTAACCAGTACCTGCCAATCTACAGATGTTGTTAATGTAGTTTTCCACGAAATCCCGGCTGTTTCTGCAGGGAGAGATACGATTATTTGCCTGGGAGGATCGACTCAGCTCCTGGCAACTGGAACAGGATCAGGATCCTTTATATGGAAGCCCACTTTATTTTTAGATAATCCCAATATTTCAGATCCTGTGGCTTCTCCTGATACTTCCACCAATTTTATGGTTTCTCTGACGGACCAGTTTGGGTGTAAAGATTCAGATGATGTCAGAGTTAATGTCTGGAAAAAACCGGTGGCTAATGCCGGACCGGATCTGGTGCTGGAATACCTGTTTGGAACTACAATGTCAGCCAATGAACCCGGCACTAACGAGAAAGGCACATGGTCTGTTATTTCAGGTTCCGGCGAGTTTTCGGATACCACAGACGCCAGGACTAATGTAAGCGGACTGACTCTCGGTGAAAACATCCTTAAATGGAGGCTTTCAAATAGTGTTTGCCCGCCATCTGATGACTCTCTGACAATAACTGTACATAACCTGGTAATACCAACACTCATCACCCCGAATATGGACGGTAAGAACGATTATTTTGTTCTCAGGGGACTGGAAACTCTTGGTAAG
Source organism: Bacteroidales bacterium (assembly GCA_003141715.1). Taxonomy (GTDB): domain Bacteria; phylum Bacteroidota; class Bacteroidia; order Bacteroidales; family VadinHA17; genus LD21. The sequence continues at coordinate 96,294 of PLNF01000025.1, read as the reverse complement.
ACTGAACTCATTATTTTCGACAGAAGAGGGGTCCAGGTCTATAAAAACACCAACTATGATAATTCCTGGAATGGTGTTGACTATAATGGAAAAGCTTTGGTTGATGATACTTATTATTATGTCATCCGAAGTGAAAACGGCAAATCGCTAAGCGGGTATATAGTCATAAGAAGATAAAGTGACTAAAGTGACTAAAGTGAACTAGAGTGAAAATTAGGAGTGACTAAAAATACTCTAAATACTCTAAATACTCTAAGTACTCCAAGTACTCCAAGTACTCCAGACTCTGTTAATAATATTAATTTACGATGAAAAGAATAATTAAATCATTTATTTTACTGCTGATACCTTTAAGTCTGGCAGGTCAGTTGACCCCCGTCACAAGTCAGTATGTCCTTAATCCCCTGACAATAAATCCTGCATATGCCGGTAACAGAGGGGCATTAAACATAGCAGCATTTTACAGGAAGCAATGGGTAGGGATTACAGGGTCTCCTGAGACGATGACACTTGCTGCAGATGCGCCGTTTCTTGATTCAAAACTCGGACTTGGACTCATTATTACTAATGATAAGCTGGGAGTGACAAAAGAGACTCAGATTCAAACCACTTATTCTTATAAAATTAATATGGATAAGGGTAATCTTTCCTTTGGTCTTGGAGCAGGATTAATAACAACAAACACTGCATGGTCTTCCCTTGTAGTTATTGATCCGGGTGATGAGTTATATCTTGCTGATTCGCCGGTATTTGTTGTTCCTGATTTTAGTTTTGGGACTTATTACACATACAAGAATTACTTTGCAGGATTATCAGTTCCTAAATTGCTGAGTTATAAATTCAATTTTGATAAAAATAAATACACTATTAAGTTCGATCCGGGCCAGTCCTATTATCTGTTCAATACCGGGTATCTTTTTACCCTTTCTCCAAAACTTAAGTTTTTTCCATCGACACTTATCACCTATTCTCCCGGGGAGAAGATCCTGTATGATCTGAATGCACATTTCAACTATATCGACCGGTTATGGGTAGGCGCCTCTTATAAAAACAAACGTTCTCTTTCAGCCTTGCTCCAATTTGCAGTAAATAACCAATTTAGAGTAGCGTATACTTATGATTTTGATTTTGGCAGCCTTGGACGTTACAGCAATGGATCGCATGAGATTATGCTCCGGTACGAATTTAAATACAAGGTCGATGTGGTTAATCCTTTGGTTTTTTAAGTGCCTAAAGTGAACTAAAGTGAACTAAAGTGAGCTAAAGTGAGCTAAAGTGAACTAAAGTGAACTAAAGTGCCTAAAGTACTTAGAGTACTTAGAGTTAGAAGAAATGGAAAATAAAGAGTTTGGCAAGAAATTGGAAGAAAGGACTAAAAAGTTCGCAGTAAGTGTTATAAAACTCTCCGTCTTGTTACCTGGTTCACCCGAGTGTAGGGTATTAAGAAATCAATTAACAAAAGCGGGAACCAGCGTCGGTGCGAATTACAGAGAAGCCAACAGAGCTCGAAGCAAAGCAGATTTTAGTAGTAAAATAAAGATCTGTGAAAGTGAAATAAGCGAAACGATATATTGGATGGAGATAATTGTGGATTTAAACTGGATTGATAAACAAAAGGTAGAACCAGTTATTTCTGAGGCTAATGAATTCCTGGCTATATTCTCGTCTATTGGGAAAAAATTACGATAATTTAAAACTTTAAGTACCTTAGCTCACTTTAGTCACTTTAGTTCACTTCCTATTAATGAAATCAAAATTTCTTATATACATCCTGTTATCATTCTCCCTTCAGCAACTTATGATCGGTCAGCCGGCGACCTATTCTGTCACCAAAGCCCCTTTCAGCTCAGATAAGTACGATGAATTCTCCCCGGTATATTATAAAAATGGCATTGTCTTCTGTACAAACAGGAATAATGGTTTGACAAATTATTCAACATCAGAGGATAAAGGGCTTTTTAAGATTGAATATATTGATACTACCGGCAGGGTTAACTGGCAAAGCGCAAGGTTATTTTCAAAAGCTCTTACTTCAAAATTAAATGATGGTCCGGTTACATTTAGCAGAGGCGGTGATACTATTTATTATTCTAGAAACCTGGATGTCAGCAGCAGCCTGAAGGAAATATCAGGTAAACGGAATAAACTCGGGATTTTCAGTGCAATCCTGGTTAACGGGGAATGGACAAAGATAAGAGATTTAAGAGTTAACAATGAATGGTATAATGTTATCACACCATGTCTTTCCCCGGATGGTAAACGATTATTTTTTGCATCAGACAAACCCGGTGGTTTTGGAGGATTCGATCTTTATTACTGCCAGTGGAAGGGTGATTACTGGGATGAACCTGTGAATATGGGTCCCGTAATAAATACAAGCGGTAATGAAGGATATCCATTCATGAATCCGGCCGGAGAATTATTCTTCTCTTCCGACGGGCATCCCGGTTCTGGAGGCAAGGATATTTTTGTTTCAAGGTTCTCGGGAAAGGAATGGCTTACTCCCGTACATCTTGATCCTCCAATAAACTCAAAATATGATGATTTTGGCATTATTACAGACTCGCTGATGAATGAGGGATATTTCTCATCAAACAGGGATAAGACGATTGATATTTTCCATTTCAAAACAATTATTTCTCAGGTCTTTTATACCACTGTTCAGAAAGAAAACCAGTACTGTTTTATGTTCAGCGACAGCGGATCAATAGCAATTGATACTCTGAATCTTAAATATGTCTGGGATTTCGGAGATGGTATAAAAACTTCAGGACCGGTAGTGAGTCATTGTTTCTCAGGTCCGGGGAAATATAACACAAGGCTTGATATTGTTGACAAAGGTACCGGAAAACTGTTTTTCTCAAAACTATCGTACGATCTGATTCTTAAGGATTTTGAACAGGCATATATTAATTCTCCCGATGTTTCGGTTAAAGATGAAACTATTGATTTTGACGGACTGAAATCATTTCTTCCCGGATACAGGATATTAAGTTATTCATGGGACTTTGGTGATGGAACTAAAATGGAGGGAGAAAGGGCTAACCATAAATATAAAGAAGCTGGAGAATATATGGTTAATCTCGGGGTTACATTAAAATCTGACTCGACCGGCAATATTCATAAAACAGGTTCCTCAAAGAAAATTGCCATTTTAGACAGTAACCAGGAAAAAACCAAATTTCGGACCTCAGGGTCCCGGGTGAAATCCACTCTTCCTGATATTCTGAAGTATGAAAATGCGCATATTAATTCTCTCTATTCCGCTGAATCAGAATTTAAGCAGGATGCCATATTCCGGGTTGAGTTATTCTCTTCCAAAACAAAAACCGGAGTGAACAGCACTCTTTTCAGGGGTGTTCCGAAGAAGTATATGGTTAAGGAAAATTATGATGGGGACACAGGAGTCTGGCATTATTTTATTGATCAGCAAATGAACCTGATGGCGACATATTATGCGTTCAGGGAACTGGCGGCTTTAGGGTTTAAGGATGTGCATACAAATATAGAGGTCCTTAAAGATCCGGCTGCAAAGGAAATAAATAGTCTTAAAAAAATATTTGGTGTATCAACTGATATCTATTTTGACAATAATAGCCGCCTGACTTCTACCTCTTACCTTATGCTGGATCAACTGGTAAGAATAATGAACAAATACCCGGCCATCAAACTTGAAATTGCAGTGCATACTGATAACATAGGATCGCCTGACGCCAAACTCAGTCTGTCTCAGCAATATGCCCAAATCATTTCCGGTTACCTGATAAACAAAGGGATAGAAAGTAAAAGGCTTATCTCACGAGGATCAGGAGGATCTGTTCCCATTGCGTCCAATTATCTGGAAAAGGACAGGGCTTTGAACCGGAGGGTTGATTTTACGGTAATAAAGTAGTGAACTAAAGTGACTAAAGTGACTAAAGTTTGGAGTACTTAGAGTTTTTTGGACAAAAATAATCAGATGTTAAAAAAGAGGAGCAAAAAGCAAATATCCGTACTCCTTTTATCTTTTGCGGTTTTATCTGGTGCTATTTTTCTTCCGGTAGTCTACTCACTGTCGGATAAGCTCTCTGAAACAGACAGGGTCAATGCAAATATTCTTCTGGTAGAGGGTTGGCTTCCTCCTTATGCACTTAGGATGGCATTTGATGAGTTTGAAAAAAAAGGGTATGATCGCATTATTACCACAGGGTTAACCAGCACTTCAGATTACTTTAATGAATATACAAATGGTTATCTTGTATTTTACACTTCCGGGAAACATTTTAAAAACAGTGAAATTTCAAATCATACTATTGAAATTAAAGCCTTTGGTTCTTTAAATGGTGAAAACAGCGCCCAGTTCAATATTTTAATTAATGACTCAATAGCAGGCAACTTCCTTGCTGATAAAAAAAAGAGAAACTATTCTGTTAATTGGAAAGGCCGATTGTCAGCAATTGATTCTGTTTCGGTTCAGTTTCTAAATGATAAGGTCGGTGATTTCGGAGACAGAAATTTATTTGTTAAAGAGATTATTTTTGATCATAAAATATCTATTCCATACCAGCTTAATTCAATATATACTTTTTCTGAACCGGGTCGCACCATCAAAATCAAAAATGATTACATTTCCTACGCTCAGCTTGCTGAAAATAGTTTTCTGGCTTTGGGTATCGATTCTTCATTAATTGTTGAAATTCCGGGGAAAAAAGTTTCTTTGAACAGGACCTTGACAAGTGCATTAGCATTTCGCGATTGGCTCAAAACATCAGATATTAAGGTTAAAGGAATCAATATTGTTACTCTGGGTACCCATGCCAAACGAACCTGGATGACTTACAATAAAATTATGGATAAAAAATACGACATTGGAATAATTTCACTTCCTGATTATAAATCACGTCGCTCAGGGAAATATAAGGTTTTTAAAACACTGCGTGAAACTGTGGGGATCATTTATTACTGGCTTATTTTGCTGCCGTATTAGGAAGTTGAAGAAGTGAACTAGAGTGACTAAAGTGAGCTAAAGTGAGCTAAAGTGCCTAAAGTGAACTAAAGTGACTAAAGTTGGCGATAAAATGGCAGGCAACAAGGCACACGGCACCTTGAACGTTGAACGTTGAACCTTGAACATAGTGTTTACATTAAAATAAACTCTGAAAAATGCGAATAATCTCCGTAGTAGGTGCCCGGCCGAATTTTATGAAAATTGCTCCATTTATAAAAGCTATTAATGCATATAATACAGGTCATGACCAGAAAATTGAACATATCCTTGTGCATACCGGGCAGCATTACGATGACCGGATGTCGAGAGCATTTTTCAAACAATTGGGAATTCCCGAAGCTGATATAAACCTTGGCGTCGGTTCCGGTAGTCATGCCGAGCAGGTAGGGCATACCATGATTGCATTCGAGAAAGTGCTTCGGGAGAAAAAACCTGATTGGGTTGTTGTTGTAGGAGATGTCAATGCAATCCTTGCATGTTCAGTTACAGCTAAAAAGGAACATATAATGTGCTGTCATATTGAAGCAGGCTTGCGTTCCGGCGATATGTCCATGCCTGAAGAGATTAACCGGCTGGTCGCTGACAGGATATCCGATCTACTCCTTACTCCCGACAGGATATCTTCGGAAAACTTAAAAAAAGAAGGTGTCCCTGATAATAAAATAAAATTCACAGGGAATATTATGATTGACACGCTGGAAAACAACAGAAATAAAGCTGAAAAACTTGATATAAAAGAGATCGTTAAAGATAATTCCGTGAATGGATCACGGACCCATCTCATTAATTCTTCTTACACTGATTTTGCAGTGGTGACACTGCATCGTCCTTCGAATGTTGATATAAAAGATATACTTGAACCGATTGTACGATTTATGATTGATGAAGTATGTCCCGCAATGCCTCTGATCTGGACTATCCATCCCCGAACCCGTAAGATGCTTGAGACATTCGGATTATTGAATGAAGTTTTGTCGCAGAAAAATCTCCTTTTGCTGGAACCTCTGGGTTACCTTGAGATGCTCAAATTAAACATGCATGCACGCATTATTCTTACCGATAGCGGCGGATTGCAGGAAGAATGTACAGTTCTGGGTACCCCGTGCTTAACTCTCAGGTGGAATACCGAACGGCCCATAACTCTGCGCGAACATGGAGGAGCCAGCGTACTTGTTGGGAATAATATTAAACTGATACGTAAAGAATATCATGTCGCAATGAATAAACTTCGTAATCCGGTCAGTCCTGAATTATGGGATGGGCATACTGCTGAGAGATGCCTGAAAGCAATTCTTGAGTTTAAGTAAACATCCTGGATTCAACAAAATAGATTCAAATTAATAAGAGGGTTTCATAATGTGTGGTTTTGTTGGCATTATAAATAAGGATGGCTCAATAGTTAATAGTGATATTCTTAGAAGTATGGCATCTGTAATTCATTACAGAGGGCCGGATGAAGAAGGATCATTTGTTGATGGACCGGTAGGATTTTATCATAAGAGGTTATCTATAATTGATCTTTCGACCGGCAGACAGCCAATGACATTTAATGACTGTACTATTGTCTACAATGGTGAAATTTATAATTATATAGAACTCCGGGTTGATTTAATAAAGAGGGGTCATCAGTTTGTTACTACATCTGATACAGAGGTAATTCTGCATATGTATAACGAATATGGAGATGATTTCGTAAACGACCTGAATGGGATGTTTGCCTTCATTATTTATGACAAGCATAGAAAAAGATTACTTATCGCAAGAGATCATTTTGGCATTAAGCCACTTTATTTGTATCAGGACGAGAGAAAAATTGTTTTCGGAAGTGAAATTAAGGCACTACTCAGTCATCCTGATATCTTAGCTGAACCTGACAGGAAAAGTATTAATCAGTACATGACTTTTCAATTTGTGCTAGGTGAAGAAACCATGTTCAGGAATATTTTAAAGGTGCTTCCTGGTCATTATATGGCACTTGATCTTGCTTCAGGGAAACTTATAAGAACTAAATACTGGGAACCCGATTTTAAAATTGACAGGAATCACACTGAAGAATATTTCATAGTAAGGCTGGGCGAAATTCTTGATCAGACAATATCCCAACAACTTAGAAGTGATGTACCTCTCGGATCGTATCTGAGTGGTGGAATTGACTCTTCACTTATTACAATTCTGGCTTCCTCCAAATATGGACAGCAATTTAAATCTTTTGCAGGTGCGTTCAATGAGGGTCCGGAATTCAATGAAATGGAATATGCAAGGGAGGCAGCAAAAGCGTCTAATTCTCAACTTTATGAGGTGTATCCTTCTGAAGATGAGTTTATTGACCTTCTTCCTAAACTTATTTGGCATCTTGATGAACCTGTCGCAGGACCGGGAGTCTTTCCGCAGTATATCGTATCAAAACTTGCATCAGAGCATGTTAAGGTTGTGCTTGGCGGTCAGGGAGGTGATGAAATATTCGGAGGATATGCCAGGTACCTTGTTGCTTACCTGGAACAGGCTCTTAAAGGAGCCATCTTTGAGAATAATGAAGAGAAAGAACATATTGTATCGTTGCATTCAATACTTCCAAACCTGCCTTTTTTACGAAACTATACTCCAATGATGAAAGGGTTCTGGGAGTCAGATGTATTTGAACCAATGGATAAAAGGTATTTTCGTCTGATAAACCGGATGAGTATATCAGAATCCTTTCTGACCAGAGAATTTAAAAAAGAATACCGTGAGGATGAGATGTTTGAGGATTTTTCAATTTTTTTTAATCATACTGATACCTTAAGCTATTATAATAAAATGACACATTTTGATATGGTAGCCAGCCTTCCGGGGCTGCTGCAAGTCGAAGATCGTGTTAGTATGGCAGTATCAATCGAATCAAGAGTTCCTCTTCTTGACCGACGTATCGTTGATCTGATTTCACATATGCCTGCAGGGATGAAGTTTAAGGGAGGCGAAATGAAATACCTGCTTAAACGCACCATAAAAGATATCATACCGAAAAAGATCATGAATCGTAAAGACAAAATGGGTTTTCCGGTTCCTCTTCATTTGTGGGCCAGGAATAATACAAATGATTTTATTCTAGATACGTTATTGTCAAAAAATGCCCGCGAAAGGAATATCATCAGCCCTAAATGCGTAGAGAAATTAATAAAATCAGAGCAACCATTCGGAAGAGGTCTGTGGGGAATTTTATGCCTCGAACTCTGGTTTCAGCAGTTTATTGATAAATAAAACAATTAGGTCTCTTTTACCCCAATCCCGGCCTTCCGGCAGTGTTATAATTTAGAATTTAGGTAACAAATTTTATACTGTTTTTTCTAGACTTTTACCCCCTTTCATTTTCCCCCAAGGGGGAAAGGTTTTGACTCCTTCCCCCTTGGGGGAAGGCTGGGAAGGGGGTACTCTGCTAATAAAAATGACTTCAATCCATAAGTTAATATTATGTCACCTTTATTGTGAAGAAATACAAGGGGGAAGGAGCAAAACAGGAAAATCATGATTTACTCCAAAAGAATAGTAGAAGGCAAACAAAATCTTGGTGCCAGTTATAACATTAAGGCAAAAGCGCGGGACCTAAGAAAGAACATGACAATCCGGGAAAAGATACTTTGGAATAAACTTAGAAAAAAGCAGCAAAATGGAATGCATTTTCGAAGACAACATCCATATGGTATTTATATTCTTGATTTTTATTGTTTTGAAGCAAATCTTGCTTTGGAGGTTGATGGGAAGATTCATTTAAGCAAGAAGGAATATGATAAGGAAAGGACAAGATTTCTGGAATCCTCTGGGTTAAAAGTCTTACGTTTTAAAAATGAAGATATTGAAACACAAATTGATTGGGTCATTAAATTGATTAACAAGTACTTAATTAAATGGTAACCCCATCCCACCCTTCCCCCACAGGGGCACCTTCGCTAAACTTGTCCACCGGGCAAGTTTAGCGAAGGTGCCAGACTGCTGCGGTGGCCTTTCCCCGTTGGAGGAAACGGGAAAGGGAGTAAGTTCTAAAAATAATTTTAAACCTGAAATTCACTTTTGCTTTAATTATTATCACATATATTATAATTTATGGCAGCTAAGCTTAATCCTATCAACTTAGAAAACTGGAAAGTAAACAAAATTGGTGTTATAGGACCCGGCATTGTTGGAATGCCAATGGCTGCTATGCTGGCATATGCCAGGATAAAAATAGGGACAATCGAACCTGCTAAAGTCATTGTATTACAAAGAGAATCAGTTAATTCCGGATGGAAAGTTGATGCGATTAATAGTGGGAAGTCCGTAATCGGAGGGATAGAACCTGATCTGGATAAAATAACGCATGATGCAGTTAAGGATGGACTGCTTTCAGCAAGTCATGACTATTCAGTTCTTTCAGATGCTGATGTGATTCTGGTTTCTGTCCAGACGGATAAAAAAGGTTTTGAGCCAGATTATGGACCTTTGTTCGGAGCTCTGGAAAAACTTGGTGAAGCTCTGAAGAAGAAACCTGAAAATAAAGTTCCGCTGGTAATTTTTGAGTCCACTCTTGCTCCGACTACCATGGATACCCTTATAAGGGAACATTTTATGAAGTACGGACTTCAGGAAGGGAAGGATATTCTTTTAGGGAACAGTCCTAACAGGGTAATGCCTGGCCGCCTCGTAGAAAGGATTCAGTCATCTGATAAGCTGGCCGGTGGATTACACCCTGAAACGCCAAAGCTTATTTCAAAACTCTATAGCCATATAGTTACAAAAGGTATTGTTTTTCAAACCAACAGTTTAACTGCTGAAATTGTCAAAACACTTGAGAATGCCTACCGGGATGTCAGGATTGCATTTTCAACTGAAATTGTAAGATATTGTGATAAAAACGATATTAATTTTTATGCTGTAAGGGATAGGGTAAATTCCCTTCTTTCTCAGTCAGATAAAGCTACTGCCGATCCGAATGTTGTTCCAAGCGGAGGAATACTTATTCCGATGTTGGGAGTTGGGGGACATTGCCTGCCAAAAGATGGTATCCTGTTATGGTGGAGAAATATAGAAAGAGTTACGGATACTTCAAACAGCCTTATTCTGAATTCACGAATTATTAATGACGAATCCCCATCTTATACCTTTCAGCAGGCTGAGGAGTATTTTGGCAATTTGAAAAACAAGAAAATAGCATTATTGGGCGTTGCTTACAGGTTTAATTCAGAAGATACTAGAAACTCACCTACTCTTGCTTTAGCAAATTATCTTCGGGAACAAGGAATAAACTATGTAATGCATGATCCCTATGTTAAAATGGATGACCAGAACTTGCTCAGATTCAAACAGGAATCACATATTACAGGAGATATAAATGAGGCATTAAGAAATGCAGACTATCTATTTATTTGCACAGCACATAAAAACTATATTGATGAAGTCAACAAACTCCTGACAAACAGTAAAATAAAGGGCATTATGGATGCCTGTAACATTTATAATTTCGACATATTTAAGTCATCTGGTAAACTCTATACCGGAATCGGTCGAGGAAAAGGGAAACCTGAACATGAGTTCATCAGTTTTGTTTATGAAAGTTTCAGGGCAATGGAGATAGGATTGGCGAATGAATTGCTCAGATTGATTGAATTTTACAACGGAAATTATGTACATGATGAATTCAATAAAGTTGATTTCCATGAAGTTCAGAGACTGGCAAAAACATGTTCAACAGGTTGCGAAATTGCTGATCCCGGGAAAGTTGATTCTGTTCCTGAGTATAATGGATTTTCAAGCAGACTTGTACACTGTGCATATTTAAGTAATTCAGTAGTGAGTGATGAGTAGTGAGCCCTCACCTCTCACCTCTCACCACTCACTACTCACCACTCACCACTCACCACTCACCACTCACCTCTCACCACTCACTACTCACGACTCACCTCTCACCGCTCACCTCTCATAATAAATGTAAACATGACTGACAAACCAAAAACCTGGGGCATAATAGGCGGCGGCATTATGGGGATGACTCTTGCCCTAAGGCTTTCTCAGAAAGGACATAAGGTAACTATTTTTGAATCGGGAGATAAGCCTGGTGGCCTTACAAGGTCGTGGAAGATGGATGGGGTTGTCTGGGATCGGTTTTATCATGTTATTTTAATGTCAGATCTGAATACCCGAAGATTGATTGAAGAAATAGGTCTCGAAAAAGAGTTTAAGTGGGTTGAAACAAAGACCGGGTTCTATTACGGAGGGAGTCTCTATTCAATGTCGAACCTGATAGAATTCTTTAAATTTCCTCCTATCAATCTGGTTGATAAATTCAGGCTGGGGCTGACAATTTTTATAGCTTCCAGAATTACCAACTGGCGCAGGCTGGAGAAAATTTATGTTGCAGACTGGCTTCAATCTTTATCCGGGGAAAGAGTATTCGAAAAGATCTGGCTTCCTCTTCTAAAGGCAAAACTGGGAGATAACTATAAAAAAACATCAGCCGCTTTCATCTGGTCGACAATACAAAGAATGTATGCTGCACGCAAAAGTGGTTTGAAAAAAGAAATGTTTGGATATGTCAGGGGAGGGTATGATATTATTAATAAAATGCTAGTGCAGAACCTGATTGACAGGGGAGTTGTTTTTAAACTAAACAGCAATATAAATTCTGTTCAACCGACGGATAATGGATTGTTAAGTATTAAGACTGATGGCGGTGATAAGTATTCTTATGATTATGTCATTTCCACTCTCTCTCCATTGCAATCAGTGAAGCTGGCAGATAGTCTGACACAGGAAGAAAAGGAAAAGAACAAAAATGTGAAATACCTCGGGGTGATCTGTCCCTCAGTTATTCTGAGCAAAGCCATCTCTCCTTATTATGTCACAAATATTATAGATGACTGGACTCCTTTTACAGGGGTTATTGAAATGACAGCACTTATCGACAGGAAAGAAGAGTTAAATGGAAAAAATCTTGTTTATCTTCCTAAATACATCGATCCGGACGATTCATTGTTCGAATCGAGTGACTCTGAATTAAGGGAAATATTCCTGGGATCTTTATTTAAAATGTATCCAGAAATCTCTGAAGATGATGTACAGTTTTTTGGAGTATCAAAAGCAAGGATCGTTTTTGCACTTCCTACAATCGATTATTCTAAAAATCTTCCCGGAATTAAAACATCGATGAAGAACTTTTATATAATTAACTCGGCTCAGATCATTAATGGTACCCTGAATGTCAATGAAACCATTCAGGTTGCTGAGACCAGGCTTGGCGAAATATTGGGAACTTTTGAGTAGTGAGTAGTGAGAGGTGAGAGATGAGTAGTGAGTAGTGAGTTGTGAGCGGTGAGCAATGAGTAATGAGAAAAAAACTACAGAATAGTATATGAGTCAGGCAAATAGCTTCAGAGATTTAATTGTTTACCAGAAGGCATATAAACTGGCCATGGAAATTTTCGAAATCTCTAAAAGTTATCCAAAGGAAGAGAAATACTCATTAACTGACCAGATAAGGCGATCGTCAAGGTCTGTTACATCAAATATTGCAGAAGCGTGGGCAAGAAAACGATATGTGAAATCTTTTGTCAATAAATTAACCGATTCATTAGGAGAGGAATACGAAACAGAGGTCTGGTTAGATTATTCCAGGGATACAAAGTATCTCGACCTTTCAAAGTATACTGAATTGATGAATGAGTGTGATGAAGTTCGCAAAATATTGATATCCATTATCAACCATCCTGACAAGTGGTGTTCCTAAATACTCCTTACTCATTACTCATTACTCATTACTCATTACTCATAACTCATTACTCATTACTCATAACTCATTACTCATTACTCATAACTCATTACTCATAACTCATAACTCATTACTCATAACTCATAACTCCCCACTCACAACTCACAACTCACAACTCACCACTCAAAGCTACAGCCTTCTAAAATGATCAAAGCCAAGCCCCTAGCTTCAATTTCGCTAGACCTCGACAATCAATGGTCGTACATGAAAATCCATGGAGATGAAGGATGGGATAAATATCCGTCATACTTTAGCATTTTTATTCCCCATGTTCTGGATATTTTAGATGAACTTGAATTAAAGATCACTTTTTTCATTGTGGGAAAAGATACTGAATCGGAGGAGAACAGGAAATACCTCAGAATGATAACAGAGAGGGGGCATGAAGTTGGCAACCACTCTTATAATCATGAATCATGGCTTCAGTCTTATTCTTATGAAGAGATTGAAAAAGAGATAATTGCTGCTGAGGAAGCCATTGAAAGAGCTACCGGTCAAATACCAAAAGGTTTCAGAGGCCCGGGGTTTAGCTGGAGTGTTGACTTATTAAAAGTATTGGAAAGCAGGGGGTACTTATACGATGCCTCAACCTTACCCACATTTTTAGGTCCTCTGGCGAGGATGTACTATTTCTGGAAATCGGATCTTTCAAAAGAAGAAAAAAAAGCAAGGAAAGAGCTTTTTGGAAAGTATAGTGAAGGATTCAGAAGGTTGAAGCCTTATTACTGGGACTTAGGAAACGGGAAACGATTACTGGAAATTCCTGTTACAACAATGCCTGTTTTTAAGTTTCCTTTTCATTTAAGTTATCTTATATATCTGAGCAATATTTCGAAAGGTTTGATGCAAATATACTTAAACATTGCACTTTTTCTTTGCAGAATTACCAAAACACCGGTTAGTTTTTTACTGCATCCTCTTGATATCATTGGTGGTGATCAAATTACCAAATTGGCTTTTTTCCCGGGGATGAATATTGAAAGCAAAAGGAAAATCGGAATATTTAAAACAGTTATTAAAAAGCTTCAAAAAAGTTTTCAAATAACAAATTCATTAGATCATTTTCATCGAACCCAGATAGTGGTTAGATATACAAAAAAACTTTAACAAGGGAAGCACGACAAATGTTAAATATTTTTCGTTTACGAAACAATTCCATAGCAATTAACAAAATTGTAATTTTTCTTACATTTTTTCTTTACTTATTTATATCCATTATTCATCTGTTCTATCCTTTTTATACAGATCAGGCTTTTTTTAATCTTTATGCAGAAATGATGAATAAAGGTGGGATACTGTATAAAGATTTTTGGGATTTTAAACAGCCCGCTATTTTTTATTTTTATTTATTAGGCGGGAAATTATTTTCATTTTCAGAAGAGGGAATTCATTCATTTGAGATACTTTACTGGTTTTGTTTCTCTTTAGTGATTATTATCTACTTCAGGAAAAGGAACTTTTTAAATAACAGCACTTTATATATTTTGTTTCCCTTATTTACAGTTGGATCTTATTATATATTAGCTAATGCAACAGATTTAACCCAGGTAGAAATTTTAGTTTCTATGCCACTTGCATTTTGTATCTTCATAATGGATTATTATTCAAAAACAAATAAAATTTTGCCTTACTTTTTCCTCGGAGTTTTATTTAGTTTAGTTTTATTCTACAAATTAATTTTCTTATTAATAATTGGGGGACTTGTGGTATTCAATATAATGGAAATTATTAAGATTCCAGATTTAAAATTGAAATATATTTTTCTTAGAAAAATATTACCTGCACTGGCTGGATTTTCAATTCTTCCGGGATTATTTTTTATTTATATTTTTAAAAATGATATTTTAGAGAAAGTAATTTCTGTTTTTTTTGTACTCCCTCCAAAGATCATTACAGAATTGCCAGTAGTAAAGAGTTTTAGCGTTTTCGTTATAAATGGATTCGGGTTTGTTAAGGAATCCTTGCCATTATTTATATTGGCAATTCCAGGATTATTTTTACATTCGGCTAATCAAAGGCCATTGGTTATTAAGCTTTTAATATGGATAGTTTTAGGAACGATCGTTATATATTTACAAAAATATTCTTATTGGCACTACCATTATCAATTATTAATTTTCCCTCTCGGGATTCTTAGCCTTATAGGGATTGATAAACTTATAACCAAGTTATCAAATTCTAAAATAATTATTACATATTTTATTATGATAGTTTTACTTCCATTTGGGTGGAAGACCTTAAAAGAAGCGTATTCTTTTTATATTTATAATCCGTTGAATTCTGAAAAAAGATTAGAGTATAAGAATCATCTTGAGCCTGCGTACTTAATTATAAAGGATGATGCTAAGTTTCTTGAAAATATTGATAATCAGAAGAAAATTTATGTTTGTGGTACTCCCTTATATTATTATTTCTCTAACCGATACCAGCCAGTTTCTACATTTGGTTATTGTTTAGAATTCTATTTTGAAGAACAATTCGAAGATTTAGTAAGGCAGTTAAACACAGTTTTACCAGAATATATCTTCATTTCAAAAGAATATTTTGATTTGTTAAATGAACGAGGTATAGTATTTCAAAAATTCCTTGAGAGTAATTATTCCAAATTTAAAGAGAATGAATTAGGCTTATGGTTAAAAAAAAATGTGTAAAACTTTGAATTTCCATCTTGAATTCAGAGAACTTAGTCATCTTTATAGGGAATAATATATTTAAATAGCTGATAATGAAATTATTAATTTGTTTTTGGATTGAAGATCTTATAATTCATGTGCTTTGAAAATACTTCTAATAAATCCGCCAACAACCTTCTCACAAATCTATGGTGATTGGGATCTCTCTGCGCTTGATACGTATTCTCCTCCCTTAGGGATATTGTATATAGCAAGTTATTTAAGGGAGAAAAATCATGAACCATCGGTGGTCGACATGGAAGCTTTAAAATGTAATTTTGATAAGTTGTTAGAATCCACCTCGACATTTAATCCTGATTTAATTGGAATTACATCTATGACAATAAATTTCATGAATGCCCAAAAAGTTGCTGCGTTCTTGAAATCTAATTTTCCTGATATACCTATAATAATAGGAGGCCCCCATATAACGGCTGCACCAATAGAAACTATGTCAAAATATCATGAATTTGATTATGGAGTTTATGGTGAGGGAGAAATTACTTTTTTGGAAATGGTCGAAAAGACTAAAAATAAAGAACCACTTATAAATGTAAAAGGATTAGTATGGCGTAATGGAGAGAACAAAGTAATCATAAATGAACCAAGGCCATATATTGAAAACCTGGATGACTTGCCATTTCCTGCCTGGGATTTATTGAAGAATTTTCCAGAACTATATCCCCTTTCAATCCTTGAGTCAAAACGGTTACCTGCAGCTTCAATAATGACATCAAGAGGATGTCCTTATCATTGTACTTTTTGTGATAACAAAATATTTGGTACCAGAGTCAGGCATTTCAGTGCAGAATATACACTGAAAATGATCGATCACTTAATCGATAATTATGGGATCAAAGATCTTATGATCCTGGATGATAATTTTCTCTTAGACAGAAAAAAGTTGTTTGACATATGTGATAATCTAATAAATAATAGAATAGATCTGACATGGTATTGCATGGGACATGCCAACACAATGACTGAAGACAGGTTAAGAAAGATTAAACAAGCAGGGTGTTGGTTTATAGAGTTAGGTATTGAGAGTGGTAACGATGAAATATTAAAGAAAATCAGGAAAAACACGACAAAAGAACAAATTGCCCAAGCAGTAAGTTTGGCAAAAAAAGTTGGACTGAAAACAAAAGGTAATTTTATTTTTGGATTCCCGGGAGATACTATAAAAACCATAAATGAATCGATAAAATTTGCGTTAGATATCAAAATTGATTTTTTTCAACAGAATTTTCTGACTGTCTGGCCTGGTTGTGAAATATGTTCTCAGATAATCAGAAATGATGATAGTTTTGAATATTATAATTCAAGCTGGGAAACATTAGCTCATCAACGAATTACCTATGTTCCAAAGGGTATGTCGAAAAATGAGTTACTAAAAGCATCCAAGCGAGCATTCCGAAGGTTTTATCTCCGTCCGGAAATAGTATTAGGACTTCTCCCATTAGTCACTTCACAAAGGGGGATAAAGTTCCTCTTTAAAGCCTTCGGAACATTTTTTAAAACAATTATTAGGAATAATAACAAATGAGCTTAAGCACCTTTTTCAGAATGAAGTAATTGGAATAAATGCTAATATTAAGTAATATCTAAATTTAATAGAACTTATTATGAAAACCATCTTTATTGATTCTGCGGGATGTACTGAAAATATAATTGACGGTGCAATAATTAAGAACATTGCTGAAACAGAGGGATATGTTCATATAAAAAATCCTGACGAAGCAGATCTGATTATCTTCAATACCTGTGCTTTCAAGCAAAAGCAGGAAGATCAATGTATTAAAAAACTAATGGAATATGAAAAGATTAAAAAAGAAAATGCAAAAATTGTTGTCTGTGGATGCCTTGTTGGTATAAATAAGGAAAAGCTGGATAGTTACTTTAATGGTCCAACGTTTAATTCATCAGAGCTTAAAAAATTCTATGATCTTTTAAATATTGAAGAACCTGAAAAAGTTGAAGAAGAACATCATATAACAAGAGAAATTTCTGACCATGAAATGTTTGGAACTCGGGCATTTATTGAAAGAATTTATGGTATAAAAAAATATTTTAAGAGAAAAACCAACATTGACTTTCTTCCTAATTTTAATTTATATAATTATATAGGTGATGAAAATACTCTATTTATCAGAATTTCAAGAGGATGTATGAACAGTTGTGGATATTGTGCTATTCGTTTTGCTCAGGGACCTCTGGTAAGCCGACCAATGGAAGAGATTTTAGGCACCATTCGGAAAGGAATAAAAAAAGGGTTTGATAAAGTATTTCTGGTAGGAACAAATACAAGTCAGTACGGGATGGATATCGGTACAACCTTTTTCGAATTGTTTGAAAAAGTACTCCAGATTGACGGAGATTTTAAAATAATTGTTCATAATTTTGAACCCCATGGTGTAGAGAAATACACTGAGGAATTTTTAAGATTATTTGCATCGCCTAAAATACTTTCATTTTACTTTCCGATCAATTCAGGTAGTCAGCGTGTATTAAACAAGATGCGCAGATATTATGACATTAGCAAGATGCACGATATACTTAAAAAGCTTAAAAGTGTAAACGGGGAAATTCTCATAAGGACTGAGTTCATCGTTGGCTATCCGGGAGAAAGATGGAAAGATTTTTTAGAAACCGTTGGATTAATCAGGAAGTTTAGATTCGACCAGGTTGAGCTGCATAAATATTCCCCCAGGCCAAATATTTATTCACTAAGTCTTGATGAACAGGTAGGTAATTTAGTTAAGGAATTTAGGTTTATTTTAATCCATATAATAGTTTTTTTCAAAGTATCAATCAAAATGTTTCGTCCCTTTTAATATTTAGGAATAGATTTATTAAAAATATAAAAACTTCTTTACTATTTGTCACACGATAATTATCGAAAACTGACTTTATAAAGTATTATATATTAGGGTTTTCATCCTTTTGATCTCTATAAAAAGGCATAAAATTGCTGCATAAAGCATTTGGCATTTTAAAAACAACTTTCAGGAATTGTAGAAAGTAATTATTTAACAATGATATCAAAAGATAAATGAGTAATAATAAACCGTTCATTTCAATTATTTTACCGGCTTTCAATGAGGAAGCAATTATTGAAAAAAGTATTGAAATAATTCTTAATTATCTTAAAAATAAAGAAGAAAAATATTCATGGGAAGTACTTATAATTGATGATGGAAGCAAAGACAAAACCGGTTTTATAGCTGATTCATTGGCCAAAATGAATAATAATTTACGTGTTATACATCATCCCGTAAACCTTAACCTTGGGCGGGCGCTGCAAACAGGCTTTAAAAATTCACATGGTGAAATAATTGTAGTACTTGATATGGATTTAAGTTATTCTGTTGATCATATAGAAAAACTCGTCGATAAGCAAATCTTTTCTGATGCAGAAATTGTTATAGCCTCTCCATATATGAAAGGAGGTAAGGTTACTAAAGTCCCATTTATAAGAGCTATCCTCAGCAGAGCCGTTAACAGATTTATGCGGGTAGCTGCTCAAGAAAAATATTACACCTTTACCGGTATGGTAAGAGCTTATAAAGCAGAATTCATTAAGAACCTTAATCTTAAAACAAAAGATTATGAGATAAATCCTGAAATCTTATACAAGGCGATGATTCTCAGGGCAAGAATTATAGAAATACCTGCTCACCTCGATTGGAGTTTCCAAATTGCCGCTGGCAAAAAGAGAACCTCCGGTTTAAGGGTCATTAAAACATTCTTTTCAGGATTAATGGCCGGATTTATTTTCAGGCCATATATTTTCTTTTTAGGACTTGGAATGATATTGCTTTTACTTTCTATTTATATCATTGGATGGATTTTTATTAACACTTTTCTTATAATGCCTTCAATTCACATAGACCCGCAGGTTTTTGATGATCGGTTCTCGATGGCTATAGGACAGGTATACAGGGCCCGTCCTCATGCATTTTTTGTTGGTGGCATTACTCTTTTAGCAGCAATTCAGGTACTGAGTTTAGGATTTATTTCCCTTCAAAATAAGCGATACTTTGAGGAAACATTTCATATTAACAGCACAATTCTTAAAAGCAAAGAATCTAAAAAGTCAAAAAGATAAAATAGAATTTTGCTCTCATTGTATCTTTTAAGAATGCGCAATAGCTTAGAAATTTATTAGTCTATAAAATTGCTTATATTATTTGTCAGAATATGCCAGAAAAATTAATAGAATTTGTTACAAAAAAGAAATCAATAATTGCTATAACATTTCTTTTCTTATTAGTTTGTCTCTTTCTTTCATGGAAACTTAACATATGGGAAGATGAATCATATACTTTAACCACCATTTCAAACGGTTCATTAAAAGGTCTGATAAAAGCGTCAATAATTAACGAAGGACAACCTCCTATCTACTTTATTGTGGCTTTCTTATGGGGTAAAATCAGTAATTCAGTCATTTTTATGCGTTTATTATCTACGCTAATTACTATCTCATCCGGATTATTGGTCTACAGACTTTACAAAAACAATTCTGTTAATGCAAATAAGTGGGTATTAGTGCTGGTGTTTGCAAATCCTTTTATGATATATCTTGCAACCGAAATCAGATGTTATGCGTTAGTTGTTTTGTTATCTATATTAATTATTAGTCTGTTCCAGAAGTATTACTGTAATCAGAATGTGCCTGTTCTAATTAGAGTACTCTATATCATTATTTCAATTGTAGCAGTCAATACACAGTACTTCGTTGCATTTTTACTTTTTTCAAATGGGGTTTACCTCCTAATTAAATGTCATAAAAAATCCTTAATAACATATCTGATCGACATGTTTTTTGTTATGATTTCTCTTTGTTGGGTTCCCTTTTATATTACCCAACAATTTAATACTCACGTTTATTATAATATATCAGATAGTTTTATAGATATCATTAGATTTATGTTGGGGAGATTAGATGAATATGTTCTTTTCAGGCATTATTTCCCCTTTAAAATAGCAGGTTATATAATAGAAATTGGAATTATCTTAACTGTACTGATATACTTATATTCAAAACGGCAAATTAATAAATTCCTGATAGAAAATTTTTACTATATCTTTCAAATAGCAATTATCGTCATTTGTTTTATAATAGTATATCCTTTTTTGGGCAGTGATCTTATCAGAATCCGACATACAGCAATCCTTTTCCCTCTTATATTCTTGTTATTTTTTAGGTCGTTTGATTATTTTCAAACAAAGAATATTAAAGGGATACTCATTTCCATTGTATTTCTGTTCTATCTTATAAGTGACCTTTATTTTTATAAATCATACGTTAAGGACCTTGATGTACATGGTGGAATAAATTATTTAAATGGAAAATTGAAAATTGATGAGCCTATCGTTTTAATCAGGCAACGCCTGGCACTTCCATTTATTTATTATTTAAATAAACCAAATGACATCCATATGCTTCCCTATCAGAACATAGTTTATGAGAGGGGATCTTTAGCCATACCAGCTAAAAAAGAGATGGTAGAAGATTTGTTTAAAAGTATAAGTAAGGACCATAGTTTCTGGGTTGTAAATTTTTATTTGATTGACTCCCTGGCTTCAGATGTTCAAACAGTTGACTCATTAATTGGGAAGGCTTATACATTAGAATCAGATACAGTATTATGTGATACCAGGAGTTATGATTATAATTACTTTCCGATTCAAATAAGGGAATTAAAAAGAAAATATTAATGTGTTGGCTTTTAATAGAAAAGATAACCAGAAATTTTCTTTATTATATCGGCATAAATTTTAGATTATTTCCCGGAATATATTGTATTAATAACACAAGTTTTGATTCTATTATTTTACAATGGTTAGCTGATGAGGAAAATTGAGATCTCTCCAATACAAGAGCAATTCTGGATTCTTCAAAATCTTTATCCTGATACCAGTGCATATAATATTCCATCTGTACTAAGAGTTGAAGGGAAACTAAATATAGATGCATTACAAAATGCTATAGAACAAGTTGTTCTTAGGTATGAAATGTTAAGGGTTCGTTTTGTTGAGGAGAATGATAAGGTTTATCAGGAAATTTTATCTGCTAATCAAACAAAAATGAAAATAGAAATTATTGATGTTAACGAACCTTACACAAATGATTTATTGCCCAAACAAATTATGGAAGAGGTCAACCGACCGTTCGAATTAAGTGTGTGGCCTCTTTTCCGCGTAAAAATATTCATTTTCAATGATGAGATATCCATTCTTACAATCGTTTTCCATCATATTATTATTGACCTTTTTTCATTACAGGTATTTGCCAGGGATCTTTCAGACTTTTATAATTCATATCCTATCTGGTTCAATCCTACATATAATGATTCAGTATCTAATTATTCAGATTATACATTAAAACTTAAAAAGTGGCTTCATACTGAAAAAGCAAGAAAAAAAGTTAAAGAATGGAAAGAAGATATCCCTCAGATGTCGGATTTACCTGATTTTTCAACAGAATTTAGCCGGCCCAAAATAAATGACCTTGCCGGGGAACGAAAATTCTTTTTTCTTGACTCAGTCACATCGCATAGAATTAAGGAATTTGCCGATCAGAATTCAATAAATGATTTCACTGTTCTTTTAACAGCATACGCGATACTTCTTAACAGGCTTAGTAATCAATCAAAAATAATTATAGGTGTACCATTTGCTAACAGGAAAAGCAGAGAATTCAGGGAGACATTTGGATGCTTTGTAAATATTCTTCCAATTTGCGTTGATTTTGCCAAAGATATGACTGGAGAAGGTCTCCTGATGCAGGTATTCCAATCGTTGCTTAATGCTCATCGTAAACAGGAGGTGCCATTTTTACTTCTCAATTCCACATTAAGTAAAAATAATGGTACATCTCTTTTTCAGGCGGGATTTACTTTGGAGCCTCCTATGGAACTGCATTTTATAGGTACAGACGTAATTCCGTTGGTAGTTGAGAGGGAAGGTTCTCAATTGGATTTGTTCCTGACATTATGGAGAAATGATGAAAGATATAATGCTTATTTGCAATATTCATCTGACTGCTTTAATACAGAAACTATTAAACATATCTGGAAGATCTATTGCACTGCAATAAATTCACTTATTGAAGATCCGTATCTTTTTATTAATGAAATCAATTTGACTCCTGAGGAAGACCTTCAATTCATCTATGAGTTAAACAGGACTGAGATCGAATATGAAGACAATATATGCATTCACCAAAAGTTTGAACAGCAGGTAGAAAAAACTCCTGACAATCAGGCAATCCTGTTTAATAATCATGCATTAAGCTACAGAGAGTTGAATGACCAATCCAATAGAATAGCAAACAGACTTATCAGGGCGGGAATTAAAGTTGAAGATATTGTTGGTATTTGTATCGGCCGTTCAATTGAAATGATGGCAGGTATTTTTGGGATACTTAAAGCAGGAGCGGCATATCTACCTTTAAGTCCCGAAACCCCTGCTGAAAGGTTAAAAAGTATAGTGACTGATGCAAATCCTAAGATTATACTGACAAATAAAAGTTCTTCATCTAATATTCCGCATGGAATCCCTCTATGGAATCTGGATGATATTTTGAAAAATCCGTTCCCTGAAGATTCAACAACGCCAAATGTAAAAGTCAGTTCAAAAAATCTGGCTTACATTATCTATACATCAGGTTCCACAGGAATCCCGAAAGGAGTAATGATTGAGCATCATTCAGTTCTTAACCGCCTGGGATGGATGCAAAAGGCATATCCTATTGATATGACTGACACTTTACTTCAGAAGACTCCAATAACATTCGATGTTTCTGTATGGGAATTATTCTGGTGGTCATTTTATGGGTCAAAGCTGGTTTTGCTTCCGGAGGGAGGTGAAAAAGATCCTGAGACAATTTTACAGCACATAGATAAGTATGGAGTATCAACTATACATTTTGTCCCATCAATGTTTGTAGCCTTTTTCGAGACGGTAAAGGCACGAAAACTGTTTGACAAGCTCGACAGTTTAAACCGGATATTTTTGAGTGGAGAAGCTCTTCCATTAAAACTAGTTAAAGAATTTAATGAAATGAGAGCTGTTTATTTATTGCCGGATTTAATTAATCTGTATGGCCCAACAGAAGCTACTGTGGATGTTTCGTATTTCAACTGCCCCAAATCTGAAGTAAATAATATTTATATCGGAAGACCCATCGATAATACTAAACTGTTCGTTCTTAATAGTAAAAACAAAGTTCAACCAATCGGAATTCCAGGAGAGCTTATCATTACAGGAGTTAATCTTGCCAGAGGGTATCTGAACCACCCTGAACTTACAAACCAAAAATTCTTTGATTTTAGAATTTCAGAAGACAAAATTGTTAAAGCTTATCGGACCGGTGATCTCGTTAAACTTACTCAGGAAGGAGAGATAGATTTTATAGGAAGATCGGATAACCAGGTTAAAATCAGGGGCTTCAGGATCGAATTGGGAGATGTTGAATCAAAAATATTAGAACACCCGGAAGTCAGTAATTGTGCTGTAATTGTATCAGAAAATTCAGACTTAAAATCGCTGATTGCCTATATATGTTTAAAATCAGGAACTTACATTAGAGAAGATGTATTACGAAAATATTTATCAGAAAAATTGCCTGATTATATGGTTCCTTCACATTTCGTTTTTCTCAAAACTCTGCCATTAACCAGCAACGGAAAAATTGATAGAAAAAATCTTCCGGAACCTGTTAGAAATAGAACCAATGACATAATTGTCCTCCCGACAAATAGTATTGAAGAAGGGTTATTGGAAGTATGGAAAAATCTCCTGGAAATGGAGTTAATTAGTATCACGGATAATTTCTTTGATATTGGAGCCAATTCGTTATTGGCAATCAGACTCATTAATAAAATAAGGGAAGAGCTTGGATTTTCTTTGACCTTTGGAGCATTAATTGCTAATTCTACAATAAAACAATTAAGTGTCTTAATTGAAAATCGAGCCGGAAGCTCAGAAAAAGCAATTGAATTGATCCATTTGACTGAAACAACGAATTTACCCCTTACAAAAAATCAGAAAAGGTTATGGGTTATTTCAAAATTACAGCCTGCTATACCGTCATACATTATCTCGTTTACTTATCATCTTGTTGGTTATCTTGATCGTGAAGTATTTAAAAAGAGTTTGGAGATTTTATTCCAGCGGCATCACATCGTATTTTCTGTAATTAAGGAAATTGATGGAGAACCTTATTGTGATATAGTTCTATCAGAAGTTAATCTTGAATTTATTGATTATTCAGGACTGCCAGAAAATGAGAAAGAAAAGAAAGTAAATGAGATCCTTAATGCAGATTCTGAAAAGGCCTTCGATCTGAGAAATGGTCCATTGTATCGTTTGTACCTTATTATGACTAGTATCAATGAATATTATTTCCATTTTAGTATTCATCATATAATTTTTGATGGTTGGTCATGGGGTGTATTTGTTAAGGATCTTAATAAAATCTATAACAATTTGTTAGAAAGGAAAGAGATCGATCTGGAAAAAGTTGAATTTCAACAATATGATTATGCTCATTGGGAAAATAGCTATTCAAATTTTAGTGTTGAGAATGAATTAATTGAATTCTGGAAAGACAATTTAAAAGAGGCGTCCCCGATTCTTAATTTTCCATATGATTTTCAACGAAGGAGTCAGCCGACAGGAAAAGGTGGTTACGAAGTCATTAGATTTTCACAGGAATTATCAGATAAACTCAGAGAAATAAGTAAGGAAGAGGGTATTTCACTGTTTTCCACAATGTTGAGCACATTTGGGATTCAGATACATAAATATTCAGGCGAAGTTGATATTAACATTGGATTACCGGTGGCTTCCCGTTCTCATTCAAAACTTGAGAATGTTTTTGGAATGTTTGTCAATACGATAGTTGTACGGCTTAAATTCAACAAAGAGCTTACATTTAGAAAACTAATTCACCAAACTGATCAAGTTGCTTTAAATGCAATAGCTCATAAGGAACTCCCGTTTGAAACTATCGTGGAAATTGTGAATCCGGAACGTTTTCCCAGCGTTAATCCAATATTTCAGATAGGTTTTGTCTGGCAGAATAATCTGAACGTTCCATTGAAGCTGGACTGTATCAGAAGCATTAAGGTATCTGAAAAACTTAGAACTACTCCATTTGATATTACAATATATCTCTGGGAAAGTGAAGGAATAATTGAAGGTGAGATTGAATATTCTACCGATTTATTGAAACATGAAACTATACTCCAGTTTAGGAACAACTTCTTGAGTTTAGTAAATAATCTGGTTGAAAAATCTGATGCTGCTCTTGAATCGCTTCCTTTAATTACTGATGAGGAGAAAGTAAAGATCGATGGTTTTAACAATACTCATATTGACTATCCAAAAGATAAAACAATTATCCAGTTATTCGAAGAGCAGGTTTCTATTTATCCGGATAAAACAGCCTTGGTTTTTAAAGAAGAATCATTGACCTATAAACAATTAAATTATAAAGCAAATCAATTAGCCAATAATCTAATTAAGATTGGAGTCGGAAGAAATACACCTGTGGGAATTCTGGCAGAAAAGTCTTTAGCTGTGATAGTGGGGATCCTTGGTATTCTAAAAGCAGGCGGAGTTTATGTGCCCATTGATCCAGATTACCCTTCAATGAGAATCAATTTCATTATTAAGGACTCAGGATGTAAAGTACTCCTCGTTCAGGACAAAAGCATGAGCATATATTTAGATAATGTTACTAGATTAAACCTGAACAATCCTGGTTCTTATGCTGAAGAAAAATCAAACCCTAAGACGAGAAACAAGTCTTCAGATCTTGCCTATATCATGTACACGTCAGGGACTACAGGAGTTCCCAAGGGGAGTTTGATACCTCAGTACGGTGTAGTCAGACTTGTTCGGAATACAAACTATATTGAAATTACATCGGCCGATAGAATACTCCTTACAGGGGCAATAGTATTTGATGCAACAACTTTTGAAATATGGGGTGCTCTGTTGAACGGAGGTACCCTGTATCTTGAAGAGAAGGAGACTATTCTCGATCCGAAAACCCTGGGTGAAGAACTTCATAAGAATAATATTACCATTCTTTGGTTGTCATCATCGTTATTCACGCAGATTTCAGAGTCACACGCAGATATATTCAGCAAACTAAAGTATTTGCTTGTAGGAGGGGACGTTCTGTCAACCTCTCACATAAATAGGGTGCGGAAAGATAATCCAAAGCTGAAAGTTATAAACGGCTACGGACCTACAGAGAATACAACATTTTCAACAACCTATTTGATTGACCGAGATTTTGAGAATAACATTCCAATTGGCAAACCAGTAAGCAATTCCACTGCCTATATTTTTGATAGTAACATGAATTATCAGCCGATAGGAGTTATCGGGGAGTTATACGTTGGAGGCGATGGTCTTTCAATGGGATATTTGAACAGAGAAGATTTAAATAAAACTAGTTATATAGCTAATCCTCATAATCCTGCAGAAAGACTCTACAGGACAGGTGATCGCGCTAAGTGGTTACCGGACGGAAACATCGAATTTCATGGCAGGGTTGATAATCAATTTAAAATAAGAGGATTCAGGGTTGAGTTGGAGGAGATTGAATCAGTCATCTCAGAGATAGATGGTATTATAGAAACAGTAGTCAAGCCCGCAAAAGTTGAAGTTGGAGATTATATGCTGGTAGCTTTTTTGAATGTTCCGGAATCATCTTATATGGATCCAAAAGAAATTGGCAGACTTATAAAAGCAAAATTGCCTTCTTATATGGTGCCATCAGCATACAAATTCATGCACGGGTTCCCTAAAACTATTAACGGGAAAATTGACAGGAAATCACGTATTTTTGATGTAAAAGAGCCGGAATTCAGGAAAATTGTTGAAAGTAAAACTCTTACACCTACAGAAAATATAATTCATAAATTCTGGAGTGAAGCTCTAAAGACTGAAGAAATATCAATAACAGATAATTTCTTTGAAATAGGAGGAAATTCTCTTTTAGCTATATCAGTCTTTTCAAAGATAGAATCTGCATTTAATCTTGAGTGGGGATTAAGAGTTTTCTTTGATAGTCCAAGAATAAAGGATTTAGCTGAGGCAATTGATATTGCACGTCAGAATAAAGTCAAAAATATTTCTGCAAATAAAACAACTCTGTCAAATCCTAAAATTATTGAAGGAGAAATTTAAAGAGACAAATGTTGTTAAGGATTGTCAGAGAGGAGATCAAATTATCTTTTTGCATATTTATATGAAGTCTTTTTTGCAATTAAAGAAGAATTTAAAATGTGATTTCACAAATTTGAAATCTGTCAGAATGGCTGTTCTGGGAGATACTGCAACTCAGTTTCTTGTGCAGGCATTGCGAGGAACAGGTTTCGATTTTGGATTTGATCTGATAATTTTTGAAGCGGATTTTGACCAGATTGAACGTCAGGTTTTTGATACTGCATCTGAATTATATAAGTTTAATCCTGAAGTTGTTATTATTTTTCAGTCTACCCACAAACTATTAAATAAATTTAATAAACTTGAGATTAAGCAATACAATACATTAGCTGATAACCAGTTAAAGTTGATTGATAATATATATCAGGCATTAATTAGAGACCTTAAAACTAAAATTATTTTTTATAACTACCCTGAAGTAAATGATTCTGTATTTGGCAACTTTGCCAACAAAACTGATTCATCTTTTTTATTTCAACTGCGTAAGCTGAATTATGAAGTGATGCAATACGCCAGCAAACACACTGATTTCTATCTCTGCGATATTTCATCAATTCAAAATCAGGCAGGTAAATCCACCATGTTCCAACCCTCTATATATATCAACTCTGAGATAGTTCTAAGTATTGACATTCTGCCATATATTGCTTCCCGGAATCTTGAGCTCATCTCCGCATTGTATGGAAAGTTTAAAAAATGTTTGATTCTCGATTTAGATAATACCATCTGGGGAGGAATTATTGGTGATGATGGTATAGAAAACATTGAAATTGGAAATTTAGGAATTGGGAAAGCTTTTACCGAATTTCAATACTGGATAAAAAAACTGAAAAACAGGGGCATAATTCTGGCTGTTTGCAGTAAAAACAAAGAGTCGGTTGCAAAAGAACCATTTGAAAAACATCCTGAGATGGTGCTTCACATTGATGATTTTGCTGTCTTTATGGCCAATTGGGAAAATAAAGTCCATAATATAAGGCAAATACAGAGTATCCTTAACATTGGTTTTGATTCGATGGTATTCCTGGATGATAACCCTTCTGAACGAAACCTGGTTAAGGAAAACATTCCTGAGATTGTTGTACCTGATTTACCAGAAGATCCTGCCGATTATCTGGAATATTTGTATGCTTTAAATCTTTTTGAAATTGCTTCAATTTCCAATGAAGATACTGACAGAACAAAACAATATCAGCTTGAGACCCTGCGTACAGAAATAAAAAAGAGTTTCATAAATGAAGATGAGTTTTTAAAGAGTTTAAAAATGATGTCCCTGGTCCTGCCATTTAATAAATTTAACGCGCCCCGTGTTGCACAATTGACACAACGTTCAAATCAATTCAACTTACGTACCATTAGATACACCGAAAAAGAAATTGAATCGATTTCCCTCTCAAAAGAATTCTACTCTTTTTCATTCACTCTTGAAGATAAGTTTGGAGATAACGGACTGATTTGCATTATCATTCTTAGAGAAATGGATGAAATCAATTTGTTTATTGATACCTGGCTTATGAGTTGCAGAGTAATTAACAGGGGTGTGGAGAACTTTGTATTAAACACTATTGGACAATTCGCCAGGGAAAAAGGTTTTACCAATTTAATTGGTGAATTCATAAAAACAGGTAAAAATGAGATGGTAAAAGATCATTATCTGAATCTTGGCTTTAAACAGAAAGATAAATTGTGGATATTAAATGTGACAGATTTGAAGAATAAGAAGTGCTTTATTAATAGTAAAGAAAATGGATTTGAACAGAATTGATATATTGGAACAACTTAATAAAATCTTTGTGGAGTTACTTGATAATGAAGAAATCCGTATAGATGAAAAAACGACTCAAAACGATGTGGAGGGTTGGGATTCATTAATTCACATTCATCTTGTGGTAGCATTAGAAAAGCACTATAAAATTAGATTTACATCAAAAGAGATCCAAAGCTGGACCAATGCAGGAGAAATTATAAATTCAGTTTTATCGAGATTACTATAATATTTTAAAACCCGGAGATGAGGTTTCACCACATTGGAATTGCATGTCGGAATATTATTGAGGAAATAGCCGAAATAGCTAAAATTCACAGGATTTTAGATCAGAGCCCTGTTGTTTTTGATCAGGAACAAAACGCTGAATTATGCTTACTGACAATTGACGAGGGATTAAAAATGGAATTAATCTCAGGTAAACAGGTTGAATCGATATTAAAGAAGAGAATCAGTTATTATCACCTTTGTTATGAAGTTGATGATTTTGGGGCAGAATTAGATAGACTTGAAAAGGATGGCGCCATCCTGATTACTCCTCCAAAACTTGCTATTTTATTCAATAACAGAAAGGTTGCTTTTTTAATGGTCTCTTATGGAATAATTGAAATTTTAAGTTCCAGGAAATAAGTATTTGGATCAGGTATATAAATTAATTTTCCATGCAAATTAAAATCTCATATATTATTTTATGTATTGTTATTGTGCTGGGCTGCTATTTCTTAATCAAAGGGAAACCTATTTTTAAATCTGGAATAAATAGAATTCGAATAGGTCATATTGTTAGCCAGTCAGAGCAAGGTGAGTTTAAAAAAAAGGAGATAACAGTAAAGTACAGGTTATTTAAGTCAGCAAACAATTTAAAAGCACCACTGGTAGTAATACTTCATGGAGCCGGAGGAAGAGGATCTGATAATATCAGCGATATCGATTACACAAAGGCGAAATTCATCCAAATGTTAAGAAAACAATACTCTCCTTTTATTCTTATACCACAGTGTCCTTCAGACAGAATATGGACTATCAATCCCAAAAGACCTTTTAATAACTTTTCGCTGGACTCAATACCGTCAAGTCCGGTTCTTGAAATTGTCCGCGATTTAATAAAAAAGATTATAAGCGAAAATTCTATTGATACTGATCGTATTTATATAATCGGGCATTCAATGGGTGGAACAGGATTATGGGAATTGATACTCAGAAACCCAGACTTGTTTACAGTGGCAATTCCGATTTGTGCCGCTTCTGACCCGTCTCATGCATATCTTGTTAAAGATATCCACATCTGGGCATTCAGTGGAGAAAATGATCCGATCTATAGTTACAAAGAAACACAGGAAATGACCGATAGTCTTGCAAAATGCGGGGGTGAAGTAAAATTCACTGTCATAAAAGGTGGAGGGCACGATATTGAAAAAAATGTTTATACTGATCCTGATGTATTCTCATGGTTATTTTCAAAGTCCAAAAAAAAACATAATTGAGAAGCAATTGTTAATTATTGATTATAAATATACATTGATTTAAGCAGGAAATGAATTTGAACAAAATAGATGGATCTTATATTTTAGAAAGTTTTTCTGAAAATAAGGACTCCGAAGTAACCCGGTTAAAATATCAGGTTGAGCTTTTTTATCAAAGGGAATTGGAGCTTTATAAAAAGATTGGACTAAAAGATGGGATGAAAATTGTCGAATGTGGCAGCGGACCAGGATTTCTGATAAGCAATATTGTAAGAGATTTGCCCAATTGTACGGCTACTGCCCTTGAGATAAATCCTTTTTTGGTTGAGGTACTTAAGGAAAATTCTACAATTAATGGTAAAAAGCTGTTTGAAGTAAAACATGCTTCAATATATGAGACTGAATTGGCCGAAAATTATTATGATTTTGCTATTGCCCGCCTCGTCTTTGAGCATCTTAAGGAACCTGCCAAAGCAATAGCTGAAGTCAGAAGGATTCTCAAACCAGGAGGGAAATTTGTCCTGATAAGTAATGATTTTGCTTACCACTTATTAACTTATCCGGCTATTCCGGAATTGGATGAGATGTACACAGCTTATATCAATTCCAGATTTAGTGAGGGAGGCAATCCATTAATCGGCAGACAATTGCCGGGACTTCTGAAAAAAGAAAAATTCGATAACATAAACATTGAAATCATTTGCGTACATAGTGGCCTTGAAGGTGACAAAGCATTTGTAAAAGCAGAAAATGTCAATATATCCAAGAGCCTTGTCAAAGAAGGATTCTTAAAAAAGGAAACGCTCGAATCTTTAATTGAGAATTGGTATAAATTGTTTCAGCAGCCTGATCATGTTATTTTCAGACAACTTTTTGTGATTAGTGGCATGAAGAGTCTTAACCCGGTGGTTGAAAATATTAAGGTAGATGAAAAT
This sequence comes from Bacteroidales bacterium, assembly GCA_003141715.1. Lineage (GTDB taxonomy): Bacteria > Bacteroidota > Bacteroidia > Bacteroidales > VadinHA17 > LD21. Next base: position 64,446 of record PLNF01000025.1, on the reverse strand, counting down.
GATTTACAAATATTAAACACCCTGTCTCTGAACATTGATGATATAAAGTCACTGACTTCTTCAGAACAGGAAGCTAAATTAAGCTCATATTTTATTAAAAGAGTCAGTTCGATATTGGAACAGAAAAATTTGGATTTAAACCCGGATACAAAGCTAAATTTATTTGATATTGATTCTATTGCGGCTGCAGAGTTAAGCAGTATTGTCAAATCTGATTTTCAAACCGGTATAAGTATTTCAGATATTCTGCAGAAATTTTCAATAAATGATATCATAAAACTCATTTTAGAAAAACTTAACACCAACTCTACAGATATGACTAAAAGTCCGGATAATAATTCAGGCAGTCATTGGTTAGAGGGCAAACTATGAAAAAAGATTTTGATTCTTTCTTTCCAAAGCACTTAGAGCTCTGGATAGATGATGATGTATTAAAGTACAGAGTTGAGGAGAAAGAACTGGATTCCTCAAAAACTGATTTTTTAAAGTCAAACAAGGACTTTTTCAAAGAGATTTTAAGGAATACTAAGTCAAAAAAGATTAAAGTATTGCCTCTTGCACATAATCAAAAAGCAATATGGTTTATCGGGGCTGTAAATCCCTCAAATGTTTCATATAATATTTCATTGGCAGCAGAGGTACAGGGTACTTTAAATATTGATGCCTTGAGGATTACTCTTTCATCTCTCATAGAACAACACCAGTCTTTAAGGACAATATTTGCTGTTCTTCCGGGAATCGATAATACTGTTTGTCAGATAGTTTTAGACAAAATTAGTCCGGCTATCGAACAGATCGATGGATTAAAACTTAGTGATGAGCAAATAAAGATCTTGTTAAATAAGAAATATAGGCTGCCATTTGACCTTGAGAATGGCCCTCTCTTAAGATTAACTATTGTCAATAAATCCGATTCAGCTATCCTGAGTTTCAATTTTCACCATATTACCTGTGATGCAATTTCACTGCGGAATTTGTTGAATGAGTTTATAAATATTTATGATTCTTTAATTCAAAACACAAATATTTTAAAAATCTCTCCTGCCTCAGACTATAACAATTTTATTTTCGATCAGATAGAATTCTTAAATAGTGAAAAAGGGGAAAGTCAGATAGATTACTGGGTGAACCAACTTCATGGCAGATCTCATACCCTTAATCTGCCTGCTAAGTTTAAAAGACCTTCAGTACATCAGTTTAACGGAAGTACTCTCCTGTTTAAAATCGAAGGTGAGATGTTTCATAATCTGTGGTCGATAGCAAAAAATAATAACGTTACATTTAATGTACTCCTGTTTTCAGCATTTGAGTTTTTTATATCTAAAATATCCGGACAGGGAGATTTCTGCGTTGGATTACCTGCAGCGGCAAGGACAAACAAAATCTTCGAAGATATATTTGGGTATTTAATTAACATGCTTCCCTTAGCGTGCTCCATTAGAAGCCAGGAATCATTTATTGATTTTTTGAATGAAAACAAAATCCGGCTTTATGAAAGTCTTGAAAATCAGGATATTCCATTCCCGATTATTGTGGAGAAGATTTCTCCTAAAAGAGATCTTTCACGGACACCAATTTTCCAGGTAATCTTTAATTACTTAAATAAAAAATCTCTTGGTTGTCTGTTGCATTTTCTGGGTGATTCTGAGACCACAGAATATTCATCATGGGGTTCAGTTTTTATTAAACCTTATAAGATTTTTGATCAGGAGGGACAAGTAGACCTGACACTGGAAATAGTCGATGATGAGAGTAAACTTTTATGTGCTTTAAAATTTAATAGTGATCTCTTTGATAATGATAGCATTAATCTCTTTAAAGATGAGTTTTTAAGGATTCTTGATCTGATTATTAACGATCTCAGCTTTAAACCATCCTGGTTATCAGATGAGAACCCGTTGAAGCCGGAAAAACCGTTGCTTAATATCAATATTACAGGAACCTTCACTGTAGAACCTGTAGAACCATATTTAGAATTCTGGCTTAAGAAATTTGGTGTTACTCCCTTAATAACTTTTCCTGGATACAACCAGGTCTTCTCTCAATTGCTGAATCCGGGAAGTGAATTTAATTCAAATATCAGTGGATACAATATCCTTCTCATTCGGTTTGAAGATTGGATAAAAGATAAAAATTCCGAGGGTTCCATTTCAGATTTTAGTAAAAAGGTTGATGAGATTGAAGATGCTTTTTCTGTGGCTATTCAGCTAAATACACAAGGAAAGTACATTCTGGCATTTTGTCCTCCGTCACCGGGAATTCTGAAGAATCCAATCTTATCTGAAATTATTGCTGAAGCTGAGAACAGGTTAACGTCAATTCTAAAATCAAAATCAAATATCCTGGTGTTAAATTCGGGTGAGCTCCTAGATACTTATGATATTCATGATTATTATGAGGAATTGGGGGAAGAGATAGGACATATACCCTTCTCAGATAATTTTTTCATATCACTCTCAACAATTATAGCAAGGAAAATTCATCTTTCTTTTAGTTTACCTTTCAAAGCGATTGCAGTTGATTGCGATAATACTCTTTGGAAAGGTGTTGTTGCAGAAGAAGGACCAACAGGAGTTAAGGTTGGTCCGGGAGAGAAGGCTTTACAGGAATTTCTGATTGAACAAAATAAATCCGGGATACTGATATGTCTGTGCAGTAAAAACAGGGAAGAGGATGTATTTGAAGTATTTGATAAGAATGATCAGATGGTTTTGAAAAGAGAACATCTGTCTTTTTATAAAATTAACTGGAATCCAAAATCTGAAAACCTTATTCAGCTGGCTAAAGACATTAATATCGGCCTTGATAGTTTTGTCTTCATTGATGACAATCCGATGGAATGTGCAGAGGTGAGGAACAATACGCCAGAAGTTCTTACAATACAGTTACCCGAAGATGGGATTAATATAAAGCAGCTAAACAATTCCTGGATTTTCGATAAGCTGAGAATTACCGATGAGGACAGGAAAAGATCGGAGAAGTACAGGGAAGAAGCTGTACGCATAAACTTCAGATCCTCATTTAAAACATATAAAGATTTTATTACAGGATTAAATTTAAAGGTAGAAATAAAGCCATTTCAGGATGGAAATATATCCCGAATATCTCAGTTAACATACAGAACAAATCAATTCAATTTTACAACTTTAAGGAAAAGCGAAAGTGAGATTAAGAATCTCTCATTTGACAAAAATGTTGATTGTTTTCAGGTTACCCTTTCTGACCGGTTTGGAGATTATGGTCTTACCGGTGTGATAATTGTCAATAAATCATCTGGATATTCAGTTGAGACATTCCTGCTAAGTTGCCGTGTACTGGGAAAAGGAGTGGAACATTTTCTTATATCCTTCCTGGGTGAAAAGGCCAGACTGAATAATTCAGTTTACCTGACAGTTAGTTTCAGAAAAACTGATAAAAATACTCCGGCAGAGAATTTTATTAATTCAAATTTTGGTGATTTTGGTCACTATAGCAATGAGATTCAGATTTTTAATATTCCGGTAGAAAGAGCAATCGGATTTACTTTTGATCCGGATAGTAATATTTCAAATCAGGAATTTTCTGAAGATGAAAAAACAAAAGATTCAGTCGGACTCACAAAAAATCAGAACAGGAATGACTTTTATTATCTGATACTTGAAAAATTTCTTACTCTTGATAAAATTATCGCTGAGCTGAATAAAAATCTTGTGATAAGGTCTGCATCTGATCTGGTACCTGACCAAAGATATAAGCAGACAGAAAAGAATGTTATGTCAGTCTGGCAGCAAATATTAAAAAGTGACAATTTCAATAATACTGACAACTTCTTCGACATTGGGGGCCATTCTGTGTTGATTCCCCAAATTGTGATCAAACTTTTCAGACAGTTTAATATTCAGATAAATATTGTTGATATCTTCCAGTTTCCAACAGTCAGAGAATTAGCGGCTTTTATCGATGGCGAAAGTAAAACTGAAAAACCTGTTCCTGATATCAGTACAAATTCAGATGATAACAGACGTGCGGTAAAAGATATCGCAATTATAGGGATGACCGGGAGGTTTTCAGGAGTAAAGAGCACTGAAGATTACTGGAAAATTATTTCTTCAGGGAAAGAGGCAATAACATATTACACGAAGGAGGAATTGTTAAAGAAGGGTGTCGATAAAGCTCTGCTCGAAAATGATAATTATGTATTAGCCAATGGCAATTTAGAGAATGCCGATCAGTTTGATTCATCTTTTTTTGGTGTAACCCCAAGGGAAGCCGATTTCATGGACCCTCAGCATCGTGTATTTCTTGAATCGTGCTATGAAGCTCTGGAGAATGCAGGTTACACATCAGAGAAATATCCGGGTGAAATTGGAGTTTTTGCCGGTTGCGGTATGAATAATTACCTGGCAAAGAATCTTTTCCAGCATCCTGAGTCATTAAGATCAATTGGTGAGTTCCAGACCATAATAAATAACAACAGCGATTATCTGACCACCAGGGTTTCCTATAAGCTGAACCTGACCGGTCCAAGTATTGATATTCAGACTGCATGTTCGACCTCTCTGGTAGCTATTCACATTGCCTGTCAGAACCTTATCTCCCGTTCATGTGATATGGCTTTGGCCGGCGGTGTTTTTATTCAAATACCTCATGCTGAGGGTTATATGTATGAGGCGGGAGGGATATTTTCTCCTGACGGACATTGTAAACCATTTGACAGTGAGGCGAATGGTACCTTATTCGGTGAAGGATCAGGGGTAGTTGTTCTTAAAAGACTGGAAGATGCTGTCAGTGATTGTGACACAATATTGGGTGTGATAAAAGGTACTGCCATTAATAATGATGGATCAAATAAAGTTGGTTATATGGCGCCTTCCATAAACGGACAGGCTGCTGTCGTCCGGAAAGCAATTGCCGTAGCTAATATTGCACCTGACACAATTTCTTATATCGAAACACATGGAACAGGTACTAAACTGGGAGACCCTATCGAAGTCAATGCTCTGAATTCTGTCTTTAGAAATGCTTCTGCCCGGCGAAATTATTGTGCACTTGGAAGCGTTAAGGCAAATATCGGCCATCTCGATGCTGCCGCAGGTGTTGCCGGAGTGATAAAGGTTGTACTGATGCTTAACAACAAGAAGCTCGTACCACTCCTGAATTTTAAAAAGCCTAATCCTGAACTTCCACTGAATGATACTCCTTTCTATTTAAATACATCACTTAGCGAATGGACCACAACCCGGGGTCCCAGACGTGCAGGGATCAGCTCCTTTGGTATTGGAGGTACAAATGCTCATTGCATACTTGAGGAAGCTCCGGTAAGAGTTAAAGAGGCTTCAGGAAAAAAATATCATCTTCTGCCTGTCACGGCTAAAACCCCTGATGCTTTAAAAAATCTTAAGCAGAGCATTTATCACCATGTTTTGGATACTGATCAGGATATTGCAGATATTTCTTTTACACTTCAACAAGGCAGAAGCCATTACAAACATCGTTCTCTTCTGATCTGCAAAACGGAATCTGATAAAAGTATTCCCCTTTTGATGAAAGATACTGAGATCACCGGTATCCGGGAATTATTCAATCCAAGGGTAGTCTTTATGTTTACAGGGCAGGGTTCCCAGTATATCGGAATGACAAGAGATTTATATAATGAATTTTCTTTATTCAGGGACATTATAGACAAAGCCGATGTCTTTCTTAAAGCGAATTTTAGTATTGAAATTTTAAAGTATATTCTTCAGGATAATGATGATTCTTTACAAAACGAAATAAATCAGACATCTGTTGCACAGCCTTTATTGTTTACGGTCCAGTATGCCATTGCCAGGTTACTGGAAGAATTTGGTCTGAAGCCTGATGTATTGATTGGCCACAGTATTGGGGAATACGCTGCCGCATGTATTTCGGAGATCTTTGATTTTGAAGACGCATTGACCCTTGTTGCCCACAGGGGGAAATTAATGCAGGAACAAAAGCCGGGAGCAATGCTTTCCGTTCAGTTATCATGCAATGAATTATCCCCTTTTGTTTCTGAAAAAGTTAATCTATCATTAAAGAATGCTCCTGATCTTAATGTATTATCAGGTGAATTTCAGGATATTGAAGAGGCAGAAAAAAAGATAATTGCTCAATATCCTGATATTCATTTATCAAGGCTTAAAACCTCTCATGCATTCCATAGTTATATGATGGAACCTGTATTAGGACCCTTTAGTGAAATTCTTAAGAAGATTAAATTTGGCGAAAGCAGAATACCCTTTATTTCAAATTTAACTGGAACATGGGCAGTGAACGGAGAACTCTCAAATGCTCAGTATTGGACTGATCAGATCAGAGCAACCGTCAATTTCGTTGATGGGATTCAGGAACTCCTTAAAGAAGCCAATGTCTATTTTATCGAGGTGGGCCCCGGAAACATGCTTGCAACTCTTTTATCTCAATATGATACTTCCGGAAAAAGGATTAATATTTCATCAACCACACGCCATCCGAAAAAGAAACTGAATGATATACCGGTATTTCTAAAAGCTCTGGGACAAGCCTGGATTTCCGGTGTAAATATCAACTGGGATAATTATTATAAAGGTGAAAAAAGATACCGGGTACCATTACCTTCTTATCCGTTCGAAAGAAAAAGACACTGGATCGATCCTGAAACTCCCTTTAATTATTTCAATGAATCCTCCGAAAGAATACAGGAAATAAAACCAGTTTTATCAGGTACAGACTCTGATGAACAAAAATATGATGGGAAGTATCTCTCATTTCACGACCGGCCTTCTATGGACGAAGAATACGTTGAACCCAAAACAGATATTGAAAAATCGATAGCAGGAATATGGGAGAATCTTCTTGGCATAAAAGGAATTGGCATCAATGATGATTTTTTCTATCTGGGTGGTCATTCATTATTGGCTTCACAGATAATAACCCGTATCAGCGAAAAATTTCATGTCCGTTTACCTCTTGAATCTTTATTTGAATCTTCCACAATAAGTGGATTGATCAGGAAAATTGAATCAGAAAAGCCGGTAAAACAGGATACCCCGGATATCATATCTATGTCGCCTGACGGCCGGTTACCTGTAAGCTTTGATCAGAAACGGTTATGGATCCTGAATCAGATTGACAGGAATAATCCGGCATATAACATTCCATTTACATACCGATTAAAAGGTAACCTTAATGTTGAGATTTTTATAAAGAGCCTGAAACTTTTATTAGACAGACAAACCATCCTGAAAAGCTCAATTCAATCACATGAAGGAGAACCATATTGTCTGATTAATAATTTTGAAACCTTGCCTATTACTTTTCTGGACTATAGCTCTTATGCTTCTGAAGAAGTCGAACAAAAAATACAGGATTTTTTTACAGGCGAATCAAGAAATATCTTTGACATAGAAAATGGTCCTTTGTTCCGCTTCTACCTGGTAAAAATCAGTGATAATGAGTCTGTTTTTCATATGACTGTTCAGCATATGGTTTTTGACGGGTGGTCGTGGGGTATCTTTGCCGGCGAATTACGTCAGATATATAATGACCTGCTTAACAACCGTGAAATTGACCTTATACCTCTTAAATATCAATATTATGATATAGCTAACTGGCAGGAATCAAATATTACCGAAGATTCTTTCAAAACTTCAATTGATTACTGGAAGAAACAACTTAAAGATCATCCTGCAGAAATTAATTTTCCATTCAGTTATTCAAGAACCAAAAGACCCACCGGTTTTGGAAGCAGAGAACCTTTGAGGATGACCTTAGATTTCTCTGGTAAAATCAGAGAGATAAGTCAAAGAGAGAACTCGACAGTTTTTATGACATTATTAGCCGGTTTTAGCTTGCTTCTGAATAAATATTCCGGTGATAACGATATTTGTATTGGCATTCCAACTGCCAACAGGGTCAATTCTGATACAGAAGAGATTATAGGATTATTCGTAAACACAATAATCCTACGTTTGCGTTTTGATAATTCCCTGACTTTTAAAGAGCTCTTGCATTATACAAGGAATATAACAATTGAGGGTCTTGCTCACCAGGATCTGCCATTTGAGAAGCTGGTTGAAACCCTGCAGCCTGAACGAAAAATTAATGTGAATCCGATTTCCCAGATTCTTTTTGCCTATCAGAATACACCGCGCCCTCCTCTTAATTTAGAGGGAATAATGCCTGAAAGAATACTTATTAAAGATACAGTTGCTCCATTTGATATGACTTTTTATGCATGGGACAATGATGGAATCGTTGAGGGTGAGCTGGAATTTAATTCAGATTTATTTGATCGGGAATTCATAATCCGGTTAAAAGAAAATTTTGTCTTCCTGTTGAAAAGTGTAATAGAAAACCCTGACCAGAGAATATCTGAAATATCAATAATCTCAGATAATGATAGAACTAAACTTGAAGAATTTAACAGAACCAATGTACCGGTTACTGATTGTCTGGTCCAGAGTTTCTTTGAGCAGCAGTCGGTAATTCACCCATCAAAGAAGGCAGTTATATCCGGCGATTCAAGTCTGACTTACAAAGAGTTGAATGATCAGGCTAATCAGCTTGCCGGTTATCTGATCTCACTCGGGGCAACTGAGGGAGACATCATAGGGATATGTATTGAACGTTCAGTTGAAATGGTAATTTCTGTACTTGGCGTATTAAAAGCAGGATGCAGCTATCTGCCCATGGATCCTTCATTTCCTGATGACAGAATAACTTTTATGTTTGAAGATTCGGGAGCCAGAGCTCTGATTACACAGAGTTCGCTGATGGAGAAAACCCGAATGTTTAAAACGCCAATTGTCTTTATAGATACAGATCGGGGGAAAATCAGGAAATATAGTACTGTGAAACCTGAGCTTATTCTGAGTCCGAAATCCAATGCATATACTATTTACACATCGGGTTCAACAGGTAAACCTAAAGGAGTTAAAGTTCATCACGCTGCAGTTGTAAACCTGATTGAAAGCATGTTGAAGGAGCCTGGTATAAAAGAGAATGACATACTTCTGGCAGTTGTAACTTTATCTTTCGACATGTCTGTTTTTGAACTTTTTGTTCCTTTGTCAGCAGGAGCAACAATAGTCATTGCAAAGTCCGGCGAGACAACAGATGGTCCAGCCTTAACTGACCTGATTAAAAAGCATAATATTACAGTCATTCAGGCAACTCCTTCATTCTGGAATATTCTGCTTTCAGGCGGATGGCAGGGCAAAGATGACCTTAAAGCGTTGTGCGGGGGAGAAGCATTGACATCAGTTCTTGTACGACAGATACTTCCAAAGGTTAATGAATTCTGGAATTGCTATGGACCTACTGAGACAACTGTCTATTCTGTATATACTAAGGTCATAGATCCTGATGCACCAATTCTTATCGGAAGACCGGTTAATAATACTTCCATTTATATCCTGGATAAAAATAATAATCAACTTCCTGTTGGTGTTATTGGAGAGGTCTGTATCGGAGGTCTGGGTGTGACAAAGGGTTATATTAACCGACCGGATCTGACTGCAGAAAAATTCATCACACTCGAAAATAAACAGATTATCTACAAGACCGGTGACCTGGGTAGATTTCTGATTGACGGGAATGTAGAGCTTTTTGGCAGGAGCGACAATCAGATCAAGTTAAGAGGATTCAGGATAGAACCAGGGGAAATTGAAAGTTTGCTGACTCAGGTCCAGGATGTTAAAGAAGCTGTGGTAATAGTTCATAAATTTGATGAGAATGATCACCGGTTGGTGGCATTTCTTAACGTATCAGATGATTTCAATATCGATACAAAAGAGCTCAACAGGCGCCTGAAGGAAAAACTACCTTCATATATGATCCCAACATTTTATAACATAATGAAGGAGTTCCCAAAAACAAGTAACGGAAAAATTGACAGGAAATCTCTTATTTTTCAAATTAATGAATTGGGAAAAACAGGAAGTGATGAAATAGAAGCTTTGACACCCACAGAAAAGGTAATTTTTAAAATATGGAGCGAAACACTAAAGACTGAAGATATTACAGTTACAGACAATTTTTTTGAGAGTGGTGGCAATTCGCTTCTGGCAATAGCTGTATTTTCAAAGATTGAATCTGCATTTAATATTGATTTGGGACTAAGAGTTTTCTTTGACAGCCCGAGGATAAAGGATCTTGCTGAGGCCATTGATATTTCAGTAAAGAAATCTGTAAAACAGAAATCTGTGGATAAACCAACTAAACCAGAGTCTAAATTAGTTATAGGCGAGATTTAGCACGATAAATTGCAATTTGAGAGGAGATGAATAAAAAAACGCATCCATCGGTTCAACGAGGTTTGCCATTGATGGCAAATCAAAAAAAGTTATGGATAATATCACAGCTGGATAATACAAATCCTGCCTATAATATGGTATTGACGTATCATTTTAAGATCGAAATTAATTTGGATATTTTTGAAAAGAGCATGAGCCTTTTATTTAACAGGCAACATACTATGTTTTCGGTATTCAGACAGAAAGAGGGAGAGCCATATATTGATATAATTCCCGGACCTGTAACCGTTGAATTAATTGATTTTTCCGGTTTCCCGGTTAATTTAAGAAGAGAGGCGATTCTTTCCTTTGCAGGAAAAGATTCAAGAAGATGTTTTGATGTTGAAAATGGTCCGCTCTATCGTCTTTACTTATTAAAGGATGATGAAACAAACTATTATTTTCATGCAACAATTCATCATATAATATTTGATGGATGGTCAATCCGGGTTTTCGTGCAGGAATTAAGCACAATATATAATAATCTGATTCTGAATGCTGATTATAAGCCTGAACCACTGAAGTTTCATAGTTACAATTATGCACAGGTAGAAAACAGATCATTTTCTGACGAAAACGAAAAAGAGCTGATTGAATTCTGGAAAGATAATTTGAAAGGGTGTCAGCCGGAATTAAAATTTCCCTACGATTATCACAGGAAAAACGATCCAACAGGGTTTGGATTCCGGCAATCTTTTGAAATTTCGAAGGAATACACTCTCAAACTAAAAGAACTTAGTAAAAACCAGGGTTCTACGCTTTTTAGCACTATGGTATCTTTAGTGGGGGTATTGTTACAGAAATATTCCGGGGAGAATGATATTTGTATTGGTATCCCTGTTTCAAACCGTCGAACTCATCCTTCCCTTGATAAAATATTTGGCTTATTTTTAAACACTGCAGTGGTCAGATTAAAGATTGAAACCAAAAATAAGTTTAAAGATCATGTTAATTATACAAAGAATGTTGTAAGAAATACAATATTAAATTCAAAACTCCCTTTTGAGAGAATTGTTGAGGTTGTAAATCCTGATCGGATTTCCGGTATAAATCCTATTTTTCAGGTCTCATTGTCATGGCTTAACGATATGATTATACCAATAGATTTCGGAAACATTAAAGGTGAAAGAATTACTTTGGCTGACGATGTTACTCCCTTTGATATTATTTTCTATATGTGGGAAAGCGGGGATAAAATTCAAGGTGAGATTAAATTTAATATTGATATTTTAAAACCGGAAACAATAATCAGGCTGAAAGAAAACTTTCTTACTCTTATTCGTAACATTTTCGAAAATTATGATGTCGCTATTGAATCACTTCCTCTGATTTCTGATGGAGAGAAATTTATAATCGATGGTTTTAACAATACACATACAGCCTATCCAAAAGATAAAACAATTATCCAGCTGTTCGAAGAGCAGGTTGATGAATTTCCTGATAAGACAGCAGTGGTCTTTAAAGAAGAATTGCTGACCTATAAACAATTAAATTATAAAGCAAATCAATTGGCCCTTAATCTGATGAAGGTTGGAGTCGGAAGGAATACACCGGTAGGGATTCTCGCAGAAAAGTCTTTGGATGTAATAGTGGGTATCCTTGGCATTCTGAAAGCCGGAGGAGTTTATGTGCCTATTGATCCTGATTATCCTTCACTGAGAATCAATTTCATTATTAAGGATTCGGGATGTAAAGTACTGCTCGCCCAGGACAAATGCATTGGCATTTGTTTAGATGGTGTTACGAAATTAAGCCTGAACGATGCGGGTTCTGATACTGAAGAGGTATCAAACCCCGGGAATATCAACAGGTCATCAGATCTGGGATATATAATGTACACATCAGGAACTACCGGAAATCCAAAAGGGAGCATGATATGCCAGCATAGTATTGTCAGGCTTGTACGAAATACTAACTATATTGACATTACTCCGGAGGATAAAATTTTGTTGACAAGTGCAATAGTATTTGATGCATCGACATTTGAGATTTGGGGAGCGCTTTTAAATGGAGGGTCATTATTTATGGCTGAAAAAGAGACTATTCTTAATCCGGGAGCATTAGGAGAAGCGCTTGTAAAAAATGATATTACAATCCTTTGGCTGACATCTGCTCTATTTACGCACCTGGCAGAGTCGGGAACTGATATATTTGGCAACTTGAAGTATTTGCTTGTAGGCGGAGATGTTTTATCTGCCCCTCATATAAACAAAGTCAGGAAGGCTAATCCGGGGTTGAAGGTTATCAACGGTTACGGGCCTACCGAAAACACAACCTTCTCAACAGCCTACCTGATTGAAAAAGATTTAGATCACAATATTCCGATCGGTAGACCCATAAGCAATTCCACGTGTTATATTTTTGATAATAATATGAATTATCAGCCCATTGGAGTTATAGGGGAATTATATATCGGAGGCGATGGTTTATCAAAAGGATACATAAACAGAGATGACCTGAATAAGAAGAGTTTCATAGATCATCCGCAATTACCGGGAGAAAGACTTTACCGGACTGGCGACTATGCGAAATGGCTTCCGGATGGTAACATTGAGTTTCATGGAAGGATTGACAATCAATTGAAAATAAGGGGCTTCCGGGTAGAGCTGGAGGAGATAGAATCTGTCATATCGGAGATAGACGGGGTAATAGAAACAGTTATTAAATCTGTAAAAGTTGAAGAAGGAGATTACAGGCTGATTGCTTTTTTAAATGTGCCTGAATCATTTAAAATGGGAACAAAAGAGATAATCAAAAGGGTAAGAGACAAGCTCCCTCCATATATGGTGCCGTTGGCATATAAATACATGCATGGATTCCCTAAGACAATCAACGGTAAGATTGACAGAAATGCCCTTATTTTCGATTTAAAGGATCTGGAAAGTAGAAAAAATGAGGAAATAAAGACACTTAGCCAGACTGAATATAGAGTTTTTAAAATTTGGAACGAGGTTTTAAAAACAGACGATTTCTCAGTAACAGATAATTTTTTTGACATCGGAGGCAATTCACTTCTTGCTATTTCGGTTTTTTCTAAGATTAAGTCAGCATTAAATGTTGAACTGGGACTTAGAATTTTCTTTGACAACCCTAGGATTAAAGATCTGGCTGAAACTATAGATATTTATATCAAAAATTCTATTGAAAACAAATCCGTTAATAAAGAAAACAAAACTGATACTAAAATCGTCACAGGAGAACTATAATTCATAAAACATGTATTGTTTTGGAAATGGGACAATTGATAAAGAAATAATTAGCGTCATTTATTGCAAAATATGGTTGAGAATCTGTATAAGAGCAATCCTTTTTAGAAAAAGATAGGAAAACAGTTGATGAATTTATAAAACTCAAACTCAATTCTGATAATCCTATAAAGATCTCTTCAGAAAAAAAATAACTATTAATCCTTGAAAGAAATAACGATTATTTCAGAAAAAAAAGTATGGTATATAAGGACAAAAATAATCAAACTTAACAATTGGATGAAATATTTGATATTACTATATTGAAATCGAGTAAAATTATTCATGTTAACAAAGAAGGTATAATTCTTCAAATATTTTTATAAGTGAACTATGACAATTAATGAATTTATTGAAGAGCTTATACAAAAGAAGATTGAAATTTCTTTTTCTATGGGCAAGCTAAGATATAGTGGTCCGGAGGAGTATATAACTCCTGAACTGATTGATAATTTGAAGAAGTACAAAGGGAGATTATTGAAGCACTTTTGGCCTAAAGAATATTCTAATATGATGCCCATTAATACAGAAGGAAACAAGATACCATTATTTCTTGTTCATAGCGATCATGGGAATTATACTATTAGCGATTACTTCGGTTCAGATCAGCCTGTATATGGTTTTTTTCACCCTGGCTCCAATGGGGGCAAGATTATTTATAAAAACATTAAAGAAATGGCAAATGCATATTTAAATCAAATACTATCTCTCAGACCTTCGGGACCTTATTATTTAAGTGGTTTTTCCTTTGGAGGTGTATTGGCTTTTGAAATGGCAGTTCAATTACAGAAATTAGGCCAAGATGTACCATTTCTTGTTCTGATTGATGCCATTAGTCCATTGGCTCATGAATCAATAAAATGGAACAGCAATTTTTTTAAACTGATAAGAAGTAATATTTTATCTCCTATTAAAATAAAAATAGAATTGCATGTGAAATTATCAATTTGTAAATTATGTTTTTTATTCAATCAACCTATTCCGGTTAAATGGCACCAGTTTTATAGGTGGGAAACATATAAAATGCTTTCAAAAAAATATAAACCTGATAAATTTAAGGGTGATATATTACTGTTTAAAACTTCAGAGAATACATCCACTTTTGAATACCTGGGATGGGAGACCCTTGCGGATGAGATAAAGATGTTTACTCTTGAAGCGGGTCATCTTACAATTTTTAAAAATAAGAAGAGTATTGACGTTCTTCAGATAGAACTGGAAAAACTCTTAAATCATATTAATAAATCATACAGAGAGTAATTACATTTTGTAATGCAAATAATTTCAGGATCAAGTTGTAGTCGTTATTATTTTGATTCAGGATATAAGATGATTTCAGAGGATGACTCCAATATAGTTGAGGTGTTTTATGCCAAAACTAAAGACCTTAATTCAAGATATCCCGATTTTAAAAATTATATCACTAAAGAGGAACAATTAAGAGCAGAAAGATTTCATTTTGAAGAAGATATGGAGACTTATATATCCTGTCATGCTTTACTTCGTTTGGTTCTTTCAAAGACGCTAAATAAAGAACCTTTGGAAGTCAGATTCTTTAACGAATTGTACAACAAACCAGCTTTGTTGGGTAATCCTTTATACTTTAATATTTCTCATACTAAGGGGGCATTTGCATTTGTGGTTTCCAATAACCATTATGTAGGAATTGATCTAGAAAAAGTAAGTAAAATAATTGATTTCACTTCTATAATAGAAACATATTTCAGTTCCTGTGAGCGAGAGTATATTTTAGAATCGAAAGCTGAGGCTTTAGACAGGTTTTTCCTTCTATGGACACGAAAAGAAGCTCTATTGAAGGCTCTTGGAACTGGAATAATAGACAATCTAAAGCAAGTTGAGGTACTGGAAAATATTATTAGAAGGGAAGTGTTTGATAATCTGATTGCTGATTGTTTATTCGATGACCATTTTATTTATTCGACCAACCTGTCGAATCATTTCTTGAGTGTAGCAATACCGCAAAGAGGAAAAGTTCTGTTGTATCAAATAAATAATGAGATTATTAATCTATACATAAATCAATAGTTTCTGATGCAACACGCAAAACGAGTCTTTACAAATACTGGATTTCTTTATGTTAAGATGTTAATTACAATGATTATTTCATTGTTCTCTGTTCGTCTTGTGCTTAATTCTCTTGGAGCTGTGGATTATGGGATTTTCAATTTGGTCGCTGGTGTAATAGCGATGCTATCCTTTCTGAATAGTGCAATGTCTATTTCAACTCAAAGGTATTTGTCCTATTATATGGGAGCAGGCGACAATCAGAAATTGAAATCCCTTTTCGGTTCAAGTGTATTACTTCATCTGGTCATTGGTTTAGTTATTGTACTTTCACTGGAACTTGGTGGAATCTTTCTCTTTCATGGGGTTCTAAATATTCCTATTAACCGAATCGCCGCTGCAAAAATTGTTTTCCATTTTATGGTGATAAGCACCTTCTTTACAGTCAATGCAGTTCCTTTCGACGCTGCAATAAATGCTCACGAAAACATGTTGTTTGATGCATTATCAGGAATTTTCGAATCTTTAATGAAGTTAGGAATCGCTGTATGGGTAGTCTATACAAAAGTGGACAATTTAATTCTGTATGGATTACTTATAGCAATGCTAACCATTCTTGTCCGTTTTATAAAAAGTATTTATTGTTTTCGAAAATATGAAGAATGCAGGGTTCCTTCTACAAAAGATATCAATATTGTTTTGTTGAAAGAATTGTTTGCATTTGCAGGATGGAATTTATATGGTTCATTCTGCTATCTGATTAGTTCTCAAGGTCTGGCGATCCTATTGAATCTATCTTTCAGCGTCTTAGTTAATGCAGCTTATGGAATTGCCAATCAGGTCAATGCTCAATTAAGTGCTTTTTCGTCAAATATGATGAGAGCATTAAACCCTCAGATTGTAAAAAGTGAAGGGAGTGGAGACCGTGAAAGAATGCTCCGTCTGGCCATGCTAGGATGTAAACTGTCATTTTTCTTGTTAGCATTCTTTGCAATTCCATTTATAATTGAGATGCCTTTAATACTCAAAATATGGTTAAAAACTGTCCCCGAGAATTCTGTTATCTTTTGCCGCTTGATACTTTCCTTGAGCTTAGTGCAACAATTAACGGCGGGGTTGATGGTAGCTATAAACTCAGTTGGTAAAGTTAAAGTTTATCAAATAGTTATGGGATCTTTGCTTATCTTAAATTTACCGTTGGCGTATTGTTTAATAAAATTAGGATTTCCTCCCTATTCTGTTTTAATAAGTGCTTTCTTCATTGAATTTATTGCATTATGTTCAAGAATATGGCTGACCCATAAGATTGCAGGATTGAATATCACAGGTTTTATATTTAAAATTTTGTTTCGATCTATAATTTCTTCTGTCCTGGCTACGCTCTTTGCATGCATTCCCATATTATTATTAGATGATAGTATTCCAAGAGCAGCTCTGGTGATTTTGATAAGTATTATTTCACTTTCGTTTTTTGGGATATTAATTGCGTTCACATCAGTTGAAAAAAAGAGAATTAGTGAACTTTTTTTTACCTTTGTTTTAAAATTTAGAAACCAGATTATTTGAAAAAGAAATGATTAAGAAATTAGTAAAACTTATTATTCCAGCAAAAGTTATTTTTCTTACACAATCAAATTTGGCTTTCTGGTGTGATATTAAACGATTTACATTG
This sequence comes from Bacteroidales bacterium, assembly GCA_003141715.1. GTDB lineage: Bacteria > Bacteroidota > Bacteroidia > Bacteroidales > VadinHA17 > LD21. The sequence continues at coordinate 47,230 of PLNF01000025.1, read as the reverse complement.
CACTCTAACACCTACTATAAATTTAATAATCCGGGTAAGATAAAAGGACATTTAACTATTCTTTATCATATTATTGAAAAAGGACTTACAATGCCTGAAACTAGATTAGGATTTGGAATAAAAATCATTCACGAATTAACTGACTTATGCAGGTTCTATTTACAAAATGGTTTTGATACCAAAGATCAGATATTCATACACTCAGTAGAGGTTCTTAATGAATATCTGAAGTATCATGAACTGAATAATTTTTCTTTGGATGCTGACATACTCGAAGGGATTAAAACAATTTCCTCAATAGCCGGAATCGATACCTGTTCCTCTCAGTACCATTTCTCAAACAGTATGTTTTTTAAGTACCATCAATCATCTTTCATAGAATTTTGCAAATCTAGACACAGTTCAAGAAATTTCTCTAAGGAAAGAATACCGATAGAAACAATTTATCAGTGTATTGAATTGGCAAACAGATCGCCTTCAGACTGCAACAGACAACCTTCGCGAGTATATCTAATTAAAAACAAGGAGAGAATGCTTCAAGTATTTGAACTTCAGAATGGTAATAGAGGATTCGGCCATTTGACCAACACATTGCTGGTTATTACTTCAGACATATCGTTATTCCAAGGTAATGAGAGAAATGAGCCATTTCTGAATGCAGGTTTGTTCAGTATGACTTTGCTTTATGCTTTACACTTTCATAAGATTGGAGCTTGTCTTCTTAATTGGGCTGCTTCTAATTCAAATGATAACAAGCTGAGAACCTTGCTTCAGATTCCTGATAATGAGCAAATAGCTGTTTTGATCGCTTGCGGTTATCTGCCTGATGAATTCAAAATCGCAATTTCTCCAAAATTAGGGGCAATTGAAATCACTCATGAAATAATCTAAAATTTTTACGTTTCTGTTTTATCCTAAAAAAATAAATCAAATCAATCAGATATGAAAATAGGGATACTTACTTATCATTCAGTTTATAACTTTGGAGCCAACTTGCAGGTTTATTCGACAGTCGGGTATTTAAAGAATAATGGATTTGATCCGATTGTTATAAACTGGATGCCAGCAGATTTGGAAGCCCGATCTAATCGCATTGTATCACCAATACAAGCAGATGCTCATAATAAGTTTGTAAAGAACTATCTCCCTTGTACTGAGATTTGCAGAACAGATTCAGATATCATTAAAGTCATTGAAAATGAAGACATACAAGTAATCATAAATGGGAGCGATGCTATCTTACAGCATAAAACATTCTTATCCAGAATTAATCTTTCAAAAAAAGGTATAACAATTGGAAAAAATCCAGGAACTGATGTTTTATTCCCAAATCCTTTTTGGGGGAGCTTTATTAGTGGTCTAAATAGGAAAATTCCAATCGTAATTATGTCAGCTTCAACGCAAAATACGGAATTCTATTTCATCAAAGGCAGATTAAGGAAACAAATGAAAAAATCACTTCATAAGTTTACTTCTATTTCAGTTCGGGATAGCTGGACAAGAGAAATGATTAAGTATTTGACTGAAGGAGAAATTGTTCCACAAATAACACCTGATCCGGTTTTTGCATACAACCAGAATATAAAAGAGCAGTATTCCAAAGATGAAATTTTAAAAATTTTTAATCTTCCTGAGAATTATATACTCTTTAGTTTCAGGGGACCAAATGTCGTCTCAAGAGAATGGCTGAATTCATTTCAGCTACTTGCTGAAAAGAATAAATTATCCTGTGTCGCGTTAACGGGGCCTGGTGGAATTTTATTTGATCACCCTTTTTCGTTAACTGTAAAGTCACCATTAAAGCCCCAGGAATGGTATGGATTAATCAAATATTCCTCGGCATATATCGGCGAACAGATGCATCCTATTATAATTGCCTTACATAACAAAATACCTTTTTATTCATTTGATTATTATGGAATTGTAAGGTTTAAGTATTTTGTAAATTTAGGTTCAAGTAAAATCCATGACATTTTATCCTTTGCTGGTTTTTTGAAAAACTCTATCAACATGCTAGGAAAAGGTACAAGATGTCCCAGTCCTGAAGTAGTATTTCAGAAAATCAGTGAGTTTGATCTTTCAAAATGTAATCTTTTCAGGATCAATCAACTGGAAAGGTATAATAGTATGATGAAAAGTGTCACAGAATCTCATTTCAGAGCTGATTAAAATTATGATTCACTTTTCATGTTCCTCTTTTATACAATTTATTATTTAAATATTAAGTAATAAATATACCATGATACGCATTCTTAAAAAGATACTTCAGATAGCACTCGATCAATTTAATAAATGGTTTTTTCATTTATCCATAAAACAGAAAAATTTTTGTATTTTTTCAAATGATTGCTGGGGAGGCGAACTATACAGAAGGATGCAATTACCATATAATACGCCATTTATCGGATTGATGTTGATGGCTCCCTGTTATTTGAAATTTCTGAAAAACCCTCACAAATATATTGAAGCAAAATTAGAATTTACTTCTGAATCAAGTTATCAACTGGTAAATGAATTACGGGAAAGTGCAGGGCTATTCCCAATAGGTAGGTTATTGGACATTGAGGTACATTTCCTGCATTACAACTCGGAAGAAGAAGCTTTAGAAAAATGGAACCGGCGAAGAATAAGGATTAACTGGGATAACCTTTATGTAAAGTTCACATTAGACAAAGATTATGCTACGGAGGATCATTTAAAGGACTTTGATAGTCTTCCTTATTTGAGAAAAATTTGCTTCAGCAAAACTTCATACTCTGACTCTAAAAGCTGTATAAAAATAAATAATTTTGTTGAAAATGGTGTTTTTATGTTCAGAGCATGTATGAAACAATTTGACATTGTCGGATGGATAAATGAAGGAAAACTCCAATTCACTGGTTTTAATAAGCTTAGAGGGAAACTTCTTTACTATTCATTATTCAGATAAGTTAATATTATTTTTGTAACGTGTTAAAAAAATCACTTTTTATCATTATACTAATATTTTCAATCCACTTCTGGGGGATTAATTTCATACCTCAAAAATTTAATACTGAAAACTTTCTCTCATGGTTTATCATGGGAGTATGCTTTTTACTTGTAATTAAAGCAAAGGGATTAAATTTTAGAAGTGCTATTTTGCTATTCTTTGTTGGGATAATTTTAAATGCGTTTTCTGCTTACATAAACCAGGGGCAAAGCCCAATAGCTACTCTGCTTGCATTTTCTACTTACTATTTTATTCTATTCTATTTCTTTCTGCATAAGATGGAAATCAGCATAAAATATCTTGAAAATATTATTATTCTATTTGCTGTTATATACTCTCTGCTTTATATTATTCAGGTTTTGGTAGATCCTTATCAAATAATTAATAGCTCATTGTATGCAGATCGCGGAACAATTCGTCTTAGAATAGAGGGGAATGGCTTTTTAGTTTTGGCTTACTTTTTATTGCTAAATCGATTTTTTCTATCTCGGAAATTTATATATTTAATAACTTCGTTAGGATTTTTCGTAATATTGTTGATGGGAGGTTTTCGTACCCTAACTTTTGTTGCTCTCTTTCTATCTGTAATAATGTTTATCAGATTGGTCTCTTTTAACATAAGAGATTATTCCGTTTTTGTTTTTCTGGCTTTACTTTTCGTTGGTTTGTCTCAAGTCGAGGGGATTTCTAATATTTTAAAAGGGATGGTCACTTCAACGGAAGAAATTTTCGAACAGGGAGATAAGTATGTTCGTATTCTTCAATTAGACTTTTTCTTTAATAAATTCCCAAAAAATGGTTCAGTGTTTTTTCTTGGGAGCGGACTGCCTGGAGGTTATAGTCAATATTACGCACTTGTAGAATCTTTTGGGTGGAACTATGGATATTATTGGTCAGACATTGGATTACTTGGACTTTACATAATGATTGGTCCTGTTGCAGTTGCTGGAATACTTTGGTATACCATAAAAGCGATGTTTATTAAATTACCAAAGGATAAACTTTATCTTAATCTCTACTTTGCCTATCTGTTCCTTGTCTCTTTTACTACAATGGAAATCTTCAGGGAAGGTATTTTCGTTGTTCAAGCAATAGGGTTGTATTTAATTGATAAGGTTGTAAAGGAGAATTACAATAATCAAATTTCTGAAGATGAAGTTGCTGTTTATTAGTTCAAGGGATGTACGAAAGAATGATAACGGAGGTTCACAATGCACGAATCGAAACTATCTTTCATTTTGTGAATTGCTGGGTGTGGGGCATGTAGATGTTATAAATCTGTCTTATGAAGAGAAACTGTCTCTAAAGAAGAGAATCATAAGGAGACTCAATCAGTTTGTAGGATTTTATTGGGGCTTATCTTACCAGAAAGTTAAGTATATTATTGGTATTGCAAGACAGTATGATTACATATTTATTGATACTTCAAGTTATGGTGTTATTGCATATTACCTGAAGAAATCAGGGTACTCGGGTAGAATTATTTGTCATTTCCACAATATAGAATATATCATACAATGCCAGAAAACCAGAAGTAATCCGTTAAACTTTTACAAAATATTACTTCTTCATTATAACGAAAAGAAAGCCTGCAGCTACTCTGACAGGTTGGTTGCATTAAACAAACGAGATAACATTTCCCTAGAAAGATTGTATGGGGTCGATTCTGTTAAGATAATACCCATAAGTCTTCCTGATAAAGTATTTGAATTGTTAAGGGAGCATGAATCTAATATGACCTCACAACCACCTACTTTTATTTTTATCGGTAATAACTGGTATGCCAATATTCACGGATTGAAATGGTTCATAAATAACGTACTGGATTATGTAGACATTAAACTTCAGATTGTAGGATCAGATATGGAACCTTTAAGGAAAAACTTCATTCATCCTAAAATAGAGTTCCTTGGATTTGTGCCTGATCTTTCAATTGTTCTTTTTGCTGCTGATTATGTCATTTCTCCAATATTCAAAGGGAGTGGCATGAAGGTAAAGATCTGTGAATCATTAATGTACGGTAAAAACATCATTGGTACTAGGGAAGCCTTCTCCGGATATGAACTAGAGTTTGAAAGAGTTGGTGCCGTTTGCAACAATAAGGACGAGTTTATTAATTTTATAAATTCAAAATGTTACAGGATCATAAAAAGGTTCAATGCTTACAGCCGCCAAATGTTTCTTGAAAAGTATTCTTTTCAGGCAACACTTGGAAAGTTCAATGAGTTAATAAATGAATTATAGTAAATTTTTTGATCCAAATGTATGACCTGACGATATGTATACCTACCTACAAGAGGCCATTATCTCTGAATAGACTCATTCGAAGTATCGGTCAATGCAGATTTGATATCTCGCTGATAAAGAAAGTGAATATTTTGATTGTAGATAATGATACCAATTTTAGTGCAAGATCTACTGCTGATAAACTTATAGCAGAATTTAGTGGTGTATTTGAAATCTACTATTATGAGTATACTGTAAAGGGACTTTCAAATGTCAGGAATGAATTGATAAGAAGGGGTCTTCTATTGAATCCTGATTTTTTGGTATTCATTGATGATGATGAATATGTGACAAAAGAATGGATAAGCTCTCTCGTTGAGACCATAATTAACAATAATGCTGATGCAGCACGTGGCCCTGTAGTGGCAATTGCTGAAGAAAAATGTCCTGATCGGATCTGGTGCTGGTTCTCCCGTGAGAGTTACCCAGATGGTTCACGGATTTACTCCTTTACAACAGGTAACCTTATTCTAAGGGTAACATCATTAAAAAAATACAACATCTGGTTTGATAACAGATTCAATTTGACTGGTTTTGAGGATTCATATTTCGGCATACAGATGATTAAAAAGGGATCTGTTATATACTGGTCTGATAAGTCTGTAGCCTATGAATCTATTCCTGGGAACAGGACAACTCTGAGATGGCTGATGTTGAGAACTTATAATAGTGCTATTACGTATACATACATGTTAAAGTTAGAAAAGGAATACCTTAAATTAAGTAAGAAAATAGCCGTAAGCACTCTATACTTAATAGTAGGGTTACTTGCATTTTCATTTATCCCTTTCCCTTTTAAAAGGAGATACTGGGGTCTCATAAAAGCGTCTGAGGGGGTTGGCGGATTTGCAGGATTGTTCAATATTAAGTATTATGAATATAAATAACCAATCTTAATTCATAATTCTTTTGCTTTGTTTAATTACTAAATAATAAGGAATTTATAGGATAATAGACGTGCGAAAGGTAAAGAATTTAATTCTTACATTTGACTATGAGGTATTCTTGGGTCAACAAACTGGGAATATTGTTAAAAGTGTAATAAGACCTACAGACCAGATATTGAGAGTTCTGAAACAGAACAATGCCAGGGCGATTTTTTTTGTCGATACAACTTGGCTTCTTTTTCTGAAGGGGAATTTTTATGAGGATTTTAAACTTGTTTCCCTACAATTGAAAGATATCATTGAATCAGGGTCCTCCGTTGAACTGCATTTGCATCCACAGTGGTTAAAGGCTTATCGAAAAGGAGATAAAATAGTATTTGGATCAGATGAAAACTATCGATTACATTCTTTGAGTCAGGATAATATTGTTGATCTTTTCAATAAGTCTATTGAGCTTCTTGAGAGCATAACCTTACAAAAAATCCAATGTTTCAGGGCAGGTGGTTTCTGTATAGAACCTTTTGAACAGGTTAAAAGAGCCTTTGAGATTACTGGAATAAAGTACGATTTTTCAGTTGTTCCGGGAATGTTCCTAAGAGGAGGTAATGAATATGATTTTGACTTCTCTGATGTTCAGGATATTCCATTTTATCATTTTCAAAATGATATAAAAAAACCCGACCCTAAGGGCAACTTTATTGAAATACCATTGAGTATATATCAGAATAATCCTTTCTACCGTCTGACGAATAAACTACTTTTAAAACTCAATAAAGATAAAATATTTGGGGATGGAAAGGGCATTCAGGAAAAATCACACTTTTTTCTGAGATCATTATCCAGGAGAATAGCTGTTTCAAAAGCCTTCCTGACCATTGATAATACAAATAGTAGATTCTTTAAGTATTTATTAAAATTTCATTTTGCTGATCATTATATACTTGTGATAATCTCACATCCGAAGACTTTATCGCGACAGGCATTGATTAATCTTTTGTTAGTTACTCAGAAGTATATTACATTAAATTCTGGAAATCTATCTGATTTGCTCATTAGTTGATATTCCTGCAAAATATTTCTTGAATAAAGGATTCAAATTTTATTTCTATTTAAGTTAAATGATCAGACTATGGGGAAAAGGCTATTAATAATACAGCGATTCTATTACAATTTCAGGGAAGGTTTTTTCGATTATTTGTCTGATATTAAGTGTGATTTTAAGCTCATCAATTCGACTTCTTCACTTGGACGGGTAAAAGTACATGATGAAGCAAAAAACAAATCATTTATCGAGAAGATATTTTACTTTTTTATCGGGGAGAATTATGTGATCTTTCCGTTTTTATTTTTCAGCCTTATTCGTATTAATCCAAGAATAATAGTGACAGAGGGTGGTCAAAACACTGTTAATAATTTTCAGGTATACCTGTACTGTAAGATTTTTAAACGAAAATACATAATCTGGGATCTGGGTAAAGAATATGCCAACTTTGGAAATTCATTCTTCAGAAAAGTTTATATGAATATTTATAAACTTCTCCTGAAACACTCTTTATATATTTATGGATATAATTCTCAGAGTCAGGTTTATTTTAAAAACCTTGGAATAGAGGAGAGTAAACTGATTATTCTGAACAATACCATTGATACAAGAAAAATCAGAAATTTAAGATCTGAGGTTGATCCTACAATTCCTCAGGAACTTATCGAACAATCAAAGGGAGATTACATCTTCCTGATTTTTGTCGGCTCTTTGCTCAGGAGTAAAAAAATTGAATCAATGGCAACTTTGTTAAGAATGCTGGGCGACAAGTATTATCTGATAATTGTTGGCGATGGGACACCACAGTACAAAGCTGAATTGGAACAAACATTTGAAGGAACTAATCATATATTTGTAGGATATAAGAAAATGGAACAGCTGAATCATTACTATAATCTAGCTTCATTTTCAATTTTGCCGGGATTAGGGGGGCTCTCTATTAACCAATCTATGGCATTTGGTGTACCTGTTATCTGCAGTAGGGCTGATGGAGCGGAAAAGGATCTGATAATTAAGGATGAAACAGGGTATATTTATACTGAGTTAAATGATGCTCATAGTTATATAATCTCAAAATCCCCCCAGGATTGGAAAGAAATGGGAGGTAAAGCAGAATCATTTCTTTTTACAAATCATAGTGTCGAATCAATGATGAATAAATTAATTTATTATACTGAGATTTAGTCAGGAGAACTGATATACTTTCTAATCCTAAATTAAATAATTATTTTATAATGAATCTGTTAAGAAAAATAAGATTTTTACTTCTTGTTAAAATTTTATGGAGAAGATATCGTATTGGTAAGAATTTTTATTGCGGAAGATCTGTAATCCTTTGGGCAAAAAACTGTCTGGAAATTGGAAATAATTTTTATATTGGCAGATATTCACAGATTGAATGTGATGCAGTTATTGGACATAATGTAATAATTGCCAACAATGTAGCTCTTATTGGCAGATATGACCATAATTATCAACAGGTTGGAGCTCCGATTCGTCTGGCTTCGTCAATCAGACAAAATGGTTATAGATGGAAAGGACTCGACTCCAAAGTAATTATTGAAGATGACGTATGGGTAGGATATGGATCAATTATCCTTAGTGGTGTAAAGATCGGGAAGGGCAGTATAATTGCGGCTGGTTCAGTGGTGACAGCGGACATAGAGCCCTACACTATTGCAGGAGGTGTACCGGCAAAAAGAATTGGGAACAGATTTGAGAATGAAAATGACCTCAAGGAACATATTCGGTTATATAATTTAAATTATTCTGCAGGAAAATCGGTTCTGTAAACAATCCATGGAATTTCCTTGAAAAGTTATTATCCTATAAAATAAAGAAACGTATATATTGTAAGCAATAAATCACATTTAGGTTCATAATTATAGTCTGAAATGAAATTATCAAATTCAACCCTATTAATAACTGGTGGTACTGGTTCTTTCGGGAATGCCGTTTTAAAGAGATTCCTCAACTCTGATATTAAAGAGATCCGTATTTTCAGTCGTGATGAGAAAAAGCAGGATGATATGCGGAATGCCATTAAATCAGATAAATTAAAATTCTATATTGGTGATGTACGGGATCCAAATAGTATTCAGGGGTGTATGAAGGGTATCGATTACGTATTTCATGCTGCTGCCCTTAAACAGGTTCCTTCCTGTGAATTCTTCCCTATGGAAGCAGTAAAGACAAATGTCATTGGCGCTAATAATGTACTTGATGCTGCCATAGCCAATAAAGTTGCACGGGTGATTGTGCTAAGTACTGATAAAGCAGTATATCCGATCAATGCAATGGGCCTTTCAAAAGCTCTGATGGAAAAGGTGATGGTCGCCAAATCAAGGAATCTTAAAATGACAGATTCCGTGCTTTGTGGTACACGTTATGGGAATGTTATGGCATCAAGAGGTTCTGTGATTCCATTATTTATCGATCAGATTAAATCAGGGAAACCTCTGACTATTACTGACCCGGGTATGACCCGCTTCATGATGACTCTTGATGATGCTGTCGATCTGGTATTATATGCTTATGAAAATGGTAAGCAGGGTGATATTTTTGTTCAAAAGGCCCCGGCAGCTACAATAGAAACAGTGGCCCTGGCATTGAAAGACTTATATAATTCAAAATCCGAAATAAAGATTATTGGTACTAGGCACGGTGAAAAACTGTATGAAACCCTTGTAAACCGTGAAGAAATGGTAAGGGCAGAAGACATGGGCAATTATTTTCGTGTCAGTGCTGACACACGGGATTTAAATTATGCAAAATACTTCAGTCAGGGAACGCCGGAAGTTAATTCGTATGATGATTATACCTCCCATAATACAGAACGACTGGATATAGAAGGGATGAAAAAGCTCTTACTTAAATTGGATCTTGTTACTGCGGATTTTGCCGGACATTAATCTACGGGAGATGAACATAATTTATCTTTATTTTCAAATATTTTAATTCTTTATTTGGTCATCAAAATTATGAAATATTAATTTAAATATGTTAAGAGTCGGAATAACAGGTCAGTCTGGTTTTATAGGAACTCACCTGTATAATTATCTGAATTTGAGAAAAACGGAAATTCAAATGATCCCTTATAAAGATGAATATTTCAGTAATTCAGAACAATTAATGGATTTTGTAAGTCATTGCGATACAATTGTTCATCTGGCAGCAATGAACCGTCACAATAATCCTGATATAATTTACAATACGAATATAGGTCTGGTAAAAAAGTTGATTGGCGCTCTTGAACAGGCAAGGAGCAAAGTCCATGTAATCTTTTCTTCATCAACCCAGGAAGAACACGATAATCCGTATGGTAAATCTAAATATGAAGGAAGAATTTTATTGGAAGAATGGGCAAGAAGAAATAACGCACAATTCACAGGACTGATCATTCCGAATGTTTTTGGCCCCTTTGGCAATCCATTTTATAATTCGGTGATTGCAACATTCTGCTATCAGCTTACCCATTCAATTGAACCCCATATTGAAATAGATGGGCTTATGAAATTGATTTATGTAAATGAATTGATCGAAGAGATATATTATTTAATAATTAAAAAACCGAAGGATGCTTTATCGTTAATCAGAGTAAAAAACACCACCGAAATCAAAGTGTCAGGAATTCTAGATATGTGTAAAAACTATAAATCCTTATATTTCGAAAACGGAATCTTGCCAAATCTCGATGACCGATTTGGACTTGACTTATTCAATACATTTATAACCTACATCGATATTAAGAATTATTTTCCGGTTAGACTTAATCAAAAAGTGGATAATAGGGGATCCTTTGTTGAGACCATTAAGCTCAATAGCGGAGGGCAGGTTTCTTTTTCGACTACAAAACCTGGTATTACACGTGGGAATCATTTTCACACACAGAAGGCAGAACGCTTTATTGTGATTAAGGGCAAGGCCAGGATCCAGCTTAAAAGAATCGGAACAACTGAAGTGCTAAATTTTGAATTAGATGGTTCTCAACCATCCTATGTTGATATGCCTGTCTGGTATACTCATAATATTACTAATATAGGCGATGATACTTTATACACCCTGTTTTGGATTAATGAGCCATACAGACCAGAAAATCCTGATACTTTTATGGAGATGGTATAGACCAGATTCTATGGGGTTAAAGTATTAAATTTCCCCAAAGAATACATAATATGATAGTAATGAAGTTTGGTAAAACTCAGTAAATATGGCAAAAACATGAAAGCATTATTAAAGGTAATGACAATTGTAGGCACACGTCCCGAAATAATCAGATTGTCTCGTACAATGGCACTTTTGGATGAATATGTAAATCATATAATCGTTCACACAGGACAAAACTACGATTACGAACTGAATGAGATTTTCTGGGATGGGATGGAACTCCGTAAACCTGACTATTTTTTGAATGTTAACACAAGTTCCCTTGGTTCAGTAATTGGAGATATATTTAAGAAAACTGAAGAAACTCTTAAGCAGGAACATCCAAATGCTTTATTAGTCCTAGGTGACACTAACTCCTGTCTTTCAGCATATATTGCAAAACGGATGCATATACCTGTTTTTCATATGGAAGCTGGCAATCGAAGCTTCGATTTTAATGTACCGGAAGAGCTTAACCGCCGGATAATAGACCATATTGCCGATTTCAATCTTGTTTATACGGAACATGCCCGAAGACATCTGCTTTCAGAAGGACTCCCTCACCGCAGGATATATCTCACAGGATCCCCTATGAAGGAAGTATTGGATTACTATATGCCGGCTATTAAAACATCAAAAATACTGGAAACGCTGTCCCTTCAGCCACAGAATTATTTCTTGGTTTCAACTCATAGAGAGGAAAACGTTGATAATAAAGGGAATCTAACTAAAATATTGATTGTGTTAAATAAACTTGCTGCAGAGTACAATATTCCTGTAATAATATCTACACATCCACGTACTCGAAAGAGACTGGAAAATATTTCTGATAAGAAAATGGACAATCGACTTAATTTTCTAAAACCATTTGGATTTTTGGATTACATATGGTTACAGAAGAACGCATTATGCACAATATCTGATAGTGGTACTATAAGTGAAGAGTCCTCGATACTTGACTTTGCTGCAATATCTTTACGACAATCTATGGAACGGCCCGAAGCCCAGGATACAGGTTCAATTATTTTATCTGGTCTTGAAATTCAAGCTGTTCTCGACTCAGTTGGGTTAAGTATTTATGAACATAATCTGATTCGGTTTAAACAAGTTCCATCTGAGTATCAGATTGGTGATTCTTCATGGCGGGTTTTAAAACTATTGATGGGGAATACATATCTAAGCAATAGATGGCATGGGATAGATAAATGAGAAAAATAGTTAGTTACTATTTGACTAATTTTTTTGCTACTATTTTCAATAATCTATTTGTGTCTTGTCCAACTTTATGAAAGAAATTAGGATTTTTAACATAAAAGTTCATCCCTTACTTAAAGCAGAATTTTTAGATATTGTACTGACAAATTTAAAGAAAGGTAATCAAATTGTACAAAGTGGAATAAATGCAGCATCTATACTTGAACTTATTCATAATGAAGCACTAATCCAGGCCTACAATAATTCAAATTTGGTTAACATTGATGGAATGTCAGTAGTTTGGGCGCTGCGATTTCTTGGTATTGATGTACCTGAAAGAGTTGCATGTCCTGATTTAGCAGATGATATTTTAAAAATAGCTGATAAAAATAATTATAGGGTTTTTTTATTCGGAGCTAAGGAGGAAAGTGTGACATTATCTGCTAGGAAAGTGGCCAAATCATATCCGGGACTTATACTTTCAGGTCATCGAAACGGATATTATAATAGTGATGAAGAGCAGCTAATTGTGAAAATGATTAATAATGTAAATCCAGATATTTTATTTTTAGGATTGCCTTCTCCTAAGAAAGAATTTTTTGTCGAAAAATACAAAAATCAACTTAATGCCAGATACATTTTAGGCGTAGGTGGGTATTTTGATATTCTTTCAGGGATTACAAAACGTGCTCCTAATTGGATACAAAGTATTGGAATGGAATGGTTTTTCCGTTTTCTTCAGGAACCAAGACGCATGTGGCGCCGCTATCTGATTGGAAATTCAAAATTTATTTGGCTTGTGCTAAAAGAAAAAATAAAAGGCTCTCAGAAGCATAAAATCTATGTAAAGTAAATGATTACTTTGTTGAAGATGAAGGAGACCTATTTAAATATGATTTTATTCCTTCAGGTAGTAATTTTTATATCCTGAATATGGACTTTTATTAAGATCCAGATCATTAAGAATAACTTCATAATTGGCAATCTTATTTGAATCGAGAGAAGTTAATGCATTGACAAGAATTTCCTTCCGAGTAACATTGTTTCTGGACACTACTAGTATCTGGTTCGCATATTTCATTAACTGAATTGAGTCTGCAACTAATCCAACCGGCGGTGTATCAATAATTATAAATTCAAATCTGGATTTAAGCAAATCCATCAGATCATCGAGAATTCCAGAATCCAATAATTCCGAAGGGTTTGGTAAAAGTGGCCCGGCCGGAATAAATGAGAGGTTATCAACTGAGGTTTTATGAATAATTTCATCTTCATTCGCATTTCTTGTCATAAAGTTGGAAATTCCGGATGAATTATTCTCCTTAAATTTTATATGGAGAGTAGGACGTCGCAGATCACAATCAATTATAACTGTTTTAAATCCCACGGAAGCTATTGAAGCTGCGAGGTTAAACGAAATAAAGCTCTTGCCTTCCTGTGGTTGTGAGGAGGTGATTAGAATAACTTTTGACTGCTCTGATTTAAGCTTAATAAATAATGAGCCTCTGAGATTCCTGAAAGATTCTGAAATTGCAGATTTGGGAGCTTCAGCAACAACTGCTTCATACTTTTTAGGGTTATTGTATATAATTCCAAAAACTGGTCGATCAAGTAAGTGTTCAATATCATATATACTGCTTACTTTATCGTTAAAGAAATCTCTTGTAATTAAGAATATTGTTGGGAATAACAACCCTAAAAACAAAGAAAAAAGGTAATTCATTATCTTCTTGGGTTTGATAATTTTTGAAGTGATTTCCCGGGCTGGTTCTAAAACTTCATAATCAGGATAATTTGAAGCAAGGCTTATTGCAGCTTCAGATCTTTTTTGTAGTAAATATGTAAATATCGCATCATTAAGGTTAAATTTTCTCTGAATATTAACCATATTCATTTCTGTTTTCGGAAGATTTGATATATCCTTTGAAAGTTTATCAGAGCGGTAATTAAGTTCATTAAGTGTAAGATTAATGGTATTCAAGTTATTTGTAACACTTTCGATAATTGCTTGTTTCTGATTCTTAATCTTGTTGTCAATCTGGGCAAGGAATAGATTCTTTTCATTATTATTGTTAGAAATAATACCCGACCTTTCAGAATTTAGTGCTAAGAGATCTGTAATAAGTTTGTTCATCACCTGGTCTGTGACATTTGCAGAAGCAGGAGGAACAACTCCTGACACATCCTGATTTGTTTTAAATAAGTTAATTACATAGTTGTAATAACGACTCTGAACTTCGAGACTTGTCCGCTGGGTTTCTATTTGTGCCATCTGACCGTAAATCTGCTGGCCCTGGAAACTAAGATCTGTTGTTACCTGGTTGGTTGTTCTGAAATTCCTGAGATTGGATTCAGATTTGGAAAGAGAATCAGAAATCTCGGAAATCTGGGAGTCAATAAAGTTAATAGTATTAACGGCAATCTTGTTCTTCTTTGCAAGATTATCATTAAGAAAATAGTTGATATAAGTATTGAGGAAACCAAGGGATTTTTCAATGTTTTTACCTGTGAACTTAATATTAATGATTGAAGCAAGAACCGATACCGGCTCTATCTTTATATTATTTAGATAGAGTTTTGCTAGTTCCTCAACATGAAATAGTTCAAAATAGAACAGGGCTTTTTCACTATTATTGGAAGGTAGCAATTCTGTATTTTTTGATATTGAAAATTTATAATTTCTTCCCGTAATTGTTTTATTAAATTGACTGATCGTATCAATTGTAAAATTTGCATCACTGCTGACAGTAATATTATCAATATAATTATATAATGAAGTTTCCTTATTTATTGCAGATAGCCTATAAGTAGAATCATTTAGAATGGTAATATAAAACTTAGTATTAATAGGTTGTAAATGTGATTTATCAATATTAACCCGGTAGGGGGAATTCATGTAAAACTCGATAGTTTGCCTGAAAAGACTATTTTTTTCAGTAAAATATCCCACTTCTAAGTTCAGATTACTAATTGTTGAGGAAATAAGCGAAAAAGAATTAAGACTGTTAATTGCATCATCAACATTCTTCCCTGTATTATAAGTACCTAATCCTCTGAACATTTGATTAGATGAAAGAACAGTAGAACGATTTTCCTGAACTGGACCTATGGTGGATTCAATTTCATATACTTTTGAGGAATATTTATTTAATAAGAATGCAGTGGTTAAAAATAAGACAATAAATGCGAGATATATATACCTTAAAGCAAATACTTTTTCCAAAAAAAGCTTAATAAAGACGGTGGATGAATCAGATTCATTTTTCATTATCATAGAAATATTATAAACCTTTTTTTATTGTTAAATACAGGGTAATAATTGTAAGTAAGGTTGTTAAAGAGGTCAAAAATGTCGTGAAGGTTGTGTTGTTAAAATTAAACCAAGAACTTGATTTCAAAGGCTCCACAACGATAACATCGTTAGCTTGAATATAATAATAATCTTTTCCAGCTATTTTGGAATCTGAAAGATCAAGTTTATGGTGCATTATTTTGTCACCTTCCTGCCGGATCAGAATTACATTTTTCCGGTCACCATATTGAGAAATCCCACCACCAAGAGCCAGAGCTTCATATATGTTTAATTTATCCTGAGTAAATGAGTACAATCCTTGGCGTTGCACATCCCCTATTATTGTTACATTATTATCGATGAATTTGATATCGACCGCAGCATTAGAAACATATTGGTTTAAAGCTTCCTGTATTTTTAAACTTGCTTCGGCAGTTTTAAGCCCTCCAACTTTTATTTTTCCAATGAACGGATAATTAATGTTGCCTGATTCATCAACACGGTTTCCGATTATACCAGTTGCGGAACTAAGCGACATATTATCACTGGAGTTAAATAACTGGTTTGTTTTTTCATCGATACTTAACACTTTTATATAGAGTTTATCAAATGGCATAATCAATTTTTGTTCCCTGGGATTAACCCTTGGTTCATTAAGTTCATCAATGTCATTAAAGTAGGTTAACTTTTTAATTGGGACACATGAAACAATAATAACCATTACTAGAATAAAGATTAACCTCTGGATACCCAATTTATTTACTCTCATATAAAATTTAAATAAACCAATTTACAACATCTGATTTTCTTAAAAACTTTCTTTTGATTTTAACAAAAATATAAAATCTAAGCGACCCGAACAATTATCTCCGCAGAATTTTAACAAAGGATAAGTGTAAATATTTTTTTTCTAACAAAGTAAATGATTAAATGTTAAAATAATCAGTCAAATCATTCTAAACAGAATACTTGTCAAAATTTGTTGTTAATTTTGTGTAAAGGAATAATATTTAAGCTTATGATTCAAGAAAGAACTTTAAAACTCATAATATTTTTTTTTGCTATTTGTTCCATCGCATCAGCTAAGACCTATTATGTAAGTACAAGTGGAAAAGATTCATACGATGGATTGACCAAATCAACTCCTTGGGCAACGCTTGCTTATGCAGAATCTCATGCTACTTCACAAGGTGATATTATTGCATTAAAAAAAGGAGATAAATGGACTTTAACAAAAACCTTATATATTACTCATGGTGGAATATCTGGACATTCTATTGTTTGGGATGGATCGCTCTGGGGAGATGGAGTCAATGCTATAATTCAGACAACAACTGCATTGGGCCTTGGGGTTATAAATATTGGAGGATGCAGCTATGTCACAATTGAGAAATTAAAGATTGATGCTAATAAGACAGATACTCAAGGAATTATAATTGGTAGTTATTATCTTCAAAATAATGAACATTACATCACAATACAAGATTGTGTTATTAATAACATTGGAGATGCCTCTGAAAACTATCATGGAGTTTATGTTGAAACTTGGCGTAATGATATGTACAATATTATTATTCAGCGAAATTCATTTAATTACATAGCTGGATGTGCGGCATTTTTGTACTGTGGCAGAACATTAATGGGAGCAACTCCTGCCGAAATACATGATAGCTACATAGGTTATAATACAATCACGAATTATAGTACAGCAGGAACGGCTGAATGTATTGGTATTAACAACCGAGTAAGTAATGCGATAATTGAACATAACACTTCAACAGTTGGTGAGTATGGCCAATATGCTAATGGTATAGTTGTAGGGTCTGGGGAATTCGATAATGGGGCAGGACAGGTAGGATGGTATCCTACAGGGCTAGTTGTAAGATATAATGACATTAGAACCTATGATTATCCGGCAGTATATATACAGGGTTGTCAGGCTCAGTCTTTGACTTTTTATTATAACAAATTTTATCAAGAAAAAGCCTCCACTACTGCGAAAAATGGAGTAATCCGAATTGAAAAAGATTATGCAGCTCTTACTTATGCTGGAGCAGATATTCGATTTTATAATAATACCATTGTTTCAAGTTCCGGTGCAAGTTCTTGTTTTGCAGATTTAACACAATATAACGGTGTTGTTGATTTAAAAAACAACCTTATGATAAATACTGGCTCAAGTGGTTCAATGGGATTGTGTTATATTGATGTCTCGGGATCAACGGTCCATTCTTATAATTCATACTACAGAAGTGCCGTCGGGGATTTAATTTATTATTTTTATATGACACCGTACATTCAATATTACAGAACAGATACAGCAAGTATTGAAGAAACAGGAATATTTAGTAATCCAAAATTGACAGATGTTGCAGGTTTTGATTGGACATTACAGGCAAGTTCCCCTTGTATTAATTCGGGAATAGACGTTGGTTTGACATTAGATTATGCTGGAAATCCAGTTGCTGATAAACCTGATATTGGCGCTTATGAATATGGGTATAATAATAATAATACTAAATCAATGATGTTTATATTTCCAAATCCTACCCGAAAATTAATAAATATTTCATTAGAAGGTGAACTACCAACTATCAACCATACTGTGAGGCTTATTAATATGGCCGGGAAAATTATTCAGATTGAAAAGTTGCCTCCCGGAATCAAAGATTTTCAAATTCCGATTAACATTATTCCCGGAGTTTATATAATGCAATTGGTATCAGGTAATTCAACTGCTGCAACTCAAAAATTGATAGTTCTTAATTAGCGGTTCGAAAAGAATAAAGATATTATAAAATTGGGTTTAATTATTGATCAGGTATTAGTGATTTTTTATTGCACTTTTTGAATTGGAATTAAATTAATTCAAATATCTACTAATTAGATCTTTAACAGCTTAAATTTTAGTTTGATTATTTGAATTAAATTGAATATTTTAAATCTTTTCAAAATTAAAATAATCTTCTTTTTTGTTGAAGGATTGATAGGTATTTTGGAAACTTCATTAGAAAAATTATTTATTATCATGTCGTAGAGATTATTAGAATATTCATCTCTATGATTGCGTGGTGTCGATAGAAGTATTGTTAATAATTTGTGTGAACAAAAAGGAGAATATATTATAGTTCCCATTGCACTCATTTCTGTTTTAGCTTTTGCAGCCCAATTCCCCATCTTTTCTTCCCAATAGAACATATCTAATATGTTATATCCCTTTTCTGAAAACATTGAGGAGCTTCTTTTTAACCATTTTTCATACTCTTTGCAAACAAAGCTATTGCCATTATGCCCATATAAAATTGCTAATTCTCCGGGAAGAATATTCTGATAATAGCCATAATAATTACGAGCTATTTCACTAATGTTGCCATTTATCAAAATGTGTTTATAATATTCTTCACCTGGGATTTTAAGCTCTCTTGGAAAATCGATACTAATTTCTTGTTTTAGTTTTTCTTTCTTATCCATAGGATTCTCCACTATTACCTTAAATTCCTTATTAAAGATTTTTGCGAGTTTTTGTGGAATAACTATATCGTTATGTCTGCTATCCATGTTATTTAGTCTTGAAACATAGTATTTACAGTCAACATCAAGACTGGCAAGAAAAAGAACTCTACTATCGTAACCACCTGTAACAGCCATGTAGATTTTATTCCTTAAAGAAGCAGCTTTTATATAGCCCTTTAACATTTTGCATGCTTCCATTGATGCCTCATTTATCGTGTTAGATTTCAACTGGTCTTTCGGGAAAAAACGAATAATTGATTTTTGTTCTATGTCAATATAGTGATTTGGAAGAAGATGCTTTATGTTCTCTGCATGAGTAGTTTCTCCAATGAATATCTTTTGTGAAATAAATGAAGGAGAGGAGAAAAAATTTATTGCATCGACAGATGAATGTGGCACAATAGGAATAACTTTCTCAAGCAATTTTATTTGTGTGGCAAAAGAGGAGAATAAATTATCATAATAAACCTCATGCTGGGCACAAGCATCATTAAGCAGAATAAACTTCTCAGTAGATCTGTAAATTATTACATAATGCCCTGAATACTTTGTAAGATTTTCGAGAAAATGTTCAAAAGAATATGAACCTTTTAAAGAGTCTAGAATCTTTTTGTTTGAATATTCTGGATTCTCATAATCAAATAAAAACCCTAGCAAATATAAATCAATCATTTCATTTGCAACGTGCTCGAATTCTAGGTCAGGATGATAAAATAAGTTATAATTTAGTATCTTTTCTCTATTCCAAGGCAACTTAAAATTCTCATATTCTGATAATAAAAACTGTCTCCTGAAAAATTCCAATTCTTTCATTTTTTTTAGATTACGGATTTTCTATATAATTTGGATTGCTATAAATTTAAACATTTTATTTATAAGTCAAATACTGTTATTCGGTCTCTTGATTGTACCAATTATAAAATATTATAAATCATTTATTAATTGGTAATTATTTTTTATGAATTAGTGGAACTCTACAACAGCCATCATTGCTGTGAATTGATTTCCTGAGTCTGATTCATGATATTTTCATAAGTTCAAATACCCTTTTTTATATTCAATCAATTTATATCTTTGGATCAAATCAAAGCGAAGGCATAATTTAAATTTAAATAAGAGTTTTTATTAATTTCATTGGATTATATATAAGTTACTAATCAGTCTACATATGAAAAACAAACTTCTTTTTATTGTCTCTTTAGTTTTTTTAAGTTTTTTCTCCGCAAATGCAAGGGGGAAAATGAAAATTGTATTTCGATATGATGATTACATCTTAGTTCCATCAAAATTTTGCGATTCCCTTTTATACATTTTCCATAAGAACAACATTCCTTTATGTCTGGGGATAATTCCGTTTGATAGTACTAATTTAATTATTAATAAACTTAATCAAGAACAAATTAATGATTTAAGATCAAGAATTCAAAAGAAGGAAATTGAAGTTGCCCTACATGGTTTTAACCATATTAATATCTTAAGACCTTATTTCCTGAATAAAAAGACTTATAGCGAGTTTGGTTCTTTAAGCTATTTTAAACAGTTTGATAAGCTATCGAAAGGGAAAAAAGCATTGGATAGCCTGTTTAACATTGAGACAAATGTTTTTGTCCCTCCTTTCGATACCTATGATAACAATACTTTGAAAGCATTAATAGATTTGAATTTCAAAATTATTTCAGGTGATATGTATGGTGGATGTACTTATGAAGAAATTAAATACATACCGGCAACATTTGGAGATTTTTTTGAATTGGCCGACATTATTGATAAAAATATAGATGATGACGCTACTATTGTTTTCTTATTTCACCCATATTCTTTTATTGAGAACTCATTTAAATATCCAAATATTATAGCACCTCGAATTAGCCTCAATTACCTTGATTCTCTTCTTAATTCGATAACGAAACAAGAAATCAGTTTTTATACTTTTTCAGATCTGGCTAAAATAGAAAACTTTAATAAAGTTCTTTATCAGGCAAATTCTTTCAAGTATAATTTATTAAAAAAAGTCTTAAATAAATTGAAGATATATAGATATGGGGTTTATTCGTCACAGGAATTAAATGATCAAAATAAAGAATTCTTAATTTTTGGGAACATTTTTCTGCATCTTCTTAGTTTTCTATTCGTCTATTATTTTGTTTTTTATGCTATTAAGATTTTGCATCCAAGCCTTAAACAGGTTTTAATTTTGCTGGCTATTTTATCTGGGCCTCTTTTTATTTATCTCTATTATATCAGGAACGACTTTAGTTTTGGAATTATATTATTAATACTTATTGTGAATGCATTCTCAATAATCTTTTGCTTGTTTCGTATCTTTAAACCATTGACTCATTGTTCAGATAGAAAACTTATGAACAATAATCTTTAGGTTTCATTTTCTTTGGCTGACTAATAATCAAGAGTTTTGTTTGGCATCAATGGGACACTTCAAAGATTCATTAATTCTAAATTAGTTAGTTGATCTTTTTGCTAATTTAAATATTGATTATTAGCTATTAACATTTATTTATTGGTTGATAGTTCATAAATAAATAGAATATCGGGCTGTAACAATGAATATATTAGGCATTTTAAGACCTTAAAACTTTTAATGCTGAAGATTAACAAATTGCAATTACGTCTATGAAAAAAATCTTTAAAAAATTTCTCAGTTATCTAGGATTTGAGCTTAAAAAAATCACGAATCAAGATGATTCGGACATATATATAGATCTTTATGGCAGTGAAAGTGTTAAGAATAGCAAATTTTATAATATTTCAACTGGCGCTTTTAAAGGTTTTGGCGGGGGGATAAACCATCCTTGCTGGACCAATATAGATGTTGATAAACCCTGGAAAAATGACAAATATTTCCCCGGAGGGGTTGAATATAATGCGGAGTCTGATATTTCACACGATCTGCTTTCAATGAAACCGATTCCTGTTGAGACTGCGACAGCTGAGTTGGTCCATTCCCGCTTTACAGTTGATCGTCTGACCGATGAGGCTGCTCAGTATTTTTTCAATGAGGTTCACCGGATCCTTAAAAAAGGAGGCATTTTCAGAATAGTATCCACAAATCTGGATCTTGATTTCAGGGCATATAAAAATAATGATAAAGATTATTTCTTCTGGCTGGAGGATAGTATTTCAATAGAACAGGCTTTCCTGTTTCATGTGGTTACTCAGGTTTCTATTCTTTATAATGGCCCTTCTACAGAAAAGATCAGTGATGAAGAATTTAAGCAGCTTCTAAAAACAATGAATTATGAAGATGCCTTAAATTACTGTGTCTCCAGATGTTCTCCAGAGATTCATAAAAACAACAGGTATGATCATTTCAACTGGTGGAACCAGAAAAAATATGAAAGGATGCTTAGTCTTGCAGGATTTAAAACAGTTTACCTTTCAGCTCCGGAACAGAGTGCTTCACCCGTATTAAGGAATAATTACTATTTCGATAATGAACATATTAAGGTTATGATGTATATGGAAGCTGTTAAAAACTAAAGCTATGAAAGAGATAAAGAATGCAGTCAAAAAAATAGCAGAAAAAATAGTCAGTCTTTTTGGATTTACTATTAAACGTGTTGTAATTAAAAATGATGATTTGCCATTATACATAAAATTATATGGAGAAGAAAGTGTTAAACACAGAAGATTTTATAATATTTCAGCAGGTTCATATCTGGGATTCGGAGGCGGAATGAATCATCCCTGCTGGACCAAAATTGATGTTGACCGGCAATGGAATAAAGCTCAATTGGGTGAAAAAGGAGTTGTCTATAACCCGGAACGTGATATTTTCTGTGATATGCTTGCAATGGAGCCATTTCCTGTTGAAACTTCTGCAGCTGAACTCGTACATACAAGATTTACAATTGCATCCATTACTGATGCAGCTGCTCAATATCTGTTCGGTGAAGTGCACAGGATCCTTAAAAACGGAGGAATATTCAGGATATCAACACCCAATATTGATCTTGATTACAGAGCATACTTTAATAATGATATGACTTTTTTTTATTGGTTTGAAAATGATAAAACTGTTTCTATAGAGCAAGCCTTTTTATTTCATGTGGCATCGCAACTTTCTTCAATTCATCCCGATGGTGTAGCTGAAAGAATAACTGACGAACAATTCCGGGATCTTTTAAAGACTAAAAAGATGGAAGATGCATTAGATTTTTGTACCTCAAAATGTTCAGTTGAAATACAAAAAAAACATCGTCAGGACCATATAAACTGGTGGAATGCAAAGAAGCTTGAGAGAATGCTGAGGCTTGCCGGATTTAAATCAATTTATCTTTCTTCAAGGGAACAAAGTGCATCCCCTGTAATGCGAAATGAAGCTTATTTTGATAATGAAGACAATAAATTCGTAATGTATATGGAAGCGGTCAAAATTTGAAGAATTCGTATTATCAGGGAAACTGATTTTCATCTACTCTTGAATTTTAAACGCTGATAATTTTATCCGGGTTTTTATTTAGTAACTAAATGAATATTATATCCTTGAATATTATTTCAAAGTTGCTGTTTACCTTCATATAGGTTCGTCTTTAAATGAGGTTTTTACTATATTCATAAATTGCCAATAATTTTAAAGAAAATTAATGTAACAAAAAGTCTGGATTGTCGTTTAATATCGTGTGTTTGTCAATGAAAAAATTACGTCTGTCAAAACAATGTACACATGAATAAAGCTTTTGTAATGCTGTTTTTAACGATTAGTTCTATCGCTTCTGGCACGAACTATTATGTTAAGAACGGAGGAAGTGATGCTGCAAATGGGTTAACAGATCTGACTGCCTGGGCAACCATATCTAAGATAAATGGAAGGTCATTTTCACCAGGTGATTCTATCCTTTTTAAACGTGGCAGTATTTGGAGAGAGCAACTTACAGTCCCTTCTTCTGGTGCAGCAGGTAATTACATTACATTTGGTAATTATGGAACTAGTTCTAATCCATTGATATTAGGTTCAACACAAGCAGTATCATGGACAGCCGAAGGGCATGCTAATATATGGGTTTCTGCAACTTCTGTAACTGACCCATATAATCCGACATTCCCTTATGGTGGAGGCTCGACTTATGGTTATGAGATATTTTTTGTTACAACACCCGGAAATGTTACTTGGGGGGTAGCAAAGAAAACATATACATCTAACTTTTCAAATTTGACGGCAGAGTTTAATTGGACATGGAATAGTAACCAAATATATATCTATTCTCCTACCGACCCAAATTCAAGATATACTTCTGTTGAAGTTCCTGCAAGGGCAAGTTGCATCTTTATTGATAATAAGCAATATATTACAATAGATGGGATTGATATGCAATTTGCCTCAGCACGAACTGTATGGACTGAATATCCGCAGGAGAATACGACAGGATTAACAATCAAAAATTGTCATATAAGTTATGTGGGATGTAGAGCACAAGGATTAGGTTATCATTTAGCAGTCTGCAGAAATGATTTACTCGTTCAAAATAATGAAATTCATGATGGAGGACGAAGAAATACTTCAGTCCATGTAGTGGGCACTGATAATTTAACATTTTCAAATATCATATTTGAGGATAATAATTTGCATGATGGATACCATTCATCAGGAGTGGGTATTGTAAACGATGATTCGGAAACTGGTAATAGTTTTAATAATATTATTATAAGAAGAAATTTTATATGGGACAATCCTGCGAGACATGCTGTAGCTGATGGATTTGATGCTAATGAAATGTGTACAGTCAAAGCGTATTCTTCGGGGTGTACAACAAATAATATTCAAATTTATGATAATATATGGGCAGGTTCATCACAAAGCTGTATTTGGTTAGACCATGCAAGTAATGTAAGTGTTTATAATAATACATTCTATTCTCAGAATACACTTTTGACATCTGCTGAAGCAGGTGGAATAGATGCTCACTTGTATATATCTGATGGTTGTATTGGTGTTGTTGTAAAAAACAATATTTTTTATGGGTTATGTTCTTATGCAGCGAATTATTCTGCATGTGAAATTATTGTGACAGATGGGGGTAGAGGGCAATCGTTAAGTGAGATTTTTTGTGATTATAATTTATTTTATCAAGCCGATGATAACTTAGATATAATACATGCAGGCTCAAATTATAAGAGAGCTAGTTGGGCTACTATGAAATCTACGTTAGGATGGCAGACACATGACCCCGGACTTGTTAACCCTCAGTTTATAAGTGAACCTAATGATTTACATTTAAGTACAAGTTCTCCTGCTATTGGTGCAGGTATCGCAATTCCCGGAATCACAACAGATTATGAGGGCAAAGCTTTTATTAATCCACCAAATATTGGTTGTTATGCAACTCTAGTAATATCAAACAACCCGGTTTATGTCAGTTCCGTTATAGAAAATGCTGCTCCTTCATTGCTGTCAATAACATATAATCTGAGCCTTGCAAATATTGTACCTGCAGCTTCAGCTTTCACAGTACGGGTAAATACTGTTGCCAGAACCGTTACGGGAGTTTCCATTTCCGGAACAAAGGTTCAGTTGACACTTTCAAGTCCTGTAGTTTATGGTGATGTTGTAACCGTCGCTTATACAAAGCCTGCAGGTAATCCATTACAGACACCTGCGGGTGGACAGGCAGCCACAATCAGCGCTCAGGCAGTGACTAATAATGTTAATTCTGTAAACCCGGTTTATACCAGTTCTGTAGTACAGAATGCTACTCCTACATTGCTGTCAATAACATATAATCTGAGCCTTGCAAATATTGTACCTGCTGCTTCAGCTTTCACAGTCAGGGTAAATACCGTTGCCAGAACCGTTACCGGAGTTTCCATTTCCGGAACAAAGGTTCAGTTGACGCTTTCAAGTCCGGCAGTTAATGGTGATGTTGTAACCGTCGCTTATAATAAACCAGCCACAAATCCGTTACAGACAGCTTCCGGAGGCCAGGCAGTAACGATAAGTGCTCAATCTGTGACAAATAATATAGGTCATTCCAATGACCCTCCTGTAATCGTATTGAATTATTTAACCAGCTGTAATTCAGGATTTATTGGCGAAATAGATGCCTCAGGCACATATGATTTAAACAATGATAATCTGATTTTCGAGTGGAGTTCTCCTGATAACGTGCCCATCTCTTCTGTCACTGATCCTGATATTCAATTTCTGGCACCAGTTGTCAGCGCAAGAGATACAATAGAATTTATTGTTAAAGTTACTGACGGGATAGCAATTCAATCAAAAACTATTCAGATAGTTATTCTTCCATATAAACCAGGACTTGATGAAGCAAAAATAGTGAATATAGCAGCGGTTAATTATTCTGCTCCGGATTATCCCAATAATATTGCTGATGGAAAGACTGAAACTCAATGGTCTTCCAAAGGCGATGACCAATGGATAATATCCGGTCTCTTCAGCCCTTTCAAAATAAGTTATTTACTGTTATCTTTTCCGAATGATCAGACCGGAGATGTCTTTGATATTTATGCATCAAAGGATAGTCTGACATGGGATCCGGTTCTGATAAATGCTGCATCCTGCTCTTTTTCCGGTAATCTTCAGGTATTTGATTTTCCTGCTTCATTTGCCGGTAATGAATACTCCTTTGTGAAAATAATAGGTCATGGGAATGCAACCGATACATGGAACCATATTTCAGAATTAAAAATTTATGGGTATTCTCAGGAAAAACAACTGAGCAGCAGTAAAACTAACATAATTCTGTTCCCAAATCCGGCGCAGACATTCTTTAATATTTCATTTGAGGAACCTTTGCTTAAACCTGTCAGCGTAAAGATCATAGATGAATCCGGGAAATTGATGTATGATAATATTATTGCAGCCGGTATCAATAATTTGCAGATTCCGGTTAACTTCAAGACGGGATTTTATATTGTAGAAATGTATTCAGAAGGTATTATCATAGGAGTAAAGAAACTCCTGATTCACAAATGAAAGTTTTTATTTTCAGAGTGCATAAAGTAACTGGTGTTCCATGTTCAAAGTTCCAGGTTCCTGGTTCCTGGTTCAGGGACAGCAGAATTAACAAAGGATAAGATAAAGGTGTTTTTATTCTTTAGTTAACGTCTCAATTTTCATCAAAAAATCTTCGACTTTGGGAATCAACGTTATAATATCTAGTTCTTTTAAGTCAAAGAAGTCACCATAATCACCTTTCTGTCTGAGATCAAACAAGTCTCCAAATAGCATTCCAAACTTCTTATCAAGCTTCCCCGTCTTGACAAAATGAAGAGACAATTGAGTCTTGGCACCGGAGTGAGTGTGGCTATTAATATTATTTTTTGTTAATAATGCTAGCACAGCATAGAAGCAAGCATAGTACAACCGATTCATTGATGAGTTCCAGCTTTTAAGGATTGCAAGAGATTTTGCATCCTCAAATGTTTTCCATGCTCTATCAAATCTGTACTTTATATAATCGTTTTGAGTAGTCTTCATAGTCAGATTCTTAATCCTTCACTATCTATATTTTGATAAAGAGGAGTCATCCAATACTTTGATTTCCATTCATCTTTATTATAAACATAAATTGAAAAGGCCTCATCTAATTCAAGTTCAATTTCGTACAATCTATGACGGAAAACCCTTTCATAATCTAAATCTGTTTTGGAATTTACGAGTATTAAAATATCCCAGTCTGAGTCTGGATTCTCATCTCCTCTGGCTCTGGAACCATAAAGAATAACCTCTGCAGTTGGATCAATTATCATGACCATAGTCTTGATCCTGGAAAGCACTATTGATTTATTGGTTTTCATATGGCAAATATATAAAACTTAACTAAGTGTGGAGTGGCTAAAATGAACTAAAGTGCCTAAAGTGCCAGTAGTTCAATGTTCCAGGTTCAAAGTTCAACGTTCCAGGTTCCATGTTCCATGTGGACAATGCCTGAACAACATTGACCTTGGGGATTTCCAATTTCAGACTTCGGACTTCCAACTTCTTCTCGGTACAGCCATTTATTCTCTTAAGCGGCTATTATTATTGGTCAATCAATTTTTTAATTTCTGTTACAAAATCTTTAACTTGATCAACAAGTGGCAGAACTATTTTGTCATCAAAGTCGAAAAGGTCTCCATAGTCTCCCACGATTAAAGCATCATCAAGCGATTCTTCCGCTCTTTGGAATCTATATTTGATATATTCGTCTTTATTTTCAATCTTCATAGCCGGATACCTTCCTTTTTAACATTTTTATAAAGAGGGGAGAAGATCAGGTAGTTTTGCCAATAATCTTTTGAGTATATAAAGGTTGATATAATTTGTCCTGATTCAAGTTCCAAATTATAAAGGTCGTCTCTGAATTTGTCTTCAATCTCGTTAGTAATATCAAGATTATCTATTAGAATAAGTATGTCCCAATCTGAATCAGGATAATTTTCTCCACGGGCTCGTGATCCGAAAAGAAAAGCCTCTGCATCAGGATCTTTTTCGTATATCGCCTTTGAAATATTTTCAAGAATTGAAGTCCGTTTCATATCAACAAATTGTTAAGTCAAAGATACGAGTTTTGTTCAATTCCCGTAACCATGGATGATCATTTGCCACTATGATTTATTATTACTTCTTTCAAACTGACTGTAAATTTCAATTGGCATCGGGTTTTGAGTGTCGGCTTTGCCTGTCGACTTCGGCGACCGAAGGCCGGCGCCTTTTGCCAACTTTAACACTAAATTGAGTTATCATGCCTTTGGTTCAATTATTGATAATCATTTTTTTTCTGTCAAAATATGCAATAATATGACAATTGCCATTTGTTCTGTCACGTATGACGGGATTTCCATCAAAATGTCAAATATTAATGAATTTTGATATAATATAGCTATATTTGTCATAATTATATAGTTTTTGACAAAAATGAAATTTCATGTCAAATCAAATTCAATATGATCGTAATGAACCTTACAATCATTTACCCCTGTTACCGCCTCCTGATGACAAAATTGTCACTATTGAAATATTACAGGCAGTAAACAAAGCGAACAGAGCTTTGGCAGAATTAAAAGGGCTGGCTAAAAGACTTCCAAATCAGTCAATGTTAGTAAATACCATTTCGCTCAGGGAAGCAAAAGCCAGCACTGAAATTGAAAACATTTTCACCACCGATGATGAGCTTTACAGAGCACTTTCAGGAAATGATTCCGGATTAAAAGGGAATGCAAAGGAGGTGTTGAGATATCGCCAGGCATTATGGAAGGGCTTTAATGATATAACTGAAAAGGGAATTTTTAACATTGAATTAATGGTAAAAATCTATCAGGAAATAAAAGAAATACACGATGGGATCCGTCCTGCCCAAAGTGAAACAACTATTAAGAAAAGAGGTAGAGGAACTTTAGGAGGAACAGTGGTATATACTCCTCCAAGAGGTGAAAAAGTGATTCAGGAAAAATTAGATAACCTTATTGACTACTTAAATAATGACATTAAATTTTCATATGATCCTTTAATAAAACTTGCAGTTTCTCATTACCAGTTTGAAGCTATACACCCCTTCAGAGATGGCAATGGACGATCAGGAAGAATTTTAAGCATTCTTCTAATGATTCAGAAAAAGCTGTTAGATGTACCGATTCTCTACCTGAGTGCATTCATAATTGAAAACAAAGATGATTACTATGCCTTACTGAATAATGTAACTACTTTAAGAAAATGGGAAGATTGGATCATTTACATGCTAAAGGCTGTTGAGGAAACATCCATTTACACTTTAAACAAAATAAATGAAATTGACAACTTGTTTCAAAAGACTAACCAGTTTATCAACTTGAAACTGCCGCATATCCGGAAAGAAACTATTGAGAAGATCTTTGAACAACCTTATATAAGCCCAAAGAAACTAATTGGTCAGGGAATAAAGAGCATTAATACAGCAAAGAAATATTTAGGACAAATGGAGAAATTAGGAATTATGGTTCCGAAGAAAGTGGGGAAAGAAACTATTTATCTTAATATTGACTTGTTTAACTTGCTTTCAGAAACATAAACCGAATTGAAGTGCCTGGAGTTCCATGTTCAAAGTTCAAAGTTCCAAGCTCCGGGCATTGCTACAATCCCGTCCTCTGAAAAACAGTTTTTATCGTCTTAAGCAGAATGACAAAATCCAATCGAAGAGACCAGTTATCAATATAGGCTAAATCCAGTTCCATCCATTTTTCGAACTTAATACTGTTCCTGTCGGGTTTTATCTGCCAGAAACAAGAGAGGCCGGGCTTAACGGAAAGGCGTCTGAGCTGCCATCGTTTATAATGATGGATTTCGCCTGGTATCGGAGGCCGCGGACCGATTAATGACATTTCGCCCTGCAGGATATTAAAAAGCTGAGGCAGTTCATCCAATCCTGTTTTGCGAAGAAATCTTCCGATCTTTATAACGCGGGGATCGTTTCTTATTTTGAATACCGGGCCGTCCATTTCATTTGCTTCCTCAAGATCCTTTTTCAGTGTTTCGGCATTGGCTACCATAGTCCTGAATTTATAAAGATCAAACAACCGTCCTCTTAATCCAACCCTGGTCTGCTTGTATATTACTGGTCCGGTTGATGAAAATTTTATCAGAAATGCAATAATTAAAAGAAACGGAGATAATAAAATTATCACAATAAGGGATATAGTTATATCCATGATTTTTTTTATGGCAAGAGAATATAAGTTATGAGGTATATTGATAAAATTCAGGAATTTTTCATCTGCAAGATTCGTTTTTATGGCACTGGTAAGGTTAAACTTATCATCCTCATATCTAAGCCTGAAGACAACACCTAATTCTTCACACGATCTGATTATGTTTCTGACTTCAGAAGGGATCACCTTCTTTTTTAAATATAAAACTTCATCAATAATATCAACCTCCATCAGGTCATTAAGTACCTTGATATATTCTTCAGGAAGCAGGATTATTGTTTTTTCATACTTTTCCCTGAGCTGAACTGATCCGGTAAAAATTGCAATTATCCTGTATCCCCACTCCTTATACAATAAAAGGTTTTCAATAAATGACAGTGATGATTCATCTGTTATTAAAACAATATTTTTATAATTATACCCCTTAGCCCTGTAAATTTTAAATACTTTATACTCCAGCAACCTGGCAAAAAATAAGAAAAGAAAACCAAAAACAGTAAACTCAATAAGGAACATACGGGAAATTAAATTCAGCTTAAAAACAAAATAAAATACCACTAAAAGAATAATTATCAGTATTGTTGATCGGAGATATTCGATAAGCAGATCCCTGTACCTCTTAGTCCTTGGGATCTCAGTGATTTTTATTAAATATAAGATAAACAGCCATAAAGGGGTAATTAAAAGAAAAAGATCCAGGAATCTTGATTCGGAGAAAAAGAAACCTCCGGTTTGAAAATAGTTTATAAAATAGGAGCATTGAAATGCAAGTGAAATTGCCAGGATGTCTATTGTACCCAGAATAAAATTTAGAAGATTCCATTTCTTTATAAACGGAACTATTTTGAGTCGATCCAGATAACTAATGAAATCCATTGTTAAATAACTTCATTAAAAATTAATTCTGATTAGAAGATGAGGAGTCGTGCTTAGCGGATTCAGACTTTCTTAATTATCAGCAGTCCTGAGTTTTTGGGCGCAAAAGTAAGTGAGTCCGTTTATTTCAGTCATGTCGAGTATCTTAAACCCATGATCTTTCAGAAGTAAAGAAACATTTGTCTTTGACATGTAATTATTAGTCCTTGAATCCATCAAACCATACAATCTGTTAAAGAATGGTATGCGCGAAATAATATCATTTTCAACAGCATCATGACTTATGTTATCCTTAACATCGTATAAACGGTTTCTCAACAAATACCCGCTAACATTCTTATTGTCAACGAAGCTTCCGATAAAATAACTGTTTTGTGGCAGAATATGGAAAATAGAATGAAGAAAGCTCTTAACATGCTTTATCTGGTTAAGGCCCTTAAGGTTAATAACGGTTTTTACATCCTTCATGTCTTCAGCATCATAATAATAATGGTGCATGGAAGGAAGAACAACGAGATTCGGATCATTTGCAAGACCTAACCATTCAACATAATCTAAAAAGTCATCACAGCCTTCAGCAGTCAGAAATTCAGAAACAGGATTATTTTCACTTTTATAAACTGAATTACGATACAGATTAAAATATGTGTTAATCTCTTGATTATTAATGATATTAGGTTCGTTCTCAGCTTTTCTGTCAATCATGATTAAAGTCATATTCTTCAAAAATAAAATTATGCAATAAGATGCTTTCAGTCAATAGGTGCAACCCTTATAGCCTGAAAACAGCCTGTTTTCATTAATTGTTAATCAATGTAAACTGTGCGTAAATCAATAAAAAAGATTTATTGATAATACTAATTATTCCGTTTGTCAAAAATGAACGAAATTTATTAGCAATTATCGAACGTTTGAAAAAGTCCGCTGGTGCAATTATTATAAAGCTCATATAATTAGATTTATATAGAGGTTATAAACCTAAGGATTGTACTGAAATTTAATTATCAACTATTTGACCAATGGCATAAATATTTGGACGAAAATTCCGGTGAAATCAGGAATACTCAGTTCCTCTTTCCGGTTTTTAATTTTGAGGGCGCTTGAAAGTTTGATTATGGAAGGGAATCACTAGTGTCCATTTACATTTAATTGATTTTGACTTCATACAATTTAATTCTTTTTAATTCTTTAACATTTGTATAAGCGTAATTTGTAAGTAGCTATTTTGAAGGAGTTTCGACTTAAGGCGCTGTAATTGAAATTTATCGATTTTTGTAAGTTTTAAATTACCATTGGCTTTGGCCAATGGACTAAGATAACTTACTTATGTACTTTAGCCCACAAATTAAGGATTAATACCCTTGCAGATGGGACTGATATGATATGAGATGTTTTCGGTTGAAAAAACGACTCAGAAAGAGATTCTAATGTAGCATAACAACATAATAATAAATGACATTACTTATCACGGCTCTGAAAGAGCCAGATATGAATAACCCCCGGCTGGTGCCGGGGGTGGAGCTACAACAAGCCTTCAGCAGCTCTGAAGGAGCTGAATATAACAGTTAAGGAAAAAACCGTTCATCTGGAATTATACCATACTCCTGCAGCAGAATCCTGTACTCCACTTCAAATGTTAATTTTTTGTGATGGGCCTGTTGATTCATAACATAATCTATCAACCTATCCATATCCATATATGAGCAGGTAAAAGAACCATACCCAACTGCCCATCCTTTAAATGTTGGAAAAAGTCCACTGTTTTTCATCCATAATGAAGATGATACTTTGACCTCTCGCATAAAATCCGCAGGTGCAATTGAAGGATGCATATCCGTAAGAATATGAAGGTGATTTTCAATACCATTTATACGATACAGGTGACTGTTTTTATGTTTTACTATACCTGTAATATAGGCATATAGCTCATTGACATGATCCTGTTTAATAGCAGGAAGGCTGTCCTTTGTTCTGAAAACAAGGTGATACAGATGTTGACGATAACTTGACATTTTGTGAATTAATAAATTAGTAATACAGCGAGATAGTACTAAAATACAAAAACATCTGATTATTACCAACTATATTACGCCCCTTCAGGGCTATTGATCATCGTGTTGGCCAACCCCCGGCTGGTGCCGGGGGTTATTCATATTTAGCCACATTCGTGGCTATAATAATTTTTAAAAAACCTCTTGTACAAATAAAACAATCACTCAATTATTTAACTTTTTAAACAACCCCCAATTGATAAATTAAAGTCTGATTAGAACCATGATAGTTATTCCTTTTCAAATCGACACCCAATTAAAAAGCTCTACGACCCCTATGCAATCTTGATTTCAAAGAACAATATTAAGTTTTTGGTGGCAAAAGTGATAAAAATTATTTATTTCTATGAACAGATCAATTTAATTGATGACTGGCCTTTAGAATTTGATAAAGACTTTTAACCTGATGGAAATAAATTTTAATTTTGATATTTGATATTTGTTTAATAAGAACTGAGTTTTACATTTTCTAAAATTCCCTGGATACGACTAAAATGATGGAATTATCGAACTTATTTATTGAAGGTTCTCCAAAGACTCCACAAATTGATATGAATCAATTAACCGGGGAGCTTCTTTTTACTGGCAAGTCAATGCCTGAAAATGCTGCCAAAATATATGAACCTGCATTAAAATGGGTGGAACAATATATAATAAATGCCAGACCAACAACCAATATCCGGCTTGATTTGGAGTATTTCAGTACTGCATCCTCTTTGTGGCTGGCAAAAATTCTTAAGGTTCTGGCCCGGATTAACGGACCTGACTCTGTCTTGATAATAAACCTGTATTTGCCTGTTGAAGAATTTGATGAGATAAAAGAATTTGGGGATATTACGGATGCTTTTCTTCCAATATCAGGTATTTTTCAAGGTGCAACACCAAGTATTGGCATAAAACTATATTGCACTAACGACACGGGTGAGATTATTAAAGACACCCCTGTATTTATTTAAATAATGCAGGGTCCAATGACCTTACATTATTTTTAAACGCTACAACAAAAGCCTGGGGGTAACCCGATTTTCTGCATACATTCTGAAAATCCTTCGCAGGAGCAAGCGTTTTGAATTCTCCTATGCATGTACGGTATCCTCCATTAAAGGGATATTCATAGGTGTAATAAATCTTATCATTAATTTTAATCTTTGTACTGCCGCCTTTTGTGCCGCCTGAAAAGATCTGAACCCTGTACACCACTATATCCTTTTTCCCGGGAGTGTTGGAAGATGTTGCTTTTTCAGGTCCCATTTTTGAGTTTGATTTGACCTGGATTGGAGATGTTATAATAAGCTTCTTACCCAGTGTTTCAGCTTTCCTGACTTCTTTCACGGGTTCCGGAGTGACATACTCCTGCCTGGGTTTAACTTCAGTTACAGGTTTAGTAATCATGGTTTGCTCTGTATTAACTACGGAACCTGAAACAACTTGATCTTTTAATAATTCAGGATCCAGAGACATGACATTATTCTTAAAGGCAACAACTGATGCTCGATAATCAGCTTTTATTAGTAAATTTTGTAGCTCTAGCGCCGGAGTGAGGGTACTGAACTCACCAACGCATAATCTGTAAGCTCCTGAATATAAATATTCGAAGACGTTGTAATCCTTTCCGTCTACAGTAATCAGAGATCTGGTTCTTGGATTAAAGCTGGTCAAAAACTGAACCCTAAAAATTATATTATCCTTTTCCCCTCGGGGGCCTGATTTTTTTGGTACTGAAGTCTCACTTATCCTATCTGTAGCCTGTACAGCTGGTTCTAATGCCAGGATTACCATATGTGAAATGTCGGGCCTCGTATAAAATTGTGATAGAGTCAACAAGGTATCCTCCCTATTATTCTTCATTGTTACCCTATACAATTGCGAGGATCTTTTACCAGAATTTTGTTTTATGGTATAGAATGCCGATTTTTCATCTTTCCTGTTAACTTTAAATGCTACATCATCAAATCTGGTGTTTACCGGGCTTGATAGGTTTATAGGTTTTTCCCATGTATTGCTTTTGAATTTACAAACGTATATATCATAACCACCATAACCTTGAATGTTGTCAGATGAAAAATACAGGTTATTTTCCGAATCTAAAAAAGGATATAATTCATTGGATGTTGAATTGACAGCGTTACCAAGATTTACCGGATCAGACCATGTTCCATTTTTCTCTAGAGAAACGAAAAGATCCATCCCTCCTACAGAACCTGGCCGGTTTGAAGAAAAGATCATCATTCTGCCATCTATTGATAAGGCAGGATCAGTATATGTTGATTTGCCGGAACAAAAACTCACAGGATCAGTATCAAAAGTCCAATCCCCTTTATTACCGCTTTCTGCAGAAAATTTAGCCTTGTAGATCTTTTCAACGCCATCGGTTTTGGAATATTTGGTGAAATACATTGTACTTGAGTCGCTGCTGAAAGTGATGGCTTCGCAGGGGTAGGGAAACGATGAGGAAGGTGAAAAAACCTCAGGATTTTCTAGAACTGAATCCTTCAAAACAGAATAAAAGGCATTGATTTTTCCAAACGAGAGATGTCCGGGCAGCATGCTGCCTGCAGATTTTGTCGATGAAAGAAATACAATTCCGTCTTTATAAAATTGAACACCGGAAGACGGAGGAAGAATACTCAGGTTGAAAGAATCAACTTTTATGTACCGGCTGATAATTGAAGTATCAGATTTAAGTGAATTAAGCTGATCACGGCAGATTACATCTTTTCCTTTCATAAAAGGAGCTGATGCCATCAGACCCAGGGTCAGCCAAAGAAATATTATTATTTTGGATCTCATTTTCATATAATTTATCAAAAATCCTGATTACCAGTGATTACGTCTGGATATTCCTGATTTAATGGCTGATATATTTAAACCTAAAGTGAATTCTGTAAGGATTGGCTCTTTATAGAAAGGTGAGTCTTTCGGTAATTCAAAATAAGTTCCAATATAAAACCTCCGGTAGTTGTATTGAAAGAAAAACGAAGTTTTATTAAAATCATTGAAATATGTTCCAATGCAAATATTGCCGATATATAATTTTAGCATTGGTTTAAGCATATCGGTTATTTTCCCTGAAAATGAGTCGTCGGAATTTACAATTAATGAAGGCTCAAGCAAAATATTGAGAGGCTTTGAAAGAACCACTTTGTAACCAATCTGGAAAAACAGCTGATGCGAAACAGGTATTGTGTAAAAACCAAGACTGTCGGGATCCTCCGGATTGCCAAGAATATTCGTTGCTGAAACCCCAACAAACAGATGTTTGCTATAATAATATATTCCGGCATCAAAGTTGGGAAAAACAGTATTTTTTGCTGGTTTACTAAAATCCGGATCTCCTGAATAATGATTTGAAACTGCCTTGACAGATATTCCGAAAGATAAAAATGAGAGTGCATCTTTATCTAACTGTATATGATATGATACTGAGCCGCTAATTCCTATATTATGAGATAAACCGTTCAATTCATTATATATTACTCCTCCAACACCGACATGCGTGAACTCGGGAGCATCCGGTGATGAAAAATAATCAGGATGCGATTTTGAAAGCCTCAGGTTTCCACAAACCAGTTCGGAATTGGATTTGTTATAATTACTCTCAAGGAGGTCAATATTGAAGAAATCCTTGCTTCCGGCTATTGCCGGATTAAAGATGAAAGGATCGAAAATCCTGTATGATATAGGATAAAAGGGCATCTGTTGTCCGTTTGACAGATTGAAGGAGAAAGTAGAAATCAAGATGATGAATACTTTTTTTGCAACTGATATGAAAGATTTCAAGTCCATAAATTCCAAATAATCAAAAGATAAAACCAACAACTACGTTCCCTTTTCATTTGTTTCGAATATAAATTTATATCAAATATTCATGAAATGCAAACGATTTTCAGACTTTTGTGACAAGTGTAATTTTCGACAATATAATGCGTAGTTTGAACATAAAGTCTAATCGCTTAACTTTACTAAAAAATACAAGCAGCTATGAAAACAAAAACCTTATTTACATTTCTTTTATTAATTTCCATGTTATTCATTAACCAATTCTCATTAGCTCAACTGCCTAAAGAAACAGAAACCCAAAAAACTGAGCGGATGAAATGGTGGACCGATGCACGTTTCGGAATGTTCATTCACTGGGGCTTATATGCTTTGCCGGCACGTCATGAATGGGTAAAGAATGCCGAAAAAATGACTAACGAGCAGTATCAGAAGTATTTTGAATTGTTTAACCCCGACATGTGGGATCCGCATGAATGGGCAAAAACGGCGAAAGCTGCCGGAATGAAGTATGTGGTGCTTACCGCCAAACATCACGAGGGTTTCTGTATGTTCGACTCCAGATTTACCGACTATAAAGCAACAAATACTCCCTTTGGAAAAGACATAGTAAAAGAATATGTTGAGGCATTCAGGGCTGAAGGATTAAAGGTTGGGTTCTACTACTCCCTTCTTGACTGGCATCATCCGGATTATACAATTGACAGTAATCATCCCCAGCGTCAGACATCTGATTCGGCTTATACACGACTGAATAAAGGCAGGGACATGAGCAAATATCGTGAGTATATAAAAAATCAGGTCAGGGAGTTGCTTACTAACTATGGCGAGATCAGTATAATCTGGTTTGATTTTTCTTTTCCTGGCAAGAATGGCAAAGGCCATGATGACTGGGATTCTGAAAACCTCTTAAAGATGGTCCGTTCACTTCAACCCGGAATTATTGTTGACGATCGTCTTGATCTTGACAATGTTGCAGGCGGATGGGATTTCACCTCCCCTGAACAGGTTCAAGTTTCAAAATGGCCGGAAGTAAATGGCAAAAAAGTTCCGTGGGAAACATGCCAGACATTCTCAGGTTCGTGGGGCTATTATCGCGATGAATATACATGGAAAAGCCCGGCACAACTACTTGAACTTCTTATAGAATCTGTTAGTAAAGGAGGTAATTTATTATTGAATGTCGGTCCCACGGCACGTGGTGTTTTTGACTCCAGGGCCCAGGAAAGGCTGAAAGCAATGGGGGAGTGGATGAAATTTAATAATCGGTCGATTTATGGATGTACTGAAGCTCCCGCTGTTTTTACCGCGCCGCCTAATACACTTCTGACTTATAATCCTGTAACTAAAAGATTATATATTCATTTACTGGCATATCCAATGGGCAGTCTTGTGCTTTCGAACATGGCTGATAAGGTTAAATATGTGCAGTTTCTGCATGATGCATCTGAAATAAGATTCAGAGCAGGGAGCGATGAGGCCAAAAACGATCTGACTCTTTCACTTCCGGTTCAGAAACCCCAGGTGGAAATACCAGTTCTGGAGGTTTTTCTGAAATAATTTCTCGGTCCTCGGTTCTGGGTTCTCGGTTCCGGGATGGATTTAAATTTTAAGACTAATATATCATTGCAAGATGGAAATAATATTCTACATAATTATAGGCCTGGTAACAGGAGCGCTGATTGCATATCTGGGCACGAAGTCAGGATTAACAGCCTTACACCAGAATGAATTACTTTTAAAAGCTGATGAAATCAATATGCTTGGCAGGCAGAACAGCGTTTTGCAGTCGAAGGTTGAAGCACAGGCAAATAGTCTCGATGAGGTAAGAAAAGCGATGGTAGATACTTTTAAATCGGCTGCTTCTGATGCATTGACTCAAAATAATAAACAGTTCCTCGATCTGGCAAAATCGCAGCTCGAGACTCATGTCAAGGAGGCTGAAGGAAATCTTGATGAACGCAAGAGCGCTATTGCCGAGATGCTTAAACCTGTAAAAGAATCAATCGACAGTTATAAAAAACGTATTGAAGAACTTGAAAAAGGTTCTGAAAAAACTTTCGGTCAGGTTACGGAGATGTTATCAAATATTCAGATAACCAATGCCAGTTTACAAAAGGAAACAGGTGCCCTGGTAAATGCGCTGAGGAATCCCAGGGTAAGAGGCAGATGGGGTGAGATAGGTTTAAAACGGGTTGTTGAGTTTTCCGGGTTGTCAGCCCATTGTGATTTTGTCGAGCAGGTTTACACAGAAGGAGAGGATTCAGTGTTAAAGCCTGACATGATCATCAATCTGCCCGGGAACAGTCACGTTGTGGTCGATTCAAAATTACCGCTTGATGCTTATCTGCAGGCACTCGAAACAGATGATGAAAATTCAAGGAATCTTCTTTTTGCGAAACATGCCAAAGACCTGAGGGATCATGTAAACCGGCTCAGCAAAAAACAATATTGGTCTCAGTTCCAGAATACTCCCGATTTTGTTGTATTGTACATGGAAGTTGAGTCAGCATTGAATGTGGCTCTGATGACCGATAAGACTTTGTTGCAGGATGCAATGAATAATAAAATAATTTTGACTACGCCAACAACCCTGATCGTAGTGCTTAAATCGGTGGCAATGTCGTGGCAGCAGCATAATATTACTGAGAATGCTTTGCAGATAATGGAAGCAGCCATGGATTTCTATGGGCGGGTAAATGTGTTTGCCGACCATCTGGATAAAGTAGGCGGAGGATTAAAAACCGCACTTAAAGGATATAATGATGCAATAGGTTCATGGGAA
This sequence comes from Bacteroidales bacterium, assembly GCA_003141715.1. Classification (GTDB taxonomy): domain Bacteria; phylum Bacteroidota; class Bacteroidia; order Bacteroidales; family VadinHA17; genus LD21. The sequence continues at coordinate 6,770 of PLNF01000025.1, read as the reverse complement.
AGCCGGGTGTTACCTGCCGGCAGGAAACTGGAACAATTAAAAGCAACAGATAATAAAAATGTATTACCTGATTTTGAGATTCTGGATAAACCTGTGCGCGAACTGAAAAAATCTGAGGAGTAATTTAAATATCAGCATCCAAAAAATATATAGTTTCCCTTTTAAAATTTTAGCTTTTATGAAAAATCTAATTTTGTTCCTTTTATTAATTCCGGCACTAAACCTTAATGGCCAGAATTACAAACCTGAATGGGAATCGCTCGATAAAAGACCTGTTCCGCAATGGTTCCAGGATTCAAAGTTCGGAATATTTATTCACTGGGGTATTTATTCAGTACCTGCATGGGGACCAACGGGAGACAGCATAGGTGTTTATGACAAATATGCAGAATGGTATTGGAATAAGTTGGTACAACCAGGGAAAACCCAGAAATATTTTAAGGAGTTTCATGCAAAAACTTATGGACCAAACTTCAGGTATCAGGATTTTGTACCTATGTTCAAAGCAGAGCTTTTTGATCCCGATAAGTGGGCAGAAATATTTAAAGAATCCGGAGCAAAATACATTGTTCTCACTTCAAAACATCACGAAGGATTTACTCTTTGGCCAAGCGCGCAGAGCTGGAACTGGAACAGTGTTGATGTCGGACCGCACCGCGATCTATGCGGCGACCTTACGACGGCTGTAAAAAATAAGGGTCTTCACATGGGATTTTATTATTCACTCTATGAATGGTTTAATCCAATTTACAAGAGTAATCCGACGGAATATGTAAATGAACACATGATACCCCAGATGAAAGACCTTGTGACTCGTTATAAGCCTGATATCCTGTGGACTGATGGTGAGTGGGACAAGCCGAGCAAAGACTGGAAAAGTGAAGAATTCCTTGCATGGCTTTACAATGAATCTCCTGTAAAGGATAATATCGTAGTAAACGACAGGTGGGGAAGTGAAACAAGAAGTAAACACGGAGGTTTCTATACAACAGAATATGGTCTTATTGGTGAAAAAGAAGGAATTGATAACACTGTTCCTCATCCATGGGAAGAGTGCAGGGGAATCGGAAACTCTTTCGGTTTCAATCGTACAGAAGGACTTTCTGATTATTCCACCCCTAAGGAACTTATCAGGCTTTTGGTATCAACTGTATCTGCAGGTGGAAACTTACTGCTTGACATAGGACCTGCCGCTGATGGAACAATACCGGTAATTATGCAGCAGCGTCTGCTCGAAATAGGGAGGTGGTTAAAAACAAATGGGGAGGCTATTTATGGTACACGAGCTTATATAAAGACAAAAAAGGACTTGGAAATCAATCCGGAAACAAATAAAACCGTTTTTTTTACTCAAAAAAACAAAGAAGTGTATATTATTTGTCTTGACTGGCCCAGGGGTGATGTGGTATTGAAGGGAGTCTTCCCTGATAATAAAGTGAAAGCCATTCTTTTAGGAACTGACAGACCTGTTTCAGTTAAAAAAACCGGAGGAAATCTGATCATTACTCCACCTGTACTTACTCCTGATGACAATCAACCTGCATATGTATTTAAAGTCAGCGGACTTATAAAATAGGTACCTGAATTGTTAAATAATATTAAATCATCGTACTTAAATACTTCAATCTTATTTAACGCTGGACTTTTTAATATCTTTAGGAACTTTTAAAACCGCTTTTATTTAAAAATCCAGTATCAAGGCTACTGATAACCTTCATAATGAACAAAAATAATCTTCTTTACATATTCTTACTGACCATTTTTACTGGTTCTGGTCTCTATGCTATACCAGGTACTGGTGAGTCTCTCCCTGTTAAAATAATTCAGCGGGATCCACTTAAAGAAAATCAGATTCTTTATAAAGGCAAAGTATGGCGCAATCTTTATAGCAATGTTAAGGGAGATCAGTTCCTTTTTTCCAAAGATTATTTACCAGGGTCATTGACAATGAATGGTAAATCGTTTAAGAATTTAAGCATCAATTACGATATTTATAATGATGAGATCATCACACCGACAAATCAGGGGTCTATTCTGCAACTGAACAAGGAAATGGTTGACAGTTTTACTCTGATCTTTGAATATAAAACATACAGGTTTAAAAATACTCTGGAGGATAGCCTGACAGGCATTAAAGGTTATGTTAACGTATTATATAAGGGGAAATCAGCACTGTATGTAAAGTATAAGAAAGAAATTCAATTACTTGCAGTTGATGATAAGTACGATTTGTTTTATGAAACATATCGTATCTACTTCCTGAAAGACGGAATAGTTTATCAGTTAACCAATAAAAGTGACTTATTAAAGATTTTATATCAGGATAAGACCCGGATTAAAGATTTCATTAAGAAAAATAAGTTAAGGATTTCAAAAAAGGTGCCGGAAAGTTTTTTTCCTGTAATCAGGTATTATGATAGTATAAGCCATTAGACCTGTATTTATGAAATTAAAAATACATATCCTCATTTTAATATTTTCCTTGTCAGTAAATCTTGGAGCTCAGGAAAAATACAGGATATCATCAAATTATAAGGATATTTCATTTATAGATTTTGTTACAAGAATTGAAAGTATTCTTCCTGTAAAATTCTATTACATGGATGAATGGGTGAAAGATCTGAAATTAGGAGATTATCCTGATTGTACGACACTTTCGTGTGTTATGGATAATCTTCTGAAAGGTACATCTCTTTATTATTATATTGATGATTTTGGAAATGTTGTAATTACGAATAATTACGCTGTTAAAGTTTCAAGCAAAACTGTAGAAAAAAACAATAAATTCCTTCCTCCGACTGATTTTTCAGGCTCAGCAGAAAGCCAGCAGATGGCAGGAAATACCTCGATGGATATCGGGAATCCGGCTGAAAAAAACAAACCAGGGAATGTTATTGTCTCTGGATATATCAAAAATAAGGTAACTAAGGAACCTGTATCAGGAGCGACAGTATTCATTCAGAAACTCTCGATTGGAACAATCTCCAACGATTATGGATATTATACTTTAACGATGCCACGGGGAGTTCATTTACTCCAGTTTTCATTTATCGGAATGAGAGAAAAAACTATCAATCTGAATCTTTATGGAACCGGTGAACTCAATGTTGACATGAACAGTGTTCTTATTCCATTAAAAGAAACAGTTGTGTCAGCTCAGAAAAGTGTTACACTCCAGCGATTTGAGGTTGGGGCAGAAAAGATCAACATTACATCTTTTAAGTTGTTGCCAACATCGATGGGCGAATCGGATATTATAAAAAGTGTTCTTTTAATTCCCGGAGTTCAGTCTGTTGGAGAGGGTTCAGCGGGTTTTAATGTGAGAGGCGGCTCAGCTGACCAGAACCTGATCCTTCTCTATGGAGCCCCTATCTACAATTCCTCACATTTCTTTGGATTCTTTTCTGCAGTCAATTCCGACATAATAAAAGATGTCACATTATATAAAGGTGGAATCCCGAGCCGGTATGGAGGAAGGATCTCTTCAGTTCTTGATATCGGATCAAAAGAAGGAAACAGAAATGAATTTGCAGGGAGTGCAGGAATAAGTCCCATAACTGCGCATCTATCATTGGAAGGCCCGATTATAAAGGATACACTTACATATATCCTTACCGCACGTACTACATACTCAAACTGGATTTTCGGTATGATCAACGACCCATCTCTGCGCAAGAGCAGGGCATCATTCTATGATTTGAATGGTAAATTAACTTACGACTTCAATAAAAACAATAAAATAGACTTTTCAGCATACACCAGTCACGACTCATTCAGGTTCAACTCAGATACGGTTTACAGTTATGACAACAATATTTTTGCTTTGAAGTGGCGTCATTTCTTCACCAGCAGGTTTTTTTCAGCCCTTTCAATTAATAACAGTTCTTATAATTACAATATTTCCAGTCAGAATATACCGGCGGAAGCATTTGTACTTTCTCATAAAGTAAACAGTACCAGCTTTAAAGCAGATTTCAACTGGTTCCAGGGAAGAAATGAGATTAATTTTGGTGTTGATCTTACAAAACATGAGATATTACCCGGGAGCTATCTTCCAAAAGGAGATTCATCACTTATTGTACAACATACAATCGAAAAAGAACGGGCCTGGGAAGGAGGATTATATATTGATGACAAATTCCTGTTGACTGATTTTCTGTCGGTTAATGTCGGAATGCGAATGTCGTCTTATTACGCTCTGGGTCCGCAATCAGTTATGATTTATAATCCTGAGTATTCAAAAAGCACTTCAACAATTACCGACACTCTTAACTTCAAGGCTGGAAAAGTCATCAGGAAATATGGAGGACTGGAGCCGAGAGTATCCTTGAATTTCCGTATTTCGAACAAGAATTCTTTTAAGATAAATTATAACAGAACACGACAATACCTGCATATGCTTTCGAATTCAACCTCAATAGCGCCGACAGATACCTGGAAACTTTGCGATTATTACCTGAAACCGGAAATCGGCGACCAGATAGCAGTCGGATTTTATGAATTGTTATTTAAAAATAATTTTGAAGCTTCTGCCGAGTTATACTATAAAACAATCAGGAATATGGTTGATTTCAAGGGAGGTACAAATCTGATTATGGATGACGACATTGAAAAAGATATAATAAATATGAAGGGTAAAGCTTATGGTTTGGAACTGGTACTTAAAAAGACAGAAGGAAAAATTCGCTATAGTATTGGTTATACATATTCCAGAACCTTTGTTAAAAGCATCGGGACCTTCAGTGATGAAATTATTAATTCTGGAAAGTGGTTTCCTGCGAATTTTGATAAACCAAATGACCTTGTTGTTACGTTTAATTATCTCTTCTCCCGACGGATCAGTTTTTCATCAAGCTATACATACAGCACCGGACGTCCAATAACATACCCTATCGCTACTTATGATATCAGCGATAAGTTGCTCGTAACTTATTCGGACCGGAATGAATACAGAATTCCTGATTATTCGAGACTCGATGTCTCTTTAAAAGTAAGCGGGAACCTGAAATCACACAGAATTGCACATCCAAACTGGACATTCTCAGTATATAATCTTCTTGGACGAGAAAATGTTTACTCAATTTATTTTAAAAATCAGGGAGAATTTGTTAATGGGTACAAATTGTCAGTGTTTGGCAGAGCTATTCCATCTGTAACTTTTAGTTTTGACTTTTAAATTAATTATGAAGCTTACCAGACAAATATTATTATTATCAATATTGCTTTTTTTCAATAGCTGTATAACGCAATTCATTCCTCATACGACTGAGGATAAACAACTACTTGTTGTTGAAGGCCTGATAACTGATCAACCAGGTGTAAATACCATAAAACTGTCAAGATCCAGTCCACTTGGTACAAGAAACGTAGCAATGCCCGTAAAAGGATGTACTGTTTCAATTTCAGACGATCTTGGAAATACATTCAGCTTAACGGAAACTGTTCCCGGGACCTATGTTACAAACCCGGCAATATTTCAGGGTGCAATTGGAAGAAAATATATTTTGCACATCAATACGAACGGTCCAACTAATAATCATAATTACGAATCATACCCGGCGGAGATGAAACCTGTTCCTCCCATTGACAGTGTTTATTATGAAAAAGTTACAATTGCTGAATATAACGGGAGCGCCTCTCAGGAGGGTTGCCAGGTTTATTTAAATACTCACGATCCGACAAGCCAGTGTAAATACTACAGATGGGAGTACATTGAAACGTGGAAAATAGTTCTTCCATATTATGTTACAAACAATACATGCTGGGTATCAGATAATTCTGATTTAATTAATATTAAAAACACTTCTGTTATTGAGGAAGATAAGATCAACCGGTATCCCATAAACTTTATCTCGAACGTGACCGACAGGCTGAGTGTAAAATACAGCATATTAGTGAACCAATATTCCCTTAGTGAGGATGAATATCTTTATTGGGAAAAGCTGCAAAATTTTTCAGAACAGGTAGGAGGACTATATGATATGATACCATCGGCTGTTCCAAGTAATGTTTATTGTACTGATGACCCAAATGAAAAAGTACTGGGTTATTTCAGCGTTTCAGCAAATTCATCCAAAAGGATTTTTATAAAAGATCGTTTTACAGGTTTGGTTGACCAATATAAAAACTGCGCCGCTGATACTGTTTACGGGAATGGCCCTATTCAAAATCTAAATTACACGGTTTGGGTAATTGTTACTGTGTCTATGCCGCCACCGCCCTACAGAGTAACCACATACACAAAGGGTTGTGCCGATTGTACGGTAAGAGGTACAACTGCAGAACCTGATTTCTGGATAGATGATAAATAGCTAATTATCGACGAAAGTATTTTAAATGATAAAGAAAATAAAACCGGCAATACTTGTTCTGATACATATCCTTTTTCTGCAAGGGCTATGCGGTCAGGTGCCGATGAATATGACAGATTTCCTAAGTAAAAAGTTCTTAAATTATACAACTTCAGTTCCGCGAGAAGAAATATATGTTCACTCTGACAGGGATGAGTATATTTCAGGAGAAGATCTTTGGTTTAATATTTATTTGATCGACAGAAAAAGTTTAAAACCTTCATCTGAGAGCAAAATTGCGTACTTCGAGCTTCTTAATTCTGAAAACCGTCCGATAGTACAAAAGAGGATCTGGCTTGATGGGGGTTTTGGACCGGGTCAGGTTGTTCTGCCTGACACCTTGAGTACAGGGATATATACAATCAGGGCATATACCAGCTGGATGAAAAATTTTCTCCCCTTAAATTGCTTCATGAAGGA
>PLNF01000026.1:8850-34728 GCA_003141715.1 Bacteroidales bacterium | reverse complement strand
TTTGAAAATTTAAGTGAACGGCTGGAGAAATCCTTTAAACTTTTAAAAGGACAGGGCAGAATATCTGAAATAAATATTGCTGAGACACTTAAGGAAGTTCGCAGGGCTTTGCTCGATGCAGATGTCAATTTTAAAATTGCTAAACAATTCACCGACACCGTCAAGCAGAAAGCAATAGGGCAGGAGGTTCTCAATTCGGTTAACCCGTCACAGATGATGGTTAAAATCATTCATGATGAACTGGTTGACCTTATGGGTGGCGATAAAACAGATCTTAATATTAAAATCAACCCGTCAGTTATACTGATCGCGGGGCTTCAGGGCTCCGGGAAAACAACTTTCAGTGGAAAACTTGCTAAATGGGTAAAAACCAAAAGAGGGAAAAACCCGTTGCTAGTGGCATGTGACGTATACAGGCCTGCTGCAATAGAACAATTAAAAATAATTGGTACACAGATAGAAGTGCCGGTTTATACTGAAGATGGAAATCTGAATCCGATTGTTATTGCCCGTAATGCTGTGAAAGAGGCAAAAAAGACCGGGTACGATCTGGTAATTATTGATACAGCCGGCCGTCTTGCCATTGATGAGGAGATGATGAAAGAGATATCCTCTGTAAAGGATGCTGTAAATCCACATGAAATACTTTTCGTTGTTGATTCCATGACCGGTCAGGATGCAGTAAATACTGCCAGGGAATTCAATGAAAGGCTTGATTTTGATGGTGTCGTATTAACAAAACTCGATGGAGATACAAGAGGAGGAGCAGCACTCTCGATTAAATCGGTAGTTAACAAGCCCATTAAGTTCGTAAGTTCCGGTGAGAAGATGGAGGCTATTGATATATTCTATCCTGAAAGGATGGCCGACAGAATCCTGGGAATGGGAGATATAGTTTCTCTTGTTGAAAAAGCTCAGGAACAATATGACTCGGAAGAGGCAAAAAAACTCCAGAAAAGAATCTCAAAGGACCAGTTCGATTTTAACGATTTCATCACGCAAATACAGCAGATAAAGAAAATGGGGAATGTTAAGGACCTGATGGCAATGATCCCGGGTGTAGGTAAAGCTGTAAAAGATCTGGATATAGATGATAATGCATTCAAAGGTATTGAAGCAATTATCAGAAGTATGACACCTGAAGAGAGAACTAATCCGGTCGTTCTGAATGGCAGCAGGCGGAAAAGAATTGCAACGGGAAGCGGAACCAGTGTGCAGGAGGTTAATAAGCTTCTCAAGCAGTTCGATGAAACCAAACGGATGATGAAAATGATGACAAAAGGGGGAAATGCAGCAAGGCTCATGGGTAAAAAATAACATGTGACATGTATAAGATAATTGATGGTAAGAAGGTAGCCTCTGAAATCAAAAAGGAAATTGCCGAAGAAGTAAGAAAACTAAAAACAGCAGGGAAAAAGATTCCACATCTCGCTGCAATACTAGTAGGTAATGACGGCTCAAGCGAAACCTACGTTGCAAACAAAGTAAAGGATTGTGAGGAGGTAGGGTTCAAATCAACTCTGATCAGATTCGGGAGCGGGATTACCGAAACTGTTTTGCTCGAAAAAATTGCTGATCTTAATAATGATCCCGATGTAGATGGTTTCATCGTTCAGTTGCCATTACCTGCACATATATCAGAGAATAAGGTAATTGAAGCTATTGATCCCAGAAAAGACGCAGACGGTTTTCACCCGGTTAATATCGGGAAGATGGTTATCGGCCTTTCGGGATATCTGCCGGCGACTCCTTATGGAATAGTTGAGCTTATAAGAAGATATTGTATTGAAACTTCCGGCAAAAACTGTGTTGTAATTGGCCGTAGTAATATAGTCGGCAGGCCTGTAAGTATTCTGCTTTCCCAGAAAGGAATGGATGCTACTGTTACTGTTGTTCATAGCCGTACAAAAAACATTAAGGATATTATAAGGAAAGCTGATATAATTATTGCTGCAATCGGATCTCCTGCCTTTGTCAAAGAAGATATGGTCAAAGAAGGTGCGGTAGTGATAGATGTAGGGACAACACGCATAATCAGTCATGAGACAAGGTCGGGATTTAAACTTGTCGGAGATGTTGATTTTGAAAGAGTAGCCCATAAATGTTCTTACATTACTCCTGTTCCCGGAGGTGTCGGGCCGATGACAAGAGTATCATTGTTGCGCAACACTCTTATAGCTGCTAAGAAAGATTGAAGTTTTTATCCACAGATTATTTCATTATTTCGAAGGAAAATCCACCCCGGTGAAATAGATGTCGAATCCTCCTTTACCCCCTGGTCGGTTGGAAGAAAACATCAGAAATTTATTTGTAAAATCAGGGTCGTAGCCAATTACAGGTCTGAATTCATCAGAGGCAGTATTAATACGGGGACCAAAATTGACAGGAGAGCTCCATTTTCCTCCTTTTAAAATCGAATAATACAGGTCATAACCACCTAAACCTCCGGATCTGTTAGATGTGAATACCATTATATTTTTGTATATGAAGGGACATCTGTCGTCATCTGGACTATTAATACTATCTACCTTTACCGGTAAAGTATAATCAAGATTAAACCATGATGTCAGATCTTGAGTTGCCGGTTTATCCAGAGAATAAATATCAAACTTTCCATCTTTGTTCGATGAATAATAAGCTGTATCCTGATCAAAATTAAAACAGATATATGAATCATCAGAACCTGTATTTAAATGTTTTATTGGATAAGGTCCGGATATATCAGGAAGAGCAGAGCCGGATACCGGCTGGTTTTTAAGATAATACAGATCCAGATTTCCCGAGGCGTTTACAGAAGAGAGCAAAAGATACTCAAAACCGTCTACTGTACTGAATAGTCTGTATGGTCCGAAATCATTTCCGGGTGTTACTGCTTTCCCGATTAGTTTGTCAAGGAATGCATCAGTAGTCATCTTGGATCCAAACCCAAAAACTCCGGTAGTCTGATCAAATAAATATGAAATACTCGCCTGTTCAAGATCAAATTGTCCTCCGGAACTTTTTCTGTTGCTTGAAAATATTATAGGCAGAGTTTGGCCTATCTGGTATAATGCAATATTATAATCATCATTGGCGGAGTTGATATCAGCTATATTAATAACCGTATCGGGGAAAGTCCCCTGAGGATATTTTATGGGATTTTCAGTTTTTTTGCAGTCAGTGAAATAAATTGAAATAAGTAGTACACTAAATACTACTGTTACAAAATTGATATATCCTGATTTTTTCATGCAGATGTATTTTAAGGAATGTATCAACACAAAGATATTAATATAAAATGAAAAACCGGGAGGTCGCCCGGTTCTTCGAAGGTAGAATTTAGGTTAATTCTAGGGTAAATAGGGTATGATTTTCTAAAATATATCTGTTTTACAAGTAATAGATGACTATTTTGGACTACAGGTTGCGTCAGATTAATAAAAAAAATGTCAATAAGTGCATTTTAATTATACGTACCTGTTTATCAAATGGTTAAAAAAATGTTAAAATGTTAATAATTGAGTATCCGGGGAAACATCCTTATTAAAAATAGTATTAATTTTGTAAGCATATTTTTGTGAGACATGGAAGATGATAAGTATGGGTTTTCCTATGAGGAAGAGGTGAAGCATGCGGTGCAGAAGTTTGAGAAAATGAAGAAAAATAATGAGAGTTATTTTTTTGATGTTATTGAATTTGAGACAATTATAGATTATTATATTGAGAGTAATAACTCAATAAAAGCATTTGAAGCAGCTACCTTAGCGAGTGAGCAGCATCCAAATTCAGTATCAATACAGTTAAGAAAGGCCAGAGTCCTGCTCGATAAAGGAAGAGCCGTTGAGGCTCTGAGGCTACTTAAGAAACTGGAAAGCATTGAGCCTGGAAATCATGAAATATACATAGCAAAGGGAACAGCGTATGGTATGCTTGGTGACATTCAGGGGGCAAAAAAAATGTTTGATTATTCACTGACCCTGGATACTGAAGATGTTGAAAACATCCTTTTTGCAATAACCTCTGTCTTACAAAACCTTAATTATTATGAGCATCTGATCCCTTACATGGAGAAGCTCATTGACATGGAACCTGAATTCAAAGCTCATCTTTATGATATGGCTTATGCATATGAGAAGGTTGAGGATTATGAGAACAGTATCCAATACTATCTGAAATATCTTGATGAGGAACCATTTTCTGACAGCGCCTGGTACAATCTTGGAATAATTTATAATAAGCTTGAATCGTATGATAAAGCGATGGAAGCTTATGATTATGCACTGGCTATAAATTCTCAGAATACTTTTGCCATTTTCAATAAAGGAAATATTCTAAGCAACCTTGAAAGGTATTCCGACGCAATTCCGGTATATCATGAATACCTTGAAAATGAACCTGAAAGTTTTGAAGCTATGACTTACCTGGCAGAATGTTACGAAAAGGTAGGAGAGGTCATCATGGCGCGCAAATATTATCAGGAAGCGATAGAACTTGCACCCGAGTTTGCCGATCCATGGTTTGGACTCGGTGTAATTGCACTTAATACCGGAAATACTGACGACAGTCTGATCTTTTTCAGGAAAGCTGTTCATCTCGATGATGAAAATCCTGAAATCTGGTACTTACTGGGCAAAGCACATTATTCCAAAGGGGAGAAAAAAGCAGCATTAAGATGTTTCAGGGAAGCACTTAAACTCGATTCCTATTATGATGAAGTATGGGCAGACCTGGGTACTATTATTCTGAAAGATGGTCTTGCCGTAAAAGCCCTTCCATACCTCGAACATGCTTACAAAGTGACTGGAGATGTACCCGGTATCAACTATTTGCTGGCATCATTTTATCTACATTCAGGAAGTGCTGAAAAAGCCTGTCTCCACCTTTCACTAGCTTTAAATCTGGATAAAGAACTCTTTTCAGAGTTTGAGGAAATCTTTCCACCGGAACTCTTTTCAAGGAAGATTAAAAAGCTTCTCGAGAGTAACAATCTTATTTGACCTTTTATATAACTTACATATGATGAAGCTGCTTCCGTTTATGCCAGAAAGGCCGCTAAAGCCAAGAGATTCAGGTATTACAATGGTAATGGATAAAGGACTTAGTATAAGGGAAGCAGAAGACTTTATGTCCATTGGAAGTGAGTACACCGATTATGTGAAACTTGGTTTCGGCACATCATTGATTACACCCGGATTTGAAAAGAAAATAGCACTTTACAAGAAAGCAGACACTATACCATATTTTGGAGGTACTCTTTTTGAGGCTTTCATTGTGAGAAATATGTTCAAAGAGTTCGTTGAATTTCTTGATAAAAACGAAATTGAACTGGTTGAGGTATCTGACGGGTCTTACGACATTGAACATAAAAGAAAGCTCGAGTACATAAACAAACTTGCGGAAAGAGGAACAGTAATATCAGAAGTTGGTTCCAAGAAAAAGGATGTTATTTACACTCCTGAAGAATGGGTTGCTATGATGAAAGCAGAACTGAATGCCGGATCTGTTAAGGTTATTGCTGAAGCGCGTGAATCAGGCACAACCGGAATCTATAATGAGGATGGCTCTATAAATAATAAGATAATCTGTGGAATTGCTGAACATGTTAAACTGGAAAATGTCATATGGGAAGCTCCTCTAAAATCGCAACAGGCATGGTTTATTAAACATTTTGGAGCAAATGTCAACCTGGGAAATATTGCACCTAACGAGATAATTCCACTGGAATCACTTCGGCTCGGCCTTCGCGGAGATACCTTTTTTCAGTTTCTTCCGGAGGAATTGAAACAGTAGTTAAAAGATATTGAAGTTCATTTGGCTAATTATATACCCCCTGGCAGATGAGAAAATTTGGTCTCATTGGATATCCTCTCGGTCATTCTTTCTCAAAAAAATACTTTACTGAAAAATTCTTTACTGAACATATCAGTGATTGCTCTTACGAGAACTACCCGTTAAAAAACCTTAATGAATTCCGAGAATTAGTTGCTTCGAATAATGAACTGTGCGGACTGAATATCACCATACCATACAAGTCAGAAATAATCGGGTTTTTGGACGTTATTGAACCTGAGGCTGAAGAGATAGGCGCAGTTAATGTCATGAAGATTCGGAGACCGGACGGGCAGTTAAAATTGTACGGTTATAACAGTGATGTAACGGGCATAAGAGATACACTTCTTCCATTTATCAGAGATAACGTCAGGAATGCAATGGTTCTTGGAACAGGAGGAAGTTCCAGAGCTGTTTGCCATGTGCTAAAGAAATTTGGATTAAAAGTCGATCTGGTTTCAAGAGAAAGAAAACCGGGTGTTTTAATTTATTCTGATATCGATTCAGAAATTATTGACAGCACTCAACTGATAATAAATACTACTCCTCTGGGAATGTTTCCTAATACTGAGAGTAAACCGGATATAAACTACAGAAGGCTTAACAGAAAGCACATTTTGTTCGATCTTGTTTATAATCCTGAACTTACATCTTTTCTAAGAATGGGAGCGGAGCAGGGATGTTCGATAATAAGTGGAATACGAATGCTTCATTCTCAGGCTGAAAAAGCCTGGGAAATCTGGAATAATGACGGCTTGTAAATACTCGTTAAGGGCCTGTGAATCATAGATAATTTTCTAAAATTTCTGTTAATAGATTAATCTTGATTGGTTTAGATAAATAACCGTCACAACCGGCTTTATCAGCTTCCAGCTTGTCAGAAATCATCGCATATGCCGTTTGTGCAATGATTGGCAGTTCAGGTCTTTTATTTTTAATCAGTTTAGTTGCCTCATACCCGTCTAAAAGGGGCATTTTTATATCCATTAATACGAGGTTAATAGAAGGATCAATTTCACAGAGATCTACAGCCTCCTGCCCATCTTTTGCCCATAAAACACGGATATTCATTCTTGTAAACAGAATTTTCAGAAAATCAAAATTCGATTTTTCATCCTCGGCAATCAGAATTGTTTTGCCTTCATAATTTTTTATCATGCTCAAAACTTTATCCTCTGATTTAATATCTTTTTCGTTATTATCTGGCAATGCAGGAATGGTGAAATAGAACACGGATCCTTTATTGGGTTCAGATTCAACCCAGATTTTCCCACCCAGTTTTTCAACTGTCTTCTTTGCTATTGACAGCCCTATTCCCATGCCTCCGAATTTTCGGGTATGTGTATCATCAATTTGTCGGAATATAGTAAAAATTGCATCATGATACTTCTTATCTATACCGATACCCGTATCCTTAACATAGAATTGAAAACAATTATTCACGGCATCTTTAATTTCAGTAAAACCAAATTCAATATATCCTTTATCGGTGAACTTAAGCGCATTCCTCAACAAATTCAGTAAAACCTGTTTTAATTTCCGGATATCAGTCATCAAATGGTTCTGGTTCACTACTCTATCTAAATTAAGGATTAATTCGACTCCTGTTTTGTTCTCCCTCAGTTTTTCACCATGAATAATATCTTTGACTTCCTCCAATACAGATACTATATCGGCTTTTTCAATATTAATCTTTATCTGTCCTGTTTCGATTATAGCTGTATCAAAAATATCTTCGACCAGACACAGAAGATGCTGGCCACTTTTTAAAATAGTCTGGGAATATAAGATTGTATTCTCATCAGGACCCGAATCAATCATGAAACCGGAGAAACCAATTATGGCATTCAATGGCGTTCTGAGTTCATGAGACATATTTGCCAGAAAAGACGATTTAAGTTTGTCACTTTCTTCTGCTTTTTCTTTTGCATCAATAAGTTCCATCTGTGAACGCTTCTTTTCAGTGATGTCGTTCGATACAGAAAGTATCCCTGGAGTACCATTGGGCAAATTGATCTTGGTTTCATACAGTTCTACTAAACAAAAGGTTCCGTCTTTTCTGATATTCTTAACTTCATGTATAATTGTTTTCCCCGACAGAATTGCTGAGATATTATTTTCTATTTCATTGTCTGTCTCTGGTGAAGCAAATAGTCTTATATTTTCCCCGATAATTTCCTTTCTTGAATAACCCAGGATTTCACAAAATGAAGTATTAACCTCGATTATGGTACCTTTTTTGTCAATAAGGATCATGCCGGCAGGTGACAATTCGAATATTGTCCTGAAACGATTCTCACTTTCACGAAGTATTTTTTCAACTGTCTTTCTTTTTTTCTCTTCCGTCAGGATAGAACTTGCTTTGAGCGCAAAGTAAAAATAAGTACCGATTACTATAAAAATCAGAGAAAAAAGAATCAGAAGCCGATTACGGAATGACGCTAGTGTTGCAAAAGCTTCCATCTCAGGTGTAAAGATCAGTATTGTCCAGAATGTATTCCCAAGAGGAACCCTGAAATATGAGGCAAATGATTTTATTGTTTCTTCATGAACAGCAGTAGTATCTTTAATGTAACAAATAGTTGTACCTTTTTTTTCAATGAGTGTTTTATCGAAAAGATCCAGGACAGACTGGTTTTTATTATATGTTTCCTTTATAGATTTTCCCGTATGACCGGGTCTCGGGTCGAATAGTTCAATGCCAGTTTCACTTATCATCCATCCATAGCCGGTTTCCCCGGTTTTTATAGTTTCAATGAACCGTTTACCAAGTTTATCAATAGGTATCAAAATTGCCAAACTTCCCTTATATTCATTTCCTGAAATTATCGGAATATGATATGCAATTGCCCTGCCTCCCTGAACCGATGTAAATACATCACTTACAATGGGTTTATGGGTTTCTATAACAGCCTTTACATGCTTCTGATTTGAAATGTCCTGCCCAATAACAGATTGATTATACGGAAAAGTAAATTTCAGGATTCCATTTGCATCTACCACCGTTATAGCTTCTATCTGATCAGAGTGGTTATTATAAAAGTCTGTCAGCAAATTCCTTCCCAGATCGTTTAAATCAGAAATGAAACTAAGTTTTGATAGACCCGTAAGTTCACTCTGGAAGTAACTGAAAAAGTTTTCTATACCTATCGAAGCCTGGTTAGCAAGGGCAAACTGCTGATAGTTAAATTCATTTAGAGTTCTATCCTTGACATCCTTATATGCTGAATAGAAAAGGTAAGCAAATATTGCAAGTAATACTGGTACAAAAAGAAACCGTTTAGATAGTTTCATGTAATTAATGAGCTGAAAAAATCCTTATAATGATTTAAATCAGGGACAAATATCAAAAAAATATATGAGGATTACTATTCTAAATTTTTTGTTACGGATTTTCTTCTCATCCAGTATCGGGGATCACATTCAATACATTCCTGTTTCCAGTAACCGGGAGTAACAAATGTTCCTTCCCTGGTTTTCAATTGTCTTTCATAAACAGCAAAAACAGGATTAAAAATAAGATCTGTTACGCCAATTGTATATTTTAATTCTTCACCCGGAACCTCTGATGTTTCCTGCATCTCTTTTACTTCCATGTTGTTGAAACTTAAAAGATCGCTCAGGAAAGCACAGCGCTCGAGTGTAGCACCTGTCTCAATAATCGTACAGCGAATGCCATCTATCTCACCTATAATATGTTTTGCATTATTTATAGCCATATCTTTTAGTCTTTAACTTTTTGTCCTTATATCTTATGGTCTTGCGGTCTTGCAGTCTTGCAGTCTTCTAGTCTTCACTCAGCTGTGCTCTGTGCTTTATACTCCGAAACTTAAATTTCTTATCACCTCAAAAATAATGCTGGCAAAACCTGTAACCACTATACCAGCTATACAGATTCCCAGTGCAAATCGTGTAGAAAAGTCGCTTCTGAACGATTCAACCGGGGTTTCGCTTTTTGTGATGAACATTGCCTTGACAACAAGCAGGTAATAAAACAAGGAAATTATTGTATTAAGAACGGCAATAAGTACAAGAAGATAAAATCCTTTCTGTGCAGCTGCAGTGAATAAGAAGAATTTGCCGAAAAATCCTGCAACGGGCGGTATCCCCGCAAGAGAAAACAATGCCAGAGTCATTATCAGGCTGAGTTTCGGGTTTGTCTGATAAAGGCCATTATAGTCATCAATATTTTCCTTCCCGGTTGCATTGGATATGGCAATCACTACACCGAAAGCACCCAGATTTGAAAAAATGTATACCAGTATATAATAAATTACTGAAGCCATTCCAAGCTGATTTCCGCCAATCAGGCCTAAGAGGATATATCCCGCCTGAGATATAGATGAAAATGCAAGGAATCGTTTCAGGTTCTGCTGACGGATGGCAAAAAGATTACCAATAGTCATTGTCAATATAGATGTAACAAAAATCGTTTTCTGCCAGGTTGCAATTATAACAGGAAATACTGTGAAGAGGATAATTATTAAAATAAACACTGCGGCACCTTTCGAGATAACAGAAAGATATGATGTTATGTTTACTGGTGAGCCTTCATATACATCGGCAGTCCAGAGATGGAAAGGGACGATTGATATTTTAAAAGACATTCCGGCAAAAAAGAAGATAAACCCGAGTATCTGAAGATTAGTATTACCAAAAAGTTTAGCAACCTCACTGAAGTACAAGGTTCCTGTGGTTCCATAGATCATTGATAATCCATACAGCAGAATACCGGACGATAATGCAGATGACAAAATGAGTTTAATACCTGCTTCAGCTGATTTATTTTTGTAACGGTCGTATGCAGCAAGCGCTGCTATAGGAATTGTAGCAAGTTCAATTCCTATGTAAAAAATTAAAAAATGACCCGCTGAAATCATGAAATTCATTCCGACCAGAGTCGAAATGAGTAATAGAAAATACTCACTTATTTTTTCTGAATTCTCTTCTTTCTTTAGCCATGTAGCCGACTGAATAAATACGATTAACACACCTATATTCAGGATATTCTTCATAAGAAGACTGGTGCCCGATGAAATATACATACCTCCAAAGAGTGATCCTGCAGGGGAAGGCAGGAAGCCTATTATCGTTATGACTCCGAAAAGGATTATTGAAAAAAGACTTATGCTTCTCTTTTTATCCGGATTCCGGAATATTTCGGCAATCAATACTGAAAGAGCTGCAGCAATCAGCAGCAGTTCATGACGCATTATTAAAAAAGTACCTAAGCTCATATCATAATATTATCCAAAACATTTATATATACAGTTCAAAATGGGTTGAGTGAGATAATCTTTTCAATAATAGGATGAAGACTTGTTCCAATCATTGTTGAGAGCCAGAATGGTGCCAATCCAATTGCAGCTACTGACCCTATCAATGTTACTACTGAAATCTTTTCAAACCATTTTGCATCGGGCAGATGTTCAAAATGCTCATTTGTAGTTGGGCCGAGTAATAAAATTGCGACTACCCTCAGGATATATACTGAAGTTATAACTATGGAAGATACCGCCAGTATGGTCACGATCCTGTAAAAGAGCTCAGGATGCTGGAAAGCACCGACGAATATTGTCATCTCCGCAACAAAACCACTTAGTCCCGGGAGTCCCAGTGAAGCCAGCCCCGCAATTACATAACAAACAGACAGGAACGGAATAACCTTCATCAATCCTCCCATCTCATATATCATTCTGGTATGTGTGCGACCATAAACCATGCCAATAAGAGCAAAGAACAAAGCTGTCATCAAACCATGTGAGATCATTTGGATTATTGCACCGTTCATTGCTGTCTGATTCATCATAAGTACAGCAAAAAGCACGAGACCGCAGTGACTCACTGAGGAGTAGGCATTGATATATTTCAGGTCCTTCTGGGCAATTGCCCCGAAAGCTCCGTAAATGACACTGATTGAAGTAAGTATAATAAATATCCAGGATAATTCATGGGCAGCTTCAGGCATAAGAAAAATAGCTACCCTGAAAGCGCCGTAACCTCCAAGTTTCATCAGAACGCCTGCGTGTAACATTGAAACGGCAGTAGGAGCTGAAGCATGTCCATCGGGTGACCATGTATGAAAAGGGAATAATGCTCCAAGAACTCCAAATCCTACAAATGTCAGAGGGAAAAAAATTCTCTGGGCAGGCAGGGGAATGACTACTTTTGAGATTTCCAGAATGTTAAATGTGAGCCGGCTTCCATCAGGGGAAGAATTAAAATAGATTCCGAGTAAACCTACCAGAAGAAGTGCTGATCCACCCATGAGCATGAGGGTCAGTTTCATTGCCGAATACTCTTTTGGACCGGTACCCCATATTCCTATTAACAGGTACATTGGTATAACTGCAAGTTCGTAAAACAGGAACATGGTAAAGAGATCGATCGAGATAAAAAATCCGAAAACCCCTGTAGCCAGGAGAATCAGGGAAACAAAAAATTCTTTTCTGAGAAACTCAACTTCCCATGAGGCAAAGATCCCGGCAAAAACAACCAGTGAGGTCAGTGTTATCATCGCAACGGATATCCCATCAACACCAACGGCATAATGAATATTAAGACTTTTATACCATAAATAATCTTTCACAAATAACATCTCATCGTTATTCCCTGCATGACGCGCAGTAAGATACAGGAAAACAAGGCTTGCGGCCATTAATAATTGCAGGCCCATTCCGAAAGCCGATACCATGCGAACCTGATGTGTATCTTTTAAGAGCAGAATAGCGGTGATTGTTAAGACCGGAATTACTACAAACAGAGATAAAATATCCATAATTAAAAGTCTTTTTCTAAATTATCAGTTATTTCCACAGGTATATAAATAATATCGCAAGCATGATCGCCCCCGTAACGAACACAAAAGCATATTTCTGCAACTGGCCCGATTGAAATCCTCTTATCCTGAAAGAGACACTTTGAGTTACACTGGCAATTGCATTCATTGTGCCATCAACAATATGGCGGTCGAACCACGCTACCGGGTCTGATATGTACCTGAAGATGATCTTTTTTGTAACAAACAAATACAGTTCATCAATATAAAACTTATTGTAAGCCCATTTATAACTATACTTGAATGTTGCGGCCAGCCTATCAGGTATTGTACTTTCCTTCCTGTACATTATATATGCTATTCCTATCCCGAGTAAGCCAATCAGCACCGATGGTATTGCTATCATCAGTTCAATTTCACTTTCCAGGATTCTGCCATCTGAAGTAACCAGCTTATTAAAAGGAATAAATCCTGTGATTATACATCCAATTGCCAGAACAATTAATGGTATGGTCATAGTTGCAGGAGCCTCATGTAGTGTATGGTGATAGTGAGTATCTTTTCCCCAGAAAATACTAAAGTAAAGCCTGAACATGTAAAATGCAGTAAGACCTGCAACGGCATACTCAACTGCGAAGAGGATCTTATTACTGTGGAATGCGGCTGCGAGTATTTCATCTTTACTAAAAAACCCTGATAATGGAGGAATTCCTGCAATAGTGAGACATGCTATTAAAAAAGTAATGTGAGTGACAGGCAGATATTTACGAAGTCCGCCCATTTCAGTCATATAATTACTGTGAACAGCGTGTATTATTGCACCTGCTCCGAGGAACAGCAATGCCTTAAACATTGCATGTGTAAAGAGATGGAACATCGAAGCCATATATCCTAAACCCTCGTGTCCTCCATAACCTGCTACGCCAAGTGCAAGCATCATATATCCTATCTGCGACATAGTGGAATATGCCAAAACTCTTTTAATGTCTGTTTGTGTACAGGCAATAATTGCCGCGAAGAGAGAAGAAAAAGCCCCTACATAGGCAACTACCTTGAGTGCCACAGGTGCTGATAAAGCATATATAGGAAACATTCTTGCAACAAGATAAACACCTGCGACAACCATAGTTGCAGCATGGATAAGAGCCGAAACAGGCGTCGGGCCCTCCATAGCATCAGGAAGCCATATATGGAACGGGAACATCGCTGATTTACCGACACCTCCCATAAACACAAAGATCATCGACCATGTCATTACTGAAAGGCCAAGGAATGCTATACCTCCACCCTGTGCAATGGCTGATCCTGTCGGGTTAGTCAGGGTTATAAAATCAAATGTTTTAGTATTAAATGATAAAATCAGAATGCCTATAAGAAATCCGAGATCTGCAAATCGTGTAACGATAAATGCTTTTTTTGAAGCTCTTACAGCTGATGGTTTCTGATAATAAAATCCTATCAGAAGGAAAGAAGAGACGCCAACAAGTTCCCAGAAGATATACATCTGGAAAATATTTGTAGCCAGAACCAATCCCAGCATTGAGAAACTGAAAAGGGACAGAAACGAAAAGAATCGTTCGAAACCTTTTTCACCCTTCATATATCCAAGGCTGTATATATGAACCATGAATGAAACTGTAGTTATAACAACCAGCATCATAACTGAAATAGGGTCAAGCAACACGCCCAAATCTATGTGGAGCTTATCGGTGAACTGGAGCCACGTAAAATTCAAAGCCGTGATTTTCTGATATGCTCCATCTACCTTTTCACTAGTAAAAAAATATTTGAAGGCTGTTATATAGGATAATATTGTAATTATACCCAATCCACCGGTTCCAAGTAACCCCGAGAGCTTAGGTTTAAGCTTATGTCCTGCCAGTCCCAGCAGAATAAACATTAAGAAAGGCAGCAGAGGAATCCAAATTGTATAACTGAAATTTATCATATTAAGAGTTTCCTAAAGTTTTAAAGTTTTAAAGTTGTAATGTTATAATGACCGCGCACCGCACACCTCATACCGCATATCGATTTCAGTATTTCATTTCATTAACGTCTTCCACATTTATGGTTGTAAACCGCCTGTAGATATTAATTATTATAGCAATTGCAACTGCGGCCTCAGAAGCTGCAACGGCAATTATAAACAGACTGAAAAACATCCCTTCCAGCTTATGTGGATAGAGATACCGGTTGAAAGCCAGAAAATTTATATTTACTGAATTTAAAATTAATTCCACTGACATGAGTATTGTGATCAGATTCCGGCGTGTCAGAAAGCCGTAAACTCCTGCAAAGAACATCATAGTTGCAAGGATTAAAAAGTATTGTATTGGTATTCCTGAGTTCATCTTATTCCTGATTTAATGTTGGTGATCCTATCGTTTTTGGAGCTCCTTTTTTTGCGATCACGATTGCTGCAACCATCGCTGCAAGAAGTAATACCGATATCACCTCAAATGGAAGTACATATCCGTCATAATCAACCGATAAAAGGCTTTTTCCAATTAATCTCATATTTACCTCCTGTGCTGCCTGGCTGGTGGCTGAAAATTTGTAATCGAGAATCGTTATAACACATAATATAGCACCGGTCAGCGCCGCAATTGCAGAAAAAATGTTCTTCTTCCAACCTGAAGATTCGAACTTCTGACTTATATGACTTGTCAACAGGATTGAAAAGATGATAAGAACTACAATCCCGCCTGCGTAAAGTGTAAGCTGGACAGCTGCAAGAAACTGGTAATTCAGCAAGAAATATAGCCCTGAAGTTGACACCAGGACAAACAGTAGAAATACTGCAGCTCTCAGGATTTTGCGACTCGTGACCGTCAAAATTGAAAATATAACTATCATCGCAGAAAAAAGAATAAACATAATCGAGGCCATCACTCAACTCCTTTCATTAATTGTGAACCTGGTTTATTTAAAGTTTTGATAAGAAGCGCCCTGTTAAAGACGGCATGTTCAAATTTCTGTGAGAAGGCCAGAGCATTTGATGGACATGTTTTAACGCATAAAGCACAGAAAGTACACATACCTAACCTGTAGATGTGCTTGTCAATAGCCCGTTTTTTCTTTCCATCCTCAGAAATAATTGTCTTAGAGATTACTTCGATTGTACCATTCGGACAATTCAGTTCGCAAATCCCGCAACCAGTGCACTTATGTTCATTTTTTTCATTATGTGGCATCACCACCTCACCTTTGAAACGGTCGAACATCACAAGATCTTTCCTGTTGCTCGGGTATTTTTGAGTCACGATTGTGCTCGGCCTGAAAAAGTATGATCCTGTAACTTTCATACCTTTAAGCAGCGACCATACACCCAATATTATTTCCTTCAGATAATTTATTATACTTCTCATCCAGAGATATATATTTATAGTTGTTTACTATTAAAAATGCCAGCCCATGAGGACGATAAACGCCATAATCAATACATTAACCAGATTGATCGGCAATAAATATTTCCATTCAAGTGTAAGCAACTGATCAATTCTCAATCGGGGGAATGTCCATTTGAACCACATCATCAGGAAGATTACAAAAAATGTTTTTCCTATATACCATATAA
Organism: Bacteroidales bacterium; assembly: GCA_003141715.1. Lineage (GTDB taxonomy): Bacteria > Bacteroidota > Bacteroidia > Bacteroidales > VadinHA17 > LD21. Next base: position 18,565 of record PLNF01000026.1, on the reverse strand, counting down.
AAGGTGGAATGAAATCCATTATATGGTTAAAACCTTCCCAGTAACCAACATGAAATGGCATCCATCCTCCGAGGAAAACTGTTGCAGCTATTGATGCAACGATAAACATATTGATGTATTCAGCAAGGAAGAAGAAAGCGAATTTTATGCCGGAATATTCAGTATGATAACCTGCTGTCAGTTCAGATTCAGCTTCCGCAAGGTCAAACGGCCCGCGATTCGTTTCTGCAGTACTGGAAATCAGAAAAACTATGAAAGCAATAAATGCCGGGATATGACCTTTAAAAATAAACCAGCCATCTCTTTGAGCTTCAACAATCACCGACAACTGCATTGATCCTGCCATAATAACAATAGTAATTAATGCCAGACCTACGGACAATTCATAGCTTACAATCTGGGCACCGCTGCGCATAGCACCAATCAATGAGTATTTATTATTACTTGACCAGCCGGCTAGCAGCACTCCGATGACTCCCATGGCTGAAACAGCAATAACATATAATACCCCGATATTGAGATCGATGGCATGCAGCCCCTTGGCAAATGGGATAGCAGCTATCGCCATAAATGATGCTATGATAACAATAAAAGGAGCTAGGTTAAAGAGAAATCCATCGGCATTCTTGATTGGGACCAGCTCCTTAAATAGTAATTTGAAAAGATCAGCAATCGTCTGGAAGATCCCGAATGGTCCGACTCTGTTAGGTCCTAGCCTGTTCTGCATAAAGGCACATACTTTCCTTTCTGCATAGACCAGAAACAGGCCAACGAGCGCATAGAAGAGCAAGATTAGTACACCAATGATTAACATTTCAGTTATAGTGGCCCAAAATGATGACATAGAACTATGAAGGCTGGTATCGACCCATTTTGTCAGCGAGGAAAAATCATAAACAACTTTCCACCATGGTTCCGAAGGTGCTGTTATGGAGTTATTTGTTATTATATCGAGCAGCATGTTTTTATTTTTTAACTATTAACTTTTGCCTTTCTACTTTTTTTTGCCTTTTGCCCTGCGCCCTGAGCCCTGAGCCCTACCTGTCTATATCCGGTATCACTAAATCCAAGGAGCCTCCGATTGCTACGAGGTCAGCTATCTTGAAACCTTTCACAATATGATTAAATACGGATAAGTTCACAAAATTCGGAGATCTGAACTTTACCCGATATGGGTTCTTGTTCCCGTCACTGATAATATATACTCCCAATTCTCCTCGTGCTGTTTCTACTCTCTGGTAATACTCACCTTCGGGAAGTTTGATAATTGGTTTCATTTTCACTGCAAATGGACCTTCAGGAATATTATCAATCAGTTGCTCAATAATATTCATCGATTCCCACATCTCATCTATCCTTGCAATATAACGGCTGTATGTGTCCCCTTCGGTATGGAGTATTTCCTTGAAGGTTATTCTGTCGTATGCACTGTATGGCTCATGCTTCCGTACATCGCATGAAAAACCTGACGCCCTGCCCGTAGGTCCTGTGACGCCATAAGAGATAGCATCTTCAAGTGATAATTTTCCAATACCTTTACTACGTTCATGAAAAATCACATTCCCGGAGAGAAGTTGATCATATTCGGGTAAAATCTTTCTGAAATATTTTATAAAATCTTTTACTCTTTTCTGAAAGTTCGGATGGATATCATACATAACACCTCCCGGGCAATTATAGCTGACTAACATACGTCCCCCGCAAGTCTCTTCAAAAATGTCGAGAATTTTCTCCCTGTCGCGTAATCCGTAAAAGAAACAGGTTAAGCCTCCCAGATCCATGCCGAATGAAGCCCACCAAAGTTGATGTGACTGGATGCGTGTGAGTTCGGACATTATTGTACGTATTACTTTTATCCTGTCGGGAATATCAACCTCAAGAGCTTTTTCAACATTCAGACAAACTGCTTCATTATTTATATGGGCAGAAAGGTAATCCATCCTGTCGGTGAGATGTATAATCTGTGGATATGTGATACTCTCGCACATCTTTTCAATGCCCCTGTGAATATATCCGATATGAGGCTCAATGTTTTTAACAATCTCACCTTTAAGTGATACCACGAGCCTTAACACACCATGAGTTGATGGATGCTGCGGTCCCATGTTAATAACATATTCCTGCCGCTCATCAGGGGTAATATTTTTTACCTCTTCTTCCATAAATTACTTGGTAACAATATTAATATCATCAACATAATCTTTCCTTAACGGGTAACCCCATGAACTGTCAAGAAAGAGTCTTCTCAAATCAGGATGATTTGTAAATCTGATCCCAAGAAGATCGAATGCTTCTCTTTCATGAAAATCAGCAGTCTTCCAGATATCAGATACAGAATCGAATTGAGGATGTTCCCTGTCAGAAGTACGGGTCTTTAACACAATTGTATGATCATAGATTGTAGAACGAAGGTGATAAACTACTCCCAAATCCTGACCATAATCCACACCACTCAGACAAAACAGGAAATCAAATTGTGCTTCTTTTTTATCCCGGAGCTGTTTCGCTAATAAATACAATTTTAAAGGTGGGACTGTTACCTCTACGTATTGCTTACCTTCTTCGATTTCGAGATCCTGATCGATTGATTTAATAAATTCTCCAAGTTGTATTTTATCCATTGATAATCAGATTTCTGAATATTTCGGGTATTTATTTTGAATCATGTGAAGTATTCCTAATCTTCCTAGATTTCATAGTTTGTGTTTCAATCATTCGCTGGAGCTGAAGCATACCATATAATAATGCTTCCGGACGGGGAGGGCATCCCGGAACATATACATCAACAGGTATCACGTGTTCAACTCCTTTTACAACACAATAAGAATTTAGGAAAAACGGACCTCCTGAAATTGCACATGCACCCATTGCAACAACATACTTTGGTTCTGACATCTGGTTGTAGAGCCGTTTTAATACCGGTGCCATTTTAATAACAATAGTTCCGGCAACAACAATAACATCAGCCTGACGGGGACTGGCTCTGTAAACTTCCATCCCGAATCTTGCAAAGTCATGCCTTGGAGCGCCTGCAGCCATCATTTCAATGCCGCAACAGCTTGTTGCAAAGGTGAGAGGCCATAATGAGTTCTTCCTGCCCCAGTTTATTACATCATCGATTGTGGTTAAAAGAACATTGGATCCGGATTCATTAAGAAGATCAAGGCTTTCATTATCCCCGAATTCTTCTCTCTTCATTCCTTTTATTCCCATATAAGAGCATGTTTTTTCCAGGCATATAATAATCCTAAGCCCAGTATGAAGAAGAAAATAACTATTTCAATAAATGCAGCCATACCTGTTTCCTTCATTACCACTGCCCATGGAAATACAAGGACTGTCTCAACATCGAATACCAGAAAGAGAATGGCAAAAAGATAATACCCGACATTAAACTGCAGCCATGTAATGCCCTCGGTAGGGATGCCACACTCATACGGGTCAAATTTCTGGGGATTTATTGATTTTGGAGCTACGATTCCTGAAAAGATCAGAACCAATCCTACAAAAATGGCTCCTACAAGGAAAAATAAAATTAACCATTCATTATTCATGGAATATGGTATTGGTTTGGTTTAAGCCGCACAAAAATAGATTTTTTTTTTGTTTTGTGAAATGATTAACATATGATATAAGTGATATTTATCACATTGCTGAAAAATACACTGTTATTTATTTCACAGATTAGATGAAAGTTACAGCCTGAAAAGAGGATCAGAGGTTTTTCAGGATTATAATGAAATCCTTAATATGACTTTTTTCATGTTATTAGAGCTGTAATAATAGTTACTTTTGAGGGTTATCATAAATGTCATTCATATTCAGCACTAATTAGAATATTATGAGTTCAGATACACATCATTCCGGAATATCCGGACTTGGCGAGGAGGTGTTGGGACATACAGAAGTTAAAGTTAGTCAGTGCTATCAATGCGGAAAATGCTCTGCCGGCTGTCCCCTTTCAGAAGAGATGGATTATCCCCCGAGTGTAATTATGAGGATGTTGCAGACAGGCAACCCCGACCTTGAAGATAAAGTCTTGCGCTCTTTCTCTATATGGGTATGCCTCACATGCGAGATGTGTTTTGCCCGTTGTCCTATGAGTATCGATATTCCTAAAATGATGGATTTCCTGAGAGAGAAATCATTAAATGAGAAAAAAGCAAATCCAAAAGCAAAAGAGATTGTTGCCTTTCATAAATCTTTTCTCGACTCGATTAGGTTTACAGGAAGACTTTATGAAATCGGATTATTTGTTGACTATAAAACCAGGACATTAAAAATTCTTGACGATCTTGCCCTGGCACCCAAAATGATGAAACGTGGTAAATTAAATATAATTCCTGAGCTGATAAAAGACCGTTCAGGTGTAGCTGCAATCTTCAGAAAATCTAACAAAAAGAATAAAAACTAAATATATGACTCTCGGATTTTATCCAGGTTGTTCCCTGAAAGGATCCTCGCGCGAATACGCTGAGTCGGTCCTTGCCGTTGCAAAAGCCTTCGATATCAATATGGAGGAAATAAATGATTGGAATTGCTGCGGGGCAACAGCCGCCCATAACATGAATAAAGAACTTTCTCTGGCGCTTCCGGCAAGAATTCTGTCTCTTGCTGAAAAGCAGGGATTAACTGAAATAGTTGTTCCGTGTGCAGCCTGTTACAGCAGGTTGACGGTCACAAAATATGAGCTATCGAAAGACCCGGCACTTAAGACTGCAGTAACTGACGCAAATGGTCTTGAATATACCGGATCGGTAAGCGTTTTAAATATCGTCCAGATGCTCGACAAATATATTACACCAAACCTCGAGGGACGGGTTGTAAAGCCATTTGATCATAAAGTTGCATGTTATTACGGTTGTCTGCTAGTTAGGCCGCATGAGATACTAAAATTTGACAGGGAGGAAGATCCTCAGTCTCTGGACGTGCTGATGCTTAAGGCAGGAGCAACTCCTATTGACTGGGCCTTTAAAACGGAATGTTGCGGGGCAGGTTTGTCTGTTTCAAGAACCAGCTCAGTGGGCAGACTCTCGGGTAAGATAATCGGTGACGCCAAAGATCGCGGCGCTGAAGCTGTGATAGTTGCCTGCCCGATGTGCCATTCGAATCTCGATATGCGCCGTGATGCAATTAACTCTTACCTGGGCGAAAAAATTGATATTCCTGTCCTTTATATTACACAGGCTATTGGTCTTGCCCTTGGACTCGACAGGAAAGCCCTTGGTCTTCAAAGGCATTTTGTTAAAGTATCAGTTTGATTATGATGAATTCAGCTAAATCGATAGTTTTATTTAACCCCCTTTCCTGTTTCCCCCAAGGGGGAAATGATTTTTCTCCTTCCCCCGTGGGGGAAGGCTGGGTAGGGGGTAAAAAGCATCTAAATAGCGATTGTTATATTCAGATAAAATATAGTTTTTAGAAATAACAAGTATACAATTATATGTCAAAAATTGGAGTATTTGTCTGTCATTGCGGTGAAAACATAAGTGCTACTGTCGATTGCGCTAAAGTTGCTGAAACAGCTGGCAATTATGATGGTGTAGCCTATAGCGTAGATTATAAATATATGTGTTCCGACCCCGGGCAGAATCTTATTAAAAGCGCAATTAAAGAGAAGGGGCTTACCGGGGTAGTTGTGGCCTCCTGCTCACCAAGGATGCATGAACCTACCTTCAGAAAAGCCTGCGCTGAAGCAGGATTGAATCCATTTATGTGCGAAATGGCTAACCTTCGGGAACATTGTTCCTGGGTTCATGAAAAAGGTGAAGCCACTACTGAAAAAGCAATTGATCTGGTCAGGATTCTCGTTGAAAAAGTAAAGTATAATCATTCACTTAGTGAAATAAAAGTACCGGTCACAAAGACCGCTCTTGTAATTGGAGGTGGAATAGCCGGAATTCAGGCAAGTCTCGATATAGCCAACACCGGTCATAAAGTAATCCTGATTGAGAGAGATCCTTCAATTGGTGGCCATATGTCGCAGTTGTCGGAAACATTCCCCACACTCGACTGTTCGCAATGTATCCTTACTCCTAGGATGGTAGAAGTGGCTCAACATCCGAATATTACATTATATACATATGCTGAACTTGAAAGTCTCGAAGGATTCATTGGTAATTTCAAAGCCAAAATAAGGAGAAAATCAAAAAGCCTCGATGAAAAACTTTGTACCGGTTGCGGCCTCTGTACAACTAAATGTCCGGCAAAGAAAATACCGAGTGAATTCAATGAAGGCCTCGGCAAACGAACTGCTATATATGTACCTTTTCCACAGGCTGTTCCAAATAAACCTGTAATTGACAGGATTAATTGTACATATTATATTAAAGGTAAGTGCAAAATTTGCGAAATAGTTTGCCCGACTGGTGCCATACGATTCGATCAGGAAGATCAGATTATGGAGGTTGAAGTCGGAGCTATTGTTATTGCAACCGGATTCACTGTGAAGCAACCTGATTTCTTTCCGGAATATGGCTTTGGCAAATATCCTGATGTTATCACCGGACTTCAGTTCGAGCGTCTCGCATCGGCTTCCGGTCCTACTCTGGGAGAGATCCGGAGACCATCTGATGGCAAGATACCGGAGAAAATCGTATTCCTTGCATGTGCAGGATCGCGAGACCCTGCTAAAGGTATTCCTTACTGCTCTAAAATATGCTGTATGTATATTGCAAAACATGCCATGTTGTATCAGCATAAAGTACATGGAGGGAAATCATATGTCTTCTACATGGATATTAGGGCAGGAGGCAAGATGTATGAGGAATTTGTCAGAAGGGCTATTGAAGACGATGGTGTTAACTATATTCGGGGCAGAGTTTCAAGGATTTATGAAAAGAACGGTAAACTCATAGTTGACGGAGCAGATACTTTACTGAATGCAATGCCGGTTGAAATTGAAGCCGATATGGTTGTCCTGGCTACTGCAGGTGTTGCCAATGAAGGTGCTGAAGAGCTTGCTCAGAAATTGCATATTTCTTATGATCCTTATAAATTCTTTGCTGAGGCTCATCCCAAACTGAAACCTGTGGAAACAAATACAGCAGGCATCTTTCTGGCAGGTGCTTGTCAGGCACCGCGCGACATTCCAGAATCAGTGGCTATGGCTTCTGGTGCTGCGGTTAAAGTCGCCGGGTTATTCTCCCAGGACGAACTTACACGTGAGCCGATTATTGCCGTTGTAAACCGTCAGGCTCCTCCTGTTTATTCATCATGTGTGGGATGTTTCCTTTGTATCTCAACCTGCCCTTATCAGGCCATTGAGAAGGAAGAGATAAAGAATAGAAACGGTGAAGTTATCAAATCGATGGCAAAAGTTAATCCGGGTCTCTGTCAGGGATGTGGTACATGTGTCGCTTTTTGCCGGACAAAATCAATTGATATACAGGGTTATACACATGAGCAGATGTATACCGAAGTTATGGCTTTATTAAATGAATATTAATATATAGTGTTAATGGCTGAATTTGAACCAAAAATTGTTGCTTTCGTCTGTAACTGGTGTACTTATGCCGGAGCAGACCTTACCGGCACCAGCCGTATCAAATATGCTTCAAATGTTCGCATTATCAGGTTCCCCTGTACTGGGCGCATTGATTATATGTTATTATTGAAAGCCTTTGATGAAGGTGCCGATGGTATTATCGTTTCAGGATGTCATCCCAATGATTGTCATTATACCTCAGGAAACTTTCATGCAAGGCGAAGATGGATAATGTTCAGATCGTTATGCGATTTCACCGGAATAGATACGGAACGCATTAAATTCTCATGGGTATCGGCAGCAGAAGGAGCCAAATGGGCTGATATTGTCAACGCCACTGTTGCATCAGTTCGTGAGCTGGGACCTTATACCGAATATAAAAAAGTTGCTAAATACCCTGAAAAGGAGGTGAGCCATGGATGATTTAATAAAACGTGCGAAAGAGCTTATAGAAACCTCTGCAGTAAAGGTAGTGATTGGTTATGAGCAGGGTACCGGGAATAAAACAAGGGCTCTTTTTGTCGAAAAATCTGAGGATGCTGATAAACTGATATTTGATAGTCGTTGTGTTCAGAACCTTGCAGCCTATGTTACCAAAAAGGAAGTAAAAGAAAAGGGAAAAATGGCTATTGCAGCCACTTTACCTGTAATGCGCAGCATAATTCAGCTTGCATCCGAGTTCCAGGTAAATGACAATAATCTACTGGTGCTGGGAATAACACCCGAAAGCAAATTAATAGAATTCGGGAATCTTGTTGAGGTTGAAACGTTTGTCCATCAATATACAATTGAAATCGATGCACGCAACAAAGAGATGCTTGACAAACTGGCAAAGATGACCCAGGCTGAACGCTGGAAATTCTGGATCGATGAATTGGCTCCATGCTTTAAGTGTTATGCCTGCCGTGCCGCATGTCCAATGTGCTACTGTCACCAGTGCACCGTTGATTTTAACCAGCCTCAGTGGATACCGGTTCCGTCGCACGAACTTGGTAACCTTGAATGGCATATCATGCGGGCGATCCATCTTACAGGCCGCTGCATAGATTGTGACGCATGTTATAATGCGTGCCCGCTTTCTATTCCGATTAACCTGCTGACCAAGAAGATGCTGGAAGACGCAAAGGAGCACTTTGGCGGTTATCAGCCTGCTCTTAAAGGCGATCATCTCATGTCAACTTATAAACCTGATGATAAAGAAAATTTTATACATTAAGATATGAATATTGATAAGCGATTGGTCAGGAAAGACTCACTGGAAAAGCTTTTCGATATCTTAAAGCAGAACAGTAAAACAATCTATGCTCCTTTTTCAAAAAACGGGAAAACCACTTTCAGGGATGCAGAAAGCTTTGCCGGGATTTCAACCGGGTATATTCAGACTTCGAAGTCATCGAAAGATATTGCCTTTCCCCGTGCCGAAAAGATCCTCGATTATTCGAAGAGCAAAGAGGGGATGTCTGTCAAGGGAATAGATCTTAAAGATATTCCGGAAGTGGTACTCTGGGGAGTCAGACCCTGTGATGCAATAGGAATAGGAGAGCTGAGTTCAATTTTTAACTGGGATTATAAAGACGAAATTTACAATAACCGTTTATCGAAGGTTACAGTTTTTGGATTCAGCTGCATCAAATCAGATGAATACTGTTTCTGTACATCCGTTGGCGGCAATCCTGGAAATACAGCAGGAAGCGATATATTATTCACCCGTTTGGGAGAAGATGGTGATTATCTTGCTGAAATTTTAACTGAAAAAGGGCAAACTGTTGTTACTCTTGCATCGGCTCTCTTCGAAAAATCAGATACTCCCGGGAAAGAGAAATTTCTTGCAGAAGTGCCGGTAAGATTTAACCATGAAGAAATCAGGACGAAACTTGATAAGTTTTTTGAAAGTAAAGAGTGGATTGAACAATCCCTGAGATGCCTGGGTTGCGGGGCATGTGCCTATGTTTGTCCTACCTGTGCATGTTTTGATATCCAGGATGAAGCGCATGGAAAGAAAGGTTCACGTGTAAGATGCTGGGATTCCTGCGGGTTTTCACATTTCACACTCCATACTTCGGGACATAACCCGCGAGATGTGCAGTCCGCAAGATGGAGACAGAGGATCATGCATAAATTTTCTTACATGCCGGAGAGGTTGTCAGTTTATGGCTGTACCGGTTGTGGCCGTTGTTCAAGGGCATGTCCGGTTGATATGAATATACTCGAACATTTAATTTCTATTCA
>PLNF01000026.1:0-8838 GCA_003141715.1 Bacteroidales bacterium | reverse complement strand
TTGGAGAATATTCTGTTTACGGCATTGGTGAATCGACTTTTTGTATTGCATCCCCGCCTACAAGGAAAGGATATATTGAGTGTACTTTCAGGCAGACCGGCAAGGTTACCAATGCCCTTTCAGGTTGCGAAGAAGGGAGTATAATTGGTTTTAGAGGGCCCTACGGCAATGTTTTTCCTATTGAAGAATGGAAAGGTAAGAACCTTCTTTTTATTGCCGGTGGCATTGCATTGCCCCCTATGCGCTGCGTAATCTGGAATGCACTCGATCTGAGGGATAATTTCAAAGATGTCACTATTATTTATGGCGCCAGAACCGTTAAAGATCTTGTTTATAAAGAGGAGCTTAAAGACTGGGAGCTTAGAAAAGATGTTAAGCTTATTACAACTGTCGATCCCGGTGGCGAATCACCGGACTGGCGGGGAGAGATTGGTTTTGTTCCCACTATAGTTGAGAAAATTGCCCCTTCATCAAAAGATACAGTTGCCATAGTTTGCGGACCTCCGGTTATGATAAAATATACTTTTCCTGTACTTGCAAAACTAGGTTTTGCAGATGAAAATATTTACACAACTCTTGAAAATCGTATGAAATGTGGTTTTGGAAAATGTGGTCGTTGCAACGTAGGTAAAGTTTATGTTTGCAAGGATGGTCCTGTATTTACATTGGCGCAGCTGAAAGAGCTGCCGGATGAATATTGATCATTTGCAAATATCTCCACCGGATACTCAATATCAGTCAGAAACAGCCCCTTAGCAGGAGCCGATTTGCCGGCTTTGCAACGGTCCTTCGCAAAGATAATATCTTCAAATTCTTTAATATCCATTTTCCCAAAGCCGACTTCTACCATAGTTCCGACAATTGCTCTTACCATGTTCCTGAGAAACCGATCGGCTTTAATTGTAAATACAAGACGGTTATCTGCTTCCTGCCATACTGCATTGTATATCTTGCAGATATTAGATTTTGCACCTGAATGAAGCCGGCTGAAGCTTGTAAAGTCGGAATGCTGCAACAGCAGATTACATGCCTCATTCATTGTGTCAATATAAATACTGCCGTGAAGGTACCAGCTTGAATGAAGTGAAAACGGGTCCTTTATCCTTGATATATAATATTTGTAAGTCCTTGAAACAGCGCTGTATCTTGCGTTTGCATCGGGGGCCACTTTTTTTAATGAGAAAACGGATATATCGGCGGGCAGATATTGGTTAAGCCGGAAAATCAGATTTCCTATTGTCAAAAGATCGGGTGAAATACTGTCAAAATGAGCACAGAAGAATGTAGCATGAACTCCGGTATCTGTTCTTCCTGCACCAATAGTCGATATTTCTTCGTTAAGTACAACACTCAATGCTTCATCCAGTATCTTCTGAACAGTGACTGAATTGGGCTGTACCTGCCAGCCATGATAGGAAGTGCCATTGTATGAGATAAATATGAAGTATCGGGTTTTCACGAATTTGTTTCTGCAAAAATATAACTATTCAAGTATATCCTGAAAAATCAGATCATCTTAATTTTGAGCCTTTTGTGGCAAAAAAGACAAGATAAAGGTAATAAATGAACATCAGGCTTACAGCTATTATTACCGAGCCTGTTACAGCCTGTATTTTACCCATAATCAGGGTTGAGATAGAAGCACCGATAACCGAAGTTGCAATAACACCTGAAGCTACTTTTGCATGTGGTCCCAAATCTTCGAGTGCAAGGTTGTAAATAACCGGCCACATTATCGAGTGGAATAATCCGGTAGCAAGGAATAACCACATGGCAATGCCGGGAGCGCTTGAACTGAGAGCAAATGAACTCCCAAGCAAAACAGCTCCACCAATTGAACAAATAGTTAAAATCCGGGCAGCTTTGTATTTTCTTAAAATAAAGATTCCAAGTACACGACCTACCATCATACCTCCCCAATAATATTTAAGCATATCGATAGGGTTAATGCCATGAATGCCAAGTTTAGCTGCATAATCGGGAAAAAAGCTGGATGGACCTATTTCAATTCCCATGTACAGGAATATGGCTAATGAGCCTAGCCAAACATGAGTGTATTTGAAAGCACTTGACTTGTATTGTTTCTTCTCCTGACCTTCGGATTCATTTTCCTCACTTTTTATTTCAGGCAGTTTTAAGAAGAACATTATTACGAGTATAACTGCAGTAATTATACCGATTACCATAAATGGGCCTTTAACAATATGCTGTATTGCAGAATTTTCCATTTTAATGCCTGGCTCGAGTTTCGGAGTTACTAGAAGAACCGAAACGAAAATAGGAGCAATGATTGTTGCAACCGAATTAAGAGCGTTTGTCAGAGTAAGACGGCTGGCACCAGTCTCAGGACTTCCTAATGCATTTACATAAGGTCCGGCGGCTACCTGAAGAATCACTACCCCAATTGCAAAGACAGAAACAGTGCTCAGAAATCCGTAATAGCCCAGCGAAACACCTGGAATGCAAAGGAAGAAGCCCAGTGAAATTAAACCTAGTCCGGCAAGTACCCCATTTTTATAACCTATTTTTGTCAGCATCAAACCTACGGGCACTGACAAAATATAAGCTCCATAGAAAAATGTGTTGGGCAATTGTTTCTGAACATTGTTTAAGCCAAACGCATTTTTCAGGAAATCGATAGTGGAGTTGTTCATAGTTGTTATAAAACCGAACAAAAAGAAAAGCGAAGCCATTACAATTAATGGAAACAAATAATTGGATTTGGTTGAGTTACTCATAGTCTAATTATTAATTTATTTTACATAAAATTTACAAGCACAAGCATTTTTAGAGGCTATAGATCAATTTTAACAGCGCCTTTCTGCCTTATAAAGAGTTTGTGGCAGGAACCTTTTCCATAAACATGCTCTAATGTTGAGACATATCTATCGAGCAGACTTTGTGGAACAAATGCCTGGATTGTGCCTGCAAAACCTCCGCCATGAACACGCCATGCACCTTTTCCTTTCAACACAAGTTCACTTAACGCAAGAGCTAAAGAAACTCCTTGCTCTTTAACATTATTAACAGGGTAAATATTTTGATTGTACATATACGAGCTGAAACCTGAATCAATAACCATTCCCAGAAATGACTTAAAATCATTCTTTTCCAGGGCAGCTACCTGATCAACAACGCGCTGATTGTCTCCTTGAAAGTGAATAGCCCGAAGAATGGCACGATCACCAACTTTCTTACGGATTTTTGGAGCTATCTCTAATACTTGCTCCAGAGTAACCTGACGTAGAACTTTTGCACCCAACTCAGCTGCAACAGCTTTCATATCGGTAGGTAATGATGCATACTCATCATTAAGATCAGCGTGATTACTGCCGGTATCTGTAATAACCAAAGCAAAACCGGTAGCAACGAAATCAAAATTTACCTTTTTAACGATCGGTTTTGCCGGATCTTTAAAATCAATTGTAACCAGACCACCTACAGCACAGGCGGTTTGATCCATTAATCCACAGGGTTTGCCGAAGAACACGTTTTCAGAATATTGCCCGATAATGGCATTCTGTACGGGATCAAGCTTCCCGTTATTGAATAAATGGCTGAAGATAGCACCAATCAGAACTTCGAATGATGCAGATGAGCTCAAACCCGAACCTACGGGCACTCCACCATCAATACAGCAGTCGAAACCCCCAATCTGGAATCCAAGCTCTTTCATTCTGGAGCCAATCCCCCTCACCAGGGCCACAGAAGTGAAATTTTCTTTTTTGTCGGAGGTAAGCTTTGACAGATCAACTTCAAATTTTGGATAACCAACAGATTCAATTCTTACAACATTTGTATTGTTAGTAGCCGCAACCGCAACATTGTCAAGGTTAACTGCACCTGCCAGGACACGTCCGTAATTATGATCCGTATGATTCCCGCCAATCTCGGTACGCCCTGGAGAACTGAAAAGCATTAGTTCATTAGGGCCAAATGAGCTTTTAAATTTTTCGATAAGGCTGCTATACCTTTTTGCCTGTTTTTTAAGGACTTTTGCATCGGAGCCGTACAATTCCCTGAATGTACTGTTATTTCCGTCATTGATTTTTTTAATCACTTCTTTCTCGTTATCCTTTTCCATTGATAATATTTTTGTTTAAATAAATATCTTTTATTTATAACTTACAAGATAAATTTTTTTTCAATAAATATTAATCCGAATAGTTTTTAAAACGTTCCTTTACATAAATAATGCACCAAATAAAATGGTAATTCAGACTTTTTTTGCTGATAGGTAAGCTTTTAAACTCCTTAATAATTTTTATGGAAAACAAAACAAATAAACGAGGATTTGGCAGTGATAACAATGCCGGTATTCACCCTGAAATTTTAAAGGAAATAATTTCCTCAAATTCTGGTCATGTAATGGGATATGGCTCTGATGGTTACACTGAACAGGCTATAAATATTTTTAAAGAGCATTTAGGTAGTTCCAGTGAGACATATTTTGTCTTTACCGGTACTGCTGCCAATGTGCTTGGTCTTTCCGGTATAATGAAATCCTGGAATTCAGTCATTACTGCATCGACAGCACATCTGGAGGGTGATGAATGCGGCGCCCCTGAAAAGTTTATCGGATGTAAAGTCCTTGTAGTGGAAACAGCTGATGGGAAAATTAATCCTGAACTTATCGAGAAACATATGCACGGATTTGATTTCGAGCATCACTCTCAACCTAAAGTAATTTCGATTACACAATCGACTGAAATGGGGACGGTCTACACTGTTGCTGAAATAGCCAAAATTGCTGATTATGCTCATGACAGAGGTATGTTGCTTCATATGGATGGTGCACGGATTGCAAATGCTGCTGTATCACTTAATCTACCGTTTAAGGCATTCACAACTGATGCAGGTGTCGATGTTCTTTCATTTGGGGGTACAAAGAATGGGATGATGTCTGGGGAATCAATCTGTTTCCTTAAACCAGGTCTGTCAGCTGATTTTAAATATATAAGAAAACAGGGAATGCAGCTTGCCTCCAAAATGAGGTTTATTTCAGCTCAGTACATTGCGTATTTTCACAATGACCTTTGGAAAAGCTGTGCTACAAATTCTAATTCAATGGCCAGATTGCTCGCTGAGCGGCTGAAGCAGATCCCGCAAGTTAAGATCACCCAGGAGGTTCAGTCAAATGGTGTTTTTGTGATAATGCCTGCTGCAGTTGCTGAAAAAATGAGGAAACATTACTTCTTTTATCCATGGGACGAGAAGAGATCTGAATACCGGTTAATGGCAAGTTGGGATACACAGGAAAAGGACATTGAAGATTTTATTAAATTACTTTTAAAGGAACTAAAGAAGTAAGAACAACGAACAAACGAATTTAGAAATCAGAAGTGACTTAAGTTCTTAATTCGATGTTCAAATGTTCTTTGTTCTTAATTCTTCTTCATCCAAAAAAAAAAGGCTGAATCTTACGATCCAGCCTTTTTCCTATAATTAGTAAACTAGAATTTTACTTAAGTGTAAACGCGATTGGTACCATATACCATACAGGTACGGGTTTTCCACCCTGTTTACCTGGTTTAAATGGTGGAAGTGTGGTCACAACCCTCATCGCTTCTTTATCAAGCTCGGGGTCAACACCCTTCAGTACGCTTACCTGATTTACACCTCCTTTGGAAGTTACACAGAACCTCACGATAACTTTTCCCTGGATATTGTTTTCCTTTGCAATCTCAGGGTATTGTGTGTGATCTGCAATATACTTAAGAAGTTCCACATCCCCGCCAGGGAACATAGGCATCTCTTCTACAACAACAAATGGTGTGGCTTCTGCATCTGATTCCTGTACCTCTTCTTTGACCTGCACCACAGCTTCAACTACTTCTGTGTTTTTAACTTCAGTCTGTGCCTGATCAGCTGTCATAAGCTGTTTTACATCTTCAGGCCTGATTGAGTCAACAACCACAGGAGGAACATATTTCTGCTGCTGAACAACATCAGTTGGCGGCGGAGGAGGAGGCGGAGGCGGAGGAGCCTGTTCGTTTGGCTGATCGAGTTTCTCCATCTTGATCTGTACCTGTCTTTCCGCACGTTTTGATTTGTTTTCAGATGCTTTTGCATTTAAATAAGGCGTAATAATAGCTGTTGCTAATATTAAAATACCTATAAGCAAAGAAATACTTACATTTCGATTGTACCTTTTACGCAGTCTATAAGCTCCGTATTCCTTATTCCTTTCCTCGAAGACTATGTCATCAAAGGCCGGAGCATTAATTTTTTCTTTTGCCATTTTTTTTCAGGTTTACGGTTTATTTCTTGGCAATAACAGCAGTTGATGGAATTCCTGCTGCGGTTTCCACCATCTTCTCTTCATACCAGGTAATATCAACTAACATGTAATGTGCTACTCCGCAAATATTCATCTCATCGAAGATGTCAACAACATTACCGTAATTCGCTTTCTTATAAGCTTTGATAAGAACAATAGGACCGGTATCGTCATCTTTCTTCAGCTGTCTGATTGATCCGTTCAAAGAATCCTGAGTGATAACAAGCTTACCGGTAATTACCAGATTCTTGTAATTATCAATCTTTTTGAAGAGTGCTCTGTTTCTCTCAAGCAGCAACATACGAATACCGGATGGGCTAAAATCTGTTTCATTTACAGGGGGCAGACTATTATATTCCTCTGGTTTTACATTTCCCGTGTACCAATAAATTTTATTATCAGGACCAAGGAGGATGTTCATTGTACGGGATGCTGCAATCTTTGGAGGCGCAGCATTTGGATCCGTTTGCTTCTCCGGAAGAACAATCTCCATGATTTTTGGTTTATTTAAAGCCGAGGTAAGCATAAAGAATGTGATAAGCAGACACATAAGGTCCACCATAGGTGTCATATCTATATGCGGAGCATGTTTTTTTGCTTTCCTTTTACCGCCTGCTTTTTCCTCTTGAATTATTTCTGCCATATCACTTTTGTATTTCTGCTAGGTTTATTTTTACAGCATCAAGATTTGTGATAAGATTAAACTGTTTCACATTCTTTTCCTGCATTATGTCAAGGACTTTCTTTACTATCGGATAAGAGGTCTTGGAATCACCTTTTATACAAGCCTGTACATTTGGATTAATCTGACGAGTAAAGAGTATCCAGTCTGCGAGCTGATTATCCAGGGAATCAATAGGAATACCTGTCTCTAATAAAACCCTTGCTTTCGCGTCTTTAGTAGCCAGGAAATCTTTCATTTTCGACATAGGAACTCCCATTGAAGAAGGGAATTTTTCGAATTCCTTTAACTCAGTTTCCGTAAATTCAATATTGTATCTCTTACCCATCTCAGCAAGGATTTTTGGTCTGAATTTAAGCGTAGTATCCTCTCCATTATCAAAATTAAGAAATACCCTGTCGTCTTTTGAAAGAAGAAGAGTCATTGTATTAAAATTGGGAGTCGGTTTTTCTGATATAGAACTAGGCGTATCAACAATAGCAGGATCGTTTGGACTCATCGTAGCTGTTAACATTAGAAACATCAGCACTACCGAGAAAAGGTCAACCATAGGCGTCATGTCGATATGGGGCGACTTTGTTGGTAATTTAATCTTTGGCATTGTAGTTTTTTATTTGTATAATTTA
The DNA here is from genome assembly GCA_003141715.1 of Bacteroidales bacterium. Taxonomy (GTDB): domain Bacteria; phylum Bacteroidota; class Bacteroidia; order Bacteroidales; family VadinHA17; genus LD21. The sequence continues at coordinate 1,250 of PLNF01000026.1, read as the reverse complement.
AACCAAAAGATAAATTTAAAATTAGTTGTTTTTCAGTGAAGCAGCAAAATTCTGTGTCAGACTGAAACCTGCTTCATCAATTTTAAATGTGTATGAATCGATTGTTGACGAGAAATAGTTGAATGCAATGATTGACAAGGTAGATCCTGTAATACCAAAAGCAGTATTGACAAGAGCTTCAGAAATACCGCCTGCAAGAGCAAGGGAATCGGGAGCGCCGGAATGGGCAAGAGCTGCGAATGCGCGGATCATCCCAAGAACTGTACCGATAAGACCAATCAACACTGAAATTGAAGCAAGGGTTGAGAAAATAACCATGTTCTTTGACAGCATCGGGAGTTCAAGGGCTGTAGCTTCTTCAAAAGCCTTCTGAATTGAGAGGATTTTCTGGTCCTTTTCAAGCTCCTTGTCTTTCTGAAGGTCACGGTAACGCAGCAAACCTGCTTTCATTACATTAGCAAGAGATCCTCTTTGTTTGTCACAAGCTTCCATAGCTTCTTCAATCTTGTCTTGTCCGAGAAGACTCTGAAGCTGACTTACAAAAGTATTTAAACTGCCTTTACCTTTTGCTCTTGACAAAGTGATCACCCTTTCAAAAATGAAAATGATAAGGACTAAAACGCAGGTCATCAGAATAGGAACGATCAAACCACCCAGGTAAATCATTCCGAGATAGTTACCCTGAAGGGCTTGTCCTTTTGGATTGCCACCTTCGAAGTTTACAGGATTACCCATTATTTGTGTGAACAAAATATAGGAAACTATAAATGCTATTAAAATAGCGCTTGTTGCAAAAACATTCTGCAACGCATCTTTGAACGAACTTCCTTGTTTACTCATTTTTATCGATTTGTTTAGGTTTAAGATTTTATACGATTTGCAAATATATATTATGAATTGTTTTTTTCCAATAGAGTAAACAATAATGTTAAACTTTTAATATAGTTTAGAATAATTCTCTAAAATATAAAGACCGTTGAATTATTATTATACCCTATACTTTTAATTATTTATTTTAAAACTAATTCTCTTACTTACAACCTTATTGTTCCAGTGTAACATTATAAACCCTTGATTTTGTTATAGGTACCTCCAGTGTTTTATATCCTTTCAAGCTGATGATCAGAGTTTCTGAACCCTCGGGAATCTCAAACCTAAATTCACCTTTGGTATTAGCCATGTTCTCTGCTGCAGTGTCTTTCACTCTGATGGAAGCATAAGGAAGTGGCTGACCTGCTGCATTTTTGACT
>PLNF01000124.1 GCA_003141715.1 Bacteroidales bacterium | reverse complement strand
GTTGACAAAACAGCTGATGCAAAGGCTTATGAAATGATGTCGAATCTTACAGGGATTGTAAAGCTGTACCAGTTAACAGGCAATGAAAAATTATTGAAAGCTGCCGAAAATGCATGGAAAGATATTGCGACTCACAAGCTATATATTACAGGAACTGCAAGCAAGGGGGAGCTATTCCAGGAAGATTTTGTACTGCCTGCCGGAAATGCTGTAAACATGGGCGAAGGTTGTGTGACAGTAACCTGGCTTCAGTTCAGCCAGGCTCTTTATTATCTCACTGGCGAACCAAAATATATCAACGAAATTGAAAAAACAATATACAACCATTTATTTGCAGCCGAAAATCCGGAAACGGGCTGCGTGAGCTATTACACTGCCTTACAGGGTAAAAAGCCTTACCGCTGTAATATTAACGGGCATTGCTGCCTTGCAAGTTTACCAAGAGGAATTGCTGCAATTCCTGAATTGGCTTACTCAAAAAATTCGGATAATGGCTTTGACATCAATCTTTATTCGAAAGGAAAACTCACGGATAAGGTTTTTGCAAAGGATGGAAAAGAAGTTGGGATTGAATGTATTATGGATACTAAATTCCCGGAAGAGGGAAAAGTAACAATTACTCTTAATCCCGAAACAAAAAGTGAATTCCGGTTATCATTGCACGTTCCTGCATGGTGCAGGAATTTTAAAGCTGCTGTAAATGGCAAAAGTTTTAATGGAGTTGCCGGTCAATATCTGAACATAGAACAATTGTGGGATAAGGATAAGGTTGTAACTGTTTCATTTGATACGCCGGTTCAAATTCTGGATGGAGGTATTAGTTACCCGGAGTACATAGCCATTAAATATGGAACCCAGGTATTAGCTGTTGATCAGGTATTGAATCCTGAAATAACAGACATGGATAAAATATCAACCGGTTCGATTTCACTAAAGAGTATTACAAAAACATTGCTGCCAAAAGGCTGGGTTGGTTTTCAAATATTTAGTACCAGCGCTTTCTACAGTGGTAAACCTGTTAATTTGAAATTAGTTCCCTTTGCCGATGCCGGACAGACTGGCGGAGATATCAGGGTGTGGATCAAAAAAGAATAAATCTTTGTGTATAATTTACCTGGCTTATCAGTCGCTTTTCTCAGAGTTGGTTTTTTAATATAAGGGAGTTCTGCTTCTATATATCAATATCGATCCAGCCACCTGTATTTTCTTGAACTATCACCGAATTTCAGAGCGACTGTCAATTCATGAGTTCCATATGTGACAGATTGAATCTCATTGAGAGTAAAATCAATAGCATATCCAAAATATAAAGCAGCCCATTTAGAATTGTCCGGGATATATCTGAACCTTATGTTAGCTATCAAACCTCCGCCGGTTCTGTAGGTCAAACCTGCCCATAATCTATCATCATAGATGCAGGTAACACCAATGTCAACTTGGGGTTTAAGTTCTTCCGATATTTTAAAAAGAATTGAAGGTTCGATTTCAGTTCTGCTTCCGACAGATAGATTATAGGATCCAAACGTATAAAAGTGTCTGTCCATCCTGAAATTCCTGTATGCATAATCACCTATTTTGGCAGCAGCACCAAATAATTGCAGAGCTGAAAAACCAAAGTTGAATCTGGGATTTAAAAGATAAATTCCAAAATCAACATCCGGGACAAATATTCCTCTGCGTAAATTATCATTTAACCATGGTTCATTCGCGTCTTCAAAACTTTGTGCATTTGCATTAATGATAAAGTGGTACCCTGTAAAAGCAAGGCCTAAAGATAGTTGAGTAGCTTTCTGAAGCCATATGTGATATGAATAGGCTACCTGGAAACCTGTTCTTTGAGTGAGTCCGTTCTTGTCACTGAAGATGTTGGACCCTAAACCTACCTTCCCATCATTTTTTGGAGTGAAGACTGTCTGGTTAAAAATAGTCTTTTTGATTTTATAACTTCGTTTAAGTATTCTCGTTTGCCAGCTTATGGAATAAGTCCTGGGCGCCCCGGAGTAGCCGACCCATTGTTCCCGTGCAGTTATGTTAAAGCTGGTATATCCGTCACTGCCTGCATGTGCAGGGTCGATCAGAAATTTGTTATAAAGATACTGGTCATATAATGGTAGTTGCTGAGCAAATGATGACCGCCCTATAACAACAAAAAGCAATATGCAGACCAGCCTTTTCACAACTATTGAAATGTTTAATTTCATCTTACAATTGTTATTTCTCCAATAATTGGTTTTGATCCGGTATGCAAATCAATGACATAATGATATGAGTCAATTGGTAGATTGACCCCATTGCTTTTCCCATCCCATTGATAAGTGTACCCTTGTTCTGATCTCCAGACTGACTGACCCCACCTGTTATAGATTGTGATTTCAACCTTAGGAAAAGAACCGATATTGCCAATATTCCAGACATCATTGATGAGATCTCCATTGGGAGAGAAAGCTTCAGGAATTATCAGGTTTAGTTGTTCGGGTCCGGTCACTATAACATCTGCTGATCTCACCGGTCCCAGGCAACCATCTAGTGATCTTTCCTGCACTTCCAGCAAATAAGTTTTTGATGTATTCCAGGTATGGACAAATTCATTGGTAGTAAACCCATCCTGAACAACCCCGTCAATCCACCATGTACAAGTTGAACCCGGACTGGAACTAACACTATAATGCCTGAATTGTCCAATACATACCATATCCGGCATAGTTACCTGCCCTGCAACCCTGAAAGTGCTGAACAGAACTATGCCGAATAATAGTATATATGGGAACCTTTTAAGCATCTGTTTTCAATCTGACTGTCTAGTTGTGATAGATAGGAGATGTGGACGGAAGCGGCGTTACATTTACATTCTGCACTGCCGGACTGGTTGAAGTACATCCTTGCGCATTAACGTAATTAACACTTACTGAATAAGGCCCGGAACCATTCCAGGTTACAGTAATGGTATTGTCAGAGGAAGTTCCACCTGCTGTAACAAGTCCTTCTCTCGCTACCCAGCTATAGCTGGTCATGCCAGGCTCAGTTGTATAAATAACACCTGCAGTTCCGAAACATACTGGATTAGCAGTGGGTTCGATAGTTGGCAACGGCAATGGATATACAGTTACCACAACAGTAATTGGAGTTCCGGTGGTGCCATTAACTGTAGGAGTGACTGTATAGGTAACTGTCGCTGCCGCAGTCGAAGTGTTGGTCAGTGTCTGAGCTATTGCAGCACCTGCTCCGCCAGAGAATCCTGATGCTGTTCCACTTGTTAATGCAGCTGTCCAGGTGAAGGTTGCAGTTCCGATATTGCTTGATAATGATATATTTGTTGCAGCGCCACTGCAGATAGTTTCAGCAGCAGGTGTTGCTGTTACGTCGGGTATCTCATTTACCGTAACAACAACCTCCCGCGGTGAACCAACGCAACCTCCGGCGTTTCTTTCCACGACAGATAAAGTATAAACTCCTGTAATATTCCAATCTACCGTAATGTTGTTTCCAGTACCGTTTATTCTCCATTCGGACCCGGAAGTCCCGGGTGTGATGGTCCATGTATATGTTGAACCAGAAGTAGCTGTTACAAGGTATGGTTCATTACCTCTGCTAACTGTTTGTGTCGGGCTCGTATCACTTTGAGCCCATACTTCGCCCGAACAGGCAAGAAGCAGCATCAGGAGTGTGAATATGACCATTCCTTTTCCAGGCTGTTCCGGGTGTATCCGGTTAGATGTCAATAGTTCAGCAATTGCATTGTTGAACATAAGCCCGTTGCCCTGGTTAAGCAATCCGGGTTTTCCTTTAAGTTGTTTTTTTGTGCACATGACATAGTAGTTATTTGGTTAATATTTGGCTTATATCTATCGATGATAAATAGGTGATGTTGCTGGTATTTGGTTTACCGAAATCAATACTGATCCGCTGTAGACAGTCCCGCAATGAGGGGTTCCTCCATCAGTAGAATTAATCCTGTAATAAGTTGATGTCATCAGGGCAGGAGGTGAATATGAAAGATTATTTGCACCTGGAATATCAGCAAATTCAGACCCGTCAAAACTGCTCTGCCATTGATAAGAATAATTTGGACCAGAGCCACCGGAAGCTGATGTAGCAGTGAGTGTAGAAGGAATATCGCCATGACATATCTGCTGGCTGCCCGATGCTACAGGTGGTACTAATGGTGTCCTTACCACAAGATTCCTTTCTCTTGTGAAACTTGTTTCAACACAGGTTGGATCACCCGGTGGCTGGTTGAGTGTTGTAAAAATAACAGATACCCGATAAGAACCGTTTTGAGCAGATGTTGCATTTATAATAGTCAGCTGAGATGATGTTGTTCCTGTATAAGCTCCTCCGTCTGATAAAAAAGTCCAGCCTGAACCGTTATTCCATGACCACTGATATCCGTTATTAATTACATTTCCTTCAGTAAATAGTTTATAAGTTATGGTTCCTCCATTACAGATGGTCGAATTTACAACCGCAGGTGTAAGATCAGTAATAGAGTTTATGCTTAATAAGGCCGCATCGGAGGTTATTGTACCGCAATCATCTGTGATTAGTACCCGGTATTCAGTTCCATTAACATTCTGTTTGTTTACACCTATATTATCAATGTTAAGCAAGGCACTGTTTGCACCGCTTATATCTGAAAAATTTCCACCGGGAGGTTTTTGTTGCCATTGGTAGTAAACTATTCCCACAGATTCGCTTACAGTTACCGAAAACTCAACATGGTTTCCGTAACAGTCTGTCTGAGGAAGAGGTTGACTGGTAATTATCATCGATGCAGCATGCCCCGTCATCAGGAAGTTAACTCCCATCAGCAACTTCAAGACATTTACCTTTCTTGCCAGCCGACCGACAGCATGTAAAATGCTAACAACGATATTTTTCGTGACTTCGCCCAAGTGCTGAGTTTGCTTTCAGTCTAATACTATATAAAAGCCTCCTGCATTAACTATGCAAGTCAAATGCAGGTAACCCCATAAACTGAGATTACTTTCAGGTTTTCTCTACAAAAGAAGACTTTGAATCGTTTTAAAAGTTTCCTTTAATCTAGCCAAATGCATCTAAAAAATTATTCCAGGATCTAAGATAGTCATTTTTTAAATAACTGAATTTTTTTTTGACCACTTTCTAAAAGACTTACAAAGATGGAGCAAATAAACACGGATGCTTTTGGGGTGCGATTACAGGTTGCAGGATGAAAATGGTAATCCTTTTAAATTTAGCCGACTCTTAATGGGCAATGGTTTCACATGCTGTTTGTAAGCTAATGTTTGTTGCCGGCTGACTTCATAATTTTGCATATACCCCATCATTATAATCAAGCACTTTGCTATTTAAATCATTAATATATGCATATGGGAATTCCTGATTGTGGGGATTCACTTTCTATGCTGTAATATAATCTTTGAATAGCAGGATTGTCAAGAACTAAAGATGTACAACAATTTTCCATTTCAGTTTTTTCCCAGCAAGAAAAAAAATTAAAATCAAAATGGAAGATATTATTTGATTTTTCTAAAAGTCAGGACAGATTTCTTTGTATTAATATACTTTGAAAATTTACCGATATTGATTATCAGGTTTAGTTCATCGAACTTGAAATAATAAGTTCCGCCCTCCATTGAATTTGATAATCCATCAACCACAGTAATACTGTCTCCTGATATTGTGTATGAATACGAAGTGCTTCCAATCCTGGGTAACCAGTACCTATTTGTTATCGCAAAACCTCTGGATAAGCTGAAATAACCAGAATCATTGTTTGAATTGAAACTAATAGTATCAGCACCTGTATTAATTTCAACCCATGAACCCGTAAGTCCTTTCGGAAGTGTACCCGGGTCTGGGAATTCAAGGGATTTGTCTTTCTTGCATGAGAAAATGGCGAATCCGGTTAAAAATGCTATCGTTAGATAGATAAAGCATTTATTAAAAGTCGTTGTTTTCATAATTGGGTAAGGTCAGATGTTTTATTTGAGAGTGCAATCAGTGTTAATTTTTTCACAGCAAAAATCAAGCCAGTCATATGAATTCTTATTTTCATACACGTATTGAATTATTAAATTAATTCCCTCTGCCTTGAATTGTTTTTACTTCATTAGTTTTAACAATTAGTTTCCTGTCTGTTTTTTTCAACGTAACAAAATTGTCAAATACATTAATCTCGTCATTGATTCCAAAATCACCTTGAATAATTACGATTGACTGAATGTAGTATTCATAGTAATCAGTATATTCTTTTATTTCAGATTCTAATACTTTTGAATAACTAATTCCCAATGAACCAGAACTCCACAGATACTCGACAAGTTCCTTTATATTCGGTAAACTTAAATCACTATTATATTTCCCAATTGTATCAGGTTTATAGAACATGTTTAGCACTGGCTGAAAATAACTTGTTTTATGCACTCTTGAAAGCAATATATCTTTAGCATATTCAATGTTTTTCCTTTTGAACTCAAAAAATTTATCTGTTTCATTTTCAGATATAATTTCCCGATTGACAGAACTATATTCATTTGATTCATCTGACCACTTTCTGGCTTCATTTTTATCATTTGTGTTCAACTCAATCCAAATATCTTGTCGTTCGTTAATTGGTTTTATGCTTACAGAATTTTCATAATAGATCGAACCTGTATCAATTACCTCGCGATAAAAACCTGCGGGATAAGTATAATCTTTGGAATATGCTAATTCGAGAATACGTTGTTCTTCGGCAGTTCTGATGATTTTGTCTTTATCACAACTGACAGATACAAAGATGATCAGTAATACAAACAGACAGTTTTTCAATTTTTTCTTTTTAGGCACAATATGAAACTACACGACAAATGAATACTCTTGGATAATTATTTTGTTATTTTTTTTAATCTGCAAGAAATTTGGATATCTGAACTATTTTGATTAAAAATAATTGAATCATCAATTGTTCGGAATCTGTATATGCCTGTTATTATCCAATCCCATGTATATAGAGCAACTCTGGCTTCTTCGTCATTAAATTCAATTGAATTATCTTTAATAAGATAATTTCCCCTGCCAAAATCAAGAACATCAGAACCAGAATAAGCATATATAGTACTATCAAACTTGATTGTTATCGTGTCAACAGATTCATAATGTGTATCTAAATAATATATAGTTTTTTCCCCATAAAATGTCCCGATCTTAAAGTCTATAATTTCATTATTATCCTTTTTGCATCCATAGCAGGATACAATTATTACCAGAATACATATTATCTTTTTCATGTTATCATTAAACATTTATGAGTATCAAGGTTTAATCTGTCCGGTAAAATTTAAATGGTCATCAATACGTACCTGATACTTATAAGAATTAGCATTTCCTGAAAATTTAATATTATAAGTATAATAGCATAAACAATTACATAAGCCAATCTGGGTGGTCATAATTTTAATAAGTATCGAGTCTCCTTTGATAGAAGATGAATTGCTAAATTCTTCGCAACAAGTAGCATTAAATCCAACAAATATCTTCAGACTGTCATTAGTAAATGAATATGTTACTGTATCAGTCTGTATAATCTGGCTATTTTTTAAAGATGAACCTTTGTTTAAAAAACACCCACCTGAGATAGTATCTACATATTTAAGATTGCCCAATTCATTTTTTTCACAATTAATGAAAGTTATAATTAATAAAATTGAAATCATAAATTTTCTCATACTCCAAAATATTAATTTGTATTGCTTTTTTCGCAACCTGATATAGTTATAATGGTCAGAGCAATCACTATCTGTGAGACTAAACGGTTCAACTTACCTTTTTTCACCGGAATAAGATTAGTTTATTAAGGATTATACAAAATTTGTGCCAGTTTGTCCACCGTAGTCCGGAGGAGCTTTAGCAAACTAATGAAAAGTTTTTTTTCGAATAATAACTAGCAATTTGAGTTAGTTGACTAAAAAGATTTATCTTTAAATCCTCCGATATTTTTTGAACTATTTTATTGTTAATACTATAAAAGTAGTGCGTGATTTTTTTAATCATAAATTAATCGGAAATCATTTTCTCAGACAGTCCCTGGTGATTTCATACTTTTGTTTTGCAGGAATTCTTCAGTTACATGCACAGCCTAAGTATTCAAGATTTGGTCACCTCACTGTCGATGATGGTTTATCGAGTAATCTTATTCGCTGTATATACAGAGATAGTAAAGATTATCTATGGTTAGGCACAGGAGAGGGCTTAGATAAATACAATAGCTCTGAGATTGAAAAATATAGATTTGAAAAAAACCGGCTTGGCTCAATCAGCAGTAATGATATACTATGTATTTATGAAGATAAAGGAAAAAATCTATGGTTTGGTACCGTCAATGGTTTAAATTTATTTGATCCTGTTAATAATAATTTTAGAGTATTTATAAACAATCCAGCCGATAACAACAGTATTAATAGCAATTATATTAGCAGTATTACTGAAGATGGGCATGGAGATCTCTGGATTTTGACCGGGGAAAATTGTTTGAATAAGTGGGTATCTAAAAGTAAGAGTTTTATTAGATATCAATTTGAAAATAAACATGAAGATTTAGATGCCCGTCCTTCAAGGATGATAGCAACTGATTCAAAAGGACGTCTATGGATAATTTCTTTTGGTCGGGGAATTTATTGTTTTGAACCTGAATCAGGAAAATTCACAAAATATGACGACCCAAATATTGATTTTGGGAACGATTGTTTTAAAAGTTTATATATTGATAATCAGGATAAAATATGGATTACAACAGATGGTAACGGTTTTTTTTCTTATGATCCGGTCACACATAAGTTTGAACAATTCGGGTCAAAAGGCGACTATAAAGGTACAAATCAAAAGACGATCCTCGATGTCATCCCGGAAGATGGGCAACATTTATTGCTTGCGGTTGATCAGGGAGGCATAAACCGGTTTAACAAAATATCCAAAAAATTTGAGTATTTCATGTATGATAATACAAATGATGAAGGGCTTAACAACAACGGAATCTGGTGTTTTCACAGAGACAGGGAAGGAATTTTATGGATAGGGACCTCCGGTGGAGGAATCAATTACTATAATCCTAAAAAATATAAATTTAAAAAATTTAATTATAAAGGTAGTAATCAAAATTCATTGTCATACAATAATGTAACTTGTTTTTATGAAGATTACAAGGGTTTAATCTGGATAGGCACAGATGGAGGTGGGGTTAATATCTATGATCAGGAAACAGGAAGATTTACCATATTTAAACACCATTATTCCAACCCTTTTAGTATAAGCGGAAATGCTGTCCGCTGTATTGCCGAAGATAAAGAACATGACATGTGGATTGGAACCTGGGATGCCGGTCTTGACCGGTATGATAGAAAAACAGGAAATTTTTTTCATTATATGCCTGAAAATAATAATCCATCAAGTATCTCAGGCAGAACCATTTGGAATCTTGTAATAGATAAAAATGATACTACATGGTTAGGGACTTATGACATTGGTACTGACTTATTTGAAAAAAACAAAGGAGTAATAAGACGTTTCAGAACTAACTCCAATAATCCAAAAGGAAGTATTGGTAAAAGAGATTGGGAATTTTTTACCGACTCTGAAAGAAATGTGTGGATTTCTACAACGGATGGGCTAAACTTTTATGACAGCAAAACAAATTCATTAAAGAAATATTTTTTTAAGGATAATGTTATATCTGCATTTTGTAAGGACAAGGAAGGGAATTTATGGGTAGGCACCAATGCGAATGGATTATATTTTTGTAGACCTGACGGAACGATTATAAATATTTATAATATCCAAAGTGGTTTGCCAAACAATAGAATTCAGGCAATTATTGAAGATAAAAGTGGTAATATATGGATATCCAGCAATGGTGGAATAAGTCGATTTGATCATAAAACTCAGAAATTCAGGAATTATTCCAAAGAAGATGGTTTACAGGGCGATCAATTTAAGGAGCAATCATGCTTGATCACGCGTAAAGGGGAAATCTATTTTGGCGGATACAATGGTTTTAACTCCTTTTATCCCGATAGTCTGAAAGATAATGACTTTATTCCACCGGTTTATATAACTGATTTCCAGATATTCAATAAACCTGTGGTTTATGGAGGTTCCGGCGCGCAGTTTCAGACACACATCGATGAAGCAAAAGAACTTACAATGAATTGGAAACAATCTGTCTTTTCATTTTCATTTAATGCCATAAATTACACCTATCCGGAAAAAAACCTATATGCCTATATCATGGATGGTTTTGAGAAAGAGTGGAATTATACTACTGTCTCACGACGATATGCAACTTATACTAATCTGAATCCGGGTGAATATACATTCAGAGTTAAAGCATCAAATAACGATGGAGTTTGGAACGAAAAAGGAGTATCATTACGAATAATCATTTTACCTCCATGGTGGAGGACATTGTGGTTCAGACTTATAATGATTTCAACAATAATCTTCATAATTGTTTCCATTTTTCTCATACGCATCCGACGTTTGAATAGTCAGAAGACCGTGCTTGAGAGATTAGTCGCATTAAAAACTATTGAATTACAGGAAAAGAACGACACATTAATAAAACAGGCAGAAGAACTTAATAAATCAAATACCCTGCTTGAAGAACGGCAAAACCAAATAGAAAATCAAAGTGAAGAATTAATGTCTCAGAAAGAGGCGCTTTTAGAAATGAATAATAAATTGTACGAACTTAATGCCTCAAAAGATAAATTCTTCTCTATAATTGCACATGACCTGAAAAATCCTTTCAATACCATTCTCGGTTTAAGCGAATTGCTGAAAGACGAAATAAAATCAGGTAACCTTGAAACAATTGATGAGTATTCTGGAATGATATACAGTTCTACTGTTCAAACACTGAGGTTACTTGAAAACCTTCTGGAATGGGCAAATTCGCAACGCGGGAAAATATCGTTTAATCCAATACCAATTAAATTGAGAGAACTTTTTAATGAAGAATTCAGTGTGTTAAATGATATGGCAAGAGGGAAAAATATTGAATTTAAGAGCTCCTTCTCTGATAACTTGACGATTATAGCGGATAAAAATATGATCAGAACCATATTGCGGAATCTGATATCAAATGCTATAAAGTTTACTCATAAAAACGGTAAAGTGGAAGTTAAGGCTATGATCATCAACAATCAGGTAGAAATCTCAGTATCAGATAGCGGCATCGGTATGACAAAAGAAACCATGGCAAAACTTTTCAGAATTGATGCTAATCTTTCAACCAGGGGCACTGAAGATGAAAAGGGTACGGGACTTGGGCTATTCTTGTGTAAAGAATTTGTTGAAAAACATGGTGGCAAAATATGGGTTGAGAGTGAATCTGGTAAAGGAAGTGTTTTCAAATTAGTTCTTCCATCAGCCATAAACCATTAGGGNNATTTTCTTCCATTTAAAGAAAATATTGGCTAAAATACTTTACCTTTAAAATTCTGAAGATCTTACTACAATTCTACTCGAAATACTATTAAGAGACAGTGGTTGTGTTAAATAGTCTAAAATTAAACGGGAATCATTCTTTCGTTCGATACCTGGTGATTTCGTTGCTATATTTTTCCGGAATTTCCGGTACCTATGCTCAAATTCAATATTCAAGTTTCAATCACCTGACAATAGACGATGGCCTGTCCAGTAACCGGATAAGGTGTATTTACAAAGACAGCAAGGATTATCTTTGGATGGGCACTGATGTTGGGCTTGATAAATACGATAGCTATCAGGTTAAAAAGTACAGGCATATTGACAATATGCCCGGATCGATAAGTAGTGATATCTTAACCTGCATTTATGAAGACCGGGGAAAAAATCTCTGGTTTGGTACTTATGATGGTTTGAATTTGTACAATTCTTTAAAGGATAATTTCAAATCGTTTAAAAAAAATAATGCTGATAATAACAGTTTAAACAGCAATTGCATCACAGGTATTGTCGAGGATAAAGATGGAAATCTTTGGGTTGTAACAGATGGAAGTTGTCTGAATAAGTGGGACCCTGAGAATCAAAGCTTTACCAGATATCCATTTGAATCACAGAGGCATGGTTTATCTATTCGTCCTTCCCGCATGGCTGCCGTTGACTCTAAAGGCTATATTTGGGTAGGTTCATTAAGCCCCGGAATCACTCGTTTTGATCCTAAAACTGCTTTATTTACCAAATTTGATGACCCGTCTGTTGATTTCGACAACTATAGCTATAAAAGCTTATATATTGATAAACAGGATAAGATATGGATCGCTACAGACGGGATAGGATTTTTTTCTTACGATCCGGCAACTAATAAGTTTGAACATTTCGGATTAAAAGGTGACGGAAAAGGAACTAACCTGAATTTCATTCTTGACATTATTCCTGAAGATGACCGCTTTCTATTGCTTGCGGTTGATCAGGGCGGGATAAACCGTTTCGACAAGATATCCAAAACCTTTGAATATATAATGTATGATAATACAAATGATGAAGGACTTAATAATAATGGAATCTGGTGTTTCCACAGAGACAGGGAAGGAATTCTTTGGATTGGTACTTCAGGCGGAGGAATAAATTATATTAATCCTAAAAAAGAAAGGTTTAAAATTTTTACACATAATAGTAATAATCCCGGATCATTATCTTACAATTTTGTGGGTAATTTTTATGAAGATCATCTTGGTTTTATCTGGATTGGAACAGATGGTGGCGGCGTAAATATATTAGATCCCAAAACGGGTAAATTTAAGATATTTAAACACGAACCGGCAAATCCTTACAGCATAAGTGGAAACGTTATCCGTGGTATTGCTGAAGATAAAGATCATGATATGTGGATCGGAACCTGGGATGCCGGGCTTAACCGTTATGACAGGAAAACCGGGAGGTTTTTTCATTATATGCCTGATAATAAAAATCCTTCAAGCATATCAAATAAAACAATCTGGAATCTTTTTATAGATCATAACAATACCTTGTGGATAAGTATTTATAACATTGGCGTTGATTTGTTTGAAATTGGAAAGGGAGTTACCAGGAGATTCAGACCCAACCCGGATAATCCCGGTTCAATTAGCGGAAACAATAGCTGGTTCTTTTTTGAAGATCAGGAAAAAAAGATGTGGATCTGTACCCAGAATGGATTGGATCTCTTTGACAGTTTAACGAATTCTTTTAAAGTGCTTCATTTCCCTGATAATGATATCGGGGCCTTTTATAAAGATCAATCAGGATATATTTGGGTTGGAAGTAACACTAAAGGATTATTTATGTGCAATCAGGATGGTACCATCCTTAAAACATATGATATGACTAATGTTTTGCCCAACAACAGGATTCAGGCAATCACTCAGGATAATAAAGGTGATATCTGGATTTCCAGCAACTATGGTCTCAGCAGGCTCAATACCGAAATTAATAGTATTAGAAATTACTCAAAAGAGGATGGGTTACAGGGCTACCAGTTTTATCAGCAATCATTTCTTAAAACGCACAAAGGAGAAATGTATTTTGGAGGCTACAATGGCTTTAACTCCTTCTTTCCTGACAGTCTGAAAGATAATGACTATGTGCCTCCGGTATATATAACAGATTTCCAGATATTTAATAAATCAGTGGTCTCAGCAGTTCCAGGAGCCCAATTTCAGACACATATTAGTGAAGCAAAAGAAATTAAACTGAATTGGGACCAATCGGTCTTTTCATTTTCGTTTGCTGCGATCAATTATACACATCCGGAAAAAAATCAGTATAAATATATAATGGAAGGCTTTGAAAAAGGATGGAACTATACTGATGCCTCCCGGCGATATGTTACATATACTAATCTTGACCCGGGTGAATATACTTTTAGAGTGAAAGCATCAAATAATGACGGTGCCTGGAATGATAAGGGAACTTCGTTAAAAATCATTATTTTACCTCCATGGTGGAAAACCTTGCAGTTCAAAATTATTATTCTGTCTGCTATTATCTTATTAGTTCTCGCAATTTTTAGATCGCGAGTCAGCCAATTGAAAAAACAAAAGATAAATCTTGAAAAATCGGTAGCAATAAAGACTGCTGAATTAAATGAACTCAATGCATCAAAAGATAAATTCTTTTCAATAATTGCACATGATCTTAAAAACCCTTTCAATACTATTATTGGTTTCAGTGATATGATGAAAGAATCCATAAGATTAAATGATCTTGCGACATTTTACGAGTATACAGAAATGATAAATACTTCTGCAATTCAGACATTACGGTTACTTGAAAACCTATTGGAATGGGCGAATTCGCAGCGTGGAAAACTATCATTTACCCCTGTACCAATTAACCTAAGCGAACTTATAAAGGATGAATTTATCATGGCAGGTGATATGGCGACCGGGAAAAACATTGAACTTAAGAGTTTTCTCACAGATACATTAACTATTGTGGCAGACAAAAATATGATCAGAACTATATTCCGGAATCTGATTACAAATGCTGTTAAGTTTACTCATAAAAATGGTCATGTGCAGGTAAATGCTGTGACCTCTAATAATCATTTGGAAATTTCGGTAACTGATACAGGTATCGGAATGTCAAAAGAAACCATAGCAAAACTTTTCAGAATAGATGCCAACCTGTCAACCCGTGGTACTGAGAATGAAAAGGGAACCGGACTTGGACTATTCTTATGTAAAGAATTTGCTGAAAAGCATAATGGGAAAATATGGGTTGAAAGTGAAGAAGGAAAAGGTAGTACTTTTAAACTTCTGCTCCCTTTAAACATGCGCTCCTCAAACTTTAAACCTCAGATTTCGGATTAATTCGTTACAATTCAGATACCCGGTTTTAAGAGTAACTATGAAAAAGTCATCTGAAACTTCTCAAACACTTCCATTTTATTTTTTTGCAGTAGGTGTTTTTTTAATTATTGTTTGTCAGGACATTTTCTCTAATGGAATGTTTCTTGACGGAATGATTTATTCAACTGTAGCAAAAAACTTAGCAAATGGCCTCGGTACTTTCTGGAATCCCCATTTTACAGCAACCTTGATGCCTGACTTTCATGAACATCCTCCGCTTGCATTTGGAATTCAGAGTATCTTTTACACACTTCTGGGTGAGAGTCGGTTTATTGATAGATTTTATTCTCTGTTTACTGTTGTAATTGTTGGTTATATTATACTACGAATATGGAAAACATTAGGATGCAAGTATGGCTGGTTTCCTTTGTTTATATGGCTTATAACTCCAACTGTATTTTGGGCCTCTTATAATAACCTGCTTGAAAATACTTTGACAATATTCACATCTCTTTCCATTTTATTTTATCTAAATAATCTGGAGAGTAAAAAGTACTATTTCATATTTCTGTCAGGATTTGTGCTCTCACTTGGATTTCTTACAAAGGGATTTGTCGCATTCTTCCCTTGGACATTTCCGTTCCTGCTATGGTTTTTTCTTAAACAGAAATCATTCGGTAAGATGGCTCTTGATACTACAGGGTTATTTATTTTCACCATAACTCCATTGCTCCTGATAGTTTTATTATTCCCCACAGCCCGACTAAGTCTTCATAAATACATTGACCACCAGGTCATTGATAGCTTAAGAAATTCTGTTACCGTTAACTCCCGCTTTGATATTATAAAAAGATTATTCTCTGAATTAATTCCGGCTGCAGTCTTGTGTATTCTGATTCTCGTATGGGCATGGATCAGAAAATCGCCGGTAATTTTACTGAAAGAAAACTTTAAGAAAGTGTTAGTGTTTTTGTTCCTTGGCTTGACAGGGGTTATACCCATAATGATAAGTATGAAACAAAGCGGATTTTACATAATTCCTGCTTACCCGTTTTTTGCAATCAGCGCTGGTATTTTGGTATATCCTTTAATTGATTCTCTTTTTAATAAAATAAATTATGAATCAAAATGGTTTTTAATCTTTAAATGGATCGGATATAGCTTCTTTTTCATAGGTTTTATGCTTTCTCTTTATTTTTATAATCACTTCAGTCGGGATAATAGTAAAATTAAAGACACATACACTATTCTTGCAGAACTTCCTCAGGGAAGTGTAATAAATATCAGTCCGGATATGTTTGATGACTGGAGTCTTCATGCATATTTTGCCAGGTTAAAAAACATCAGTTTAGACGCGGATCTTAACAATAAAAGAGGATTCTTATTAATTAAAAATGAAAACTATTCAGATACTCTTAATTCAAATTATAAGATCATTAAACTTAATACAATAAATTATAAGCTGTTTAAAAAGAAATAGAAAGAGATATATGATATTCAGCATTGTCCGCAGTTCCTCTTAATTCCACATAAATGACATTATCAGCCATGACAGGTTACTGGGAATCGCGTTTTAAGAATGAAGGCGCGATGTGGAAATCTGAACCCTCGGATTCTGCAGTAATCGCACTGGGACTTTTTAAATATGAGTTATGCATTGATACATTTATTAAACAAACGGGAGCGTCGTAATTTCCTGACTTCCTGAGCGGAAAATACTTAAGCAAGGACAGATATGAAATTGCAAAAGGATTAAAAGTTTATTTCTATGATTTTGATTCAGTTTTGAAGGAGTTTTCTGATTTTGGGATAATAGAATGTAAAGACATCGAAGAGCCGGTAAAATTTATGGAGGAGCAGGAAACTGTTAAGCTAAAATTAGTGATTTGTAAAAAGGATTAAACATATGAAAAAGACGATGATTTTCTTTCTTTGCTGGGTATTAATACATTAGAACTGATCCTTGGGAAAAGACCCGGGAGGTAGTTTCATGTTTGCACTCAGCAGAGGAACATGCAGGGTGTGGAACTTCTATGGCGTGCGCTTATTGCGGAGCTGTAAATGCTTTCCTCAGAAACTTGTCAATTTCTTTAGCAACTTTTCTCCCCGAAGCAATAGCATTTACTACAAGCGTTGCCCCACTTACCGAATCACCGGCTGCAAATACTTTTTGCCTGTTTGTCAATTGGTTTTGATCAACCTTTATATTTCTTCTCTGATCAAGTTCCAGTTCAAGCTCCGAAAGTAACCCTTCGAGAGCAGGATGGACAAACCCCATCGCAAGCAATACAAGATCAGCTTCAATAATTCTGCGTGTACCCTGTACGGCTTCCATAGTATAGTTGTCATCTTTTAGATTCCATAATACATCCTCAACCTCAACCCCGGTCACATTATTGTCATTCCCGTGGAATTTTACGGTCGCAAGGCTCCAGTATCTTTCACATCCCTCTTCATGGGAGGTAGATGTCTTAAGCACTTTCCCAAAGTAAGGCCATGGATTATTATCTGCTCTTGTTAGCGGTGGTTTAGGCATAATCTCAATCTGTGTCACACTTACAGCTTTCTGTCGGATTGATGTGCCAACACAATCAGAACCTGTATCACCGCCTCCTATCACAAGAACCTTTTTTCCTTCAGCATTTATCGGATTAGCTGAGGCAAGTATATGACCTGAGTTCACCCTGTTTTGAAGTGAAAGGAAATCCATTGCAAAATGGATCCCTTTAAGTTCCCTTCCCTCTGCCACCAGATCACGCGGATGTGTTGCACCTATGGCAACGCATATTGCATCGAATTGTTCAAGAAGCTCTTTCCCGGTAATGTCTTTACCTATATTTATTCCTGTTCTGATAAGAAGACCTTCCTTGATCATAAGATCGAGCCGACGATCTATAGTGGCTTTGCTCAGTTTAAAATCGGGAATACCATATCTTAACAATCCACCTGCTTTTTCATCCTTTTCAAAGAGAGTCACGAGGTGACCTGCTTTGTTTAAGAGATCAGAGGCAGCCATTCCGGCTGGACCACTGCCAATTACAGCAACTTTTTTCCCTGTCCGGATTTTTGGAGGTTGTGGCTTAATATAGCCTTCAGAAAAGGCTTTTTCAACAATCGCTACTTCATTTTCCCTGATTGTTACCGGTTCCTTATTTATATTCAGGACACATGCATGTTCACAACTTGCCGGACATATCCTTCCTGTAAATTCCGGAAAATTATTTGTCGCTGCTAGTCTCATATAAGCAGCTTTCCAGTCACCTTTGTATAGCAGATCATTCCATTCCGGAATTAAATTATCTACCGGACAACTCCAGTGGCAAAATGGAATGCCACAATCCATGCATCTGGATGCCTGAAGCATCCTGTCTTCACTGTTCAGTACCTGTTCAACCTCACTGTGGTCGCAGATCCTTTCATTAAGAGGTCTGTTTCCCGCTTCCTTTCTTTTTATCTTCAGAAATCCGCTTACATCAGCCATTTTATCTCATTATAAATGATTAATCTTCTGTCTTCTTTTTTTTCTTAATTATTTCGTATTTAAAGTTCAAAGTTCAATGCATAGACTTTCGCCTTTTCCCTTTTCCCTTTTCCCTTTTCCCTTTTTCCTTAACTCGCACTTATCTCCAGATCAAGCTCAACATCCGCGATTTTCTTTCTTATCTCTTCAAGTTTATGTTCCTGAAGAACCTTCTTATAGTCATATGGTATGACTTTAATGAACATAGGGATATATTTATAAAGATCATCGAGAATCATTTTTGCTTTTTTACTTTTTGTAAATTGATAATGCCGTGAGATGAGCTCAGTAAGTTCATTTACATCACTATAATCTTCTACCAGTGATAATTCTACCATTCCCATATTGCAGTAAAAATCAAAATCCCTGTTTTCATTAAACACATATGCAATACCACCGCTCATGCCGGCTGCAAAATTACTTCCAGTAGTTCCGAGAACAACTACCCGTCCGCCTGTCATATACTCACAGCAATGGTTTCCCACACCTTCAACAACAGCGTTCGCGCCGCTGTTACGCACACCGAATCGTTCACCTGCAACACCTGAAATATATATCTCACCTCTTGTTGCGCCATATAGAACAGTATTTCCTATTATGATATTTTTATCGGGTTCAAAAGTTGAACCTGCAGGAGGTATGACAACAATCCTTCCACCTGAAAGACCCTTCCCGAGATAATCATTTGAATCGCCCTCAAGGTAAAGTTCGATTCCTGGTGAGAGAAATGCACCAAAGCTCTGTCCTGCCGACCCTTTAAACCTGCATCTGATTGTTCCATCTGGCAGCCCATCAGAACCATACAGCATTGCAATCTTCCCTGAGAGCATAGCACCTGTGGTTCTGTCGGTGTTATGGATAGGCTTTTCAATTACAACCGGTTGTTTATCTGATATAGCTTTTTCAGCCTCAGAAATCAGCTCTTTATCAAGGATGTTATCAATTTTATGATCCTGAACATCAACACAATGCATGGCATTTTTAGCCGACTCTGCGGGTAATGAAAGGAACCCCGAAAGATCCAGGTTTTTGATCTTCCAGTGATTAACCTCAGGATTTTTTTCAAGCAGATCAAAGCGGCCGATAATATCATCCATCTTTTTGTAACCTAGTTCTGCAAGGTGCTCACGAACCTCTTCTGCCAGGAACCGGAAAAATGTTACAAGATTATCGGCTTTTCCTCTGAATCGCTTTCTCAGTTCGGCGTTCTGAGTTGCTACACCTACAGGACAAGTATTGAGATGGCATTTGCGCATCATTACACAGCCGAGTACAATTAGAGCAGATGATGAGAAACCAAATTCCTCGGCACCCAGGAGGGAAGCAATGATTATATCCCTCCCGCTTTTTAACTGTCCATCAGCCTGAAGGATCACCTTCCTGCGGAGGTTATTCATTACCAGGGTTTGTTGTGATTCTGCAAGACCGAGCTCCAGAGGCAATCCGGCGTGTTTGATTGATGAAGATGGACTTGCTCCGGTTCCGCCCTCGTATCCGCTTATTGTTATGAGGTCGGCACCGGCCTTGGTAACACCGGCAGCTATAGTACCAACTCCGCTTTCGGAAACCAGTTTCACACTGATCTTAGCCTTTGGATTGACATTTTTCAGGTCGAAGATAAGCTGGGAAAGGTCCTCAATCGAATAAATATCATGATGTGGTGGTGGAGAAATAAGAGTTATTCCCGGTATTGAATACCTTGTCTTGGCAATAATTTTATCAACCTTGTGCCCAGGCAGCTGACCACCTTCCCCGGGTTTTGCTCCCTGGGCAATTTTGATCTGGAGCTCATCAGCATTTACAAGGTATTCGGTTGTTACACCAAAACGGCCACTTGCTACCTGTTTGATAGCACTTCTTACACTGTCCCCGTTTTCAAGAGGTTTGAAACGTTCAGGGTCTTCACCTCCTTCGCCTGTATTGCTTCGTCCTCCAATTCGGTTCATGGCAATTGCAATTGTTTCGTGAGCTTCACGACTGATTGAACCATAAGACATTGCCCCGGTGACAAACCTTTTCATTATCTTTTCAACAGGTTCAACTTCTTCAATAGGGATTGGGTTGTTTTTAATTCTTAATAAACCTCTGATGAATCCCGGCCTGGCTGTATCAGCATTGACGCGGCTTGTATATTCTTTAAACTTCTTATAATCACCTGTATTGGTACTCCATTGCAACAGCGATATGGTTTCCGGGTTCCATGCATGATGTTCACCATGTTTCCGGTAGGAATATACACCCTCGGTAAGCATCTCGGATTGTTGTTCCGGAGTAAATGCTTTTCTGTGTGGGATAAGTACCTCTTCGGCAATCTCATTCATTCCTATACCACCGATCCTTGAAATTGTTCCCGCAAAATACTTGTTTATAACATCGGGGTGAATACCGACTGCTTCAAATATCTGAGAAGATCTGTAGCTCCTGAGAGTACTTATTCCCATTTTAGACATTATCTTCAGGATTCCTTTATTGACTGCATTAACATAATTCTCCTCTGCCTTTTGATAATCGAGCTGGATTGCCTTGTCTTTAATAAGCTTGTCTATCACCGCAAGGCTCATGTATGGATTAATAATGCTTGCCCCATAGCCAAATAACAGGGCGAAATGCATCACCTCACGCGGTTCTGCTGATTCCACAACAATATCAATCTGCATCCTCTTGCGCGTTTTAATAAGGTGGTGATGAACAGCTGAAACAGCCATTAATGATGGTATTGGTGCAGCATTTTCGCTGATACCACGGTCAGAAAGTATAATATAGTTCTTCCCCTCATCAACTGCTTTTTCAGCATCTTTACATAATTGTTCAACAGCCTCCTGTAAACCTTCAGCACCCTT
Source organism: Bacteroidales bacterium (assembly GCA_003141715.1). Lineage (GTDB taxonomy): Bacteria > Bacteroidota > Bacteroidia > Bacteroidales > VadinHA17 > LD21. The sequence continues at coordinate 19,234 of PLNF01000124.1, read as the reverse complement.
CCCTGCATCAAAATGCAACAGTAGGTTTGCCGCTGAAAATCCTTTGTATCTTAAGTTTTTAACTACCTGAAAGTAAGTATTGGATATAACAGGATTCCTGAATCGCACCATTTTTACGTGATCAGGAGATGTCTCAAGAAGGTTTTGCTGCAAGGATCCCAGATAACCCGACAATGTCATTACAAGCTCCTCTCTGATTGGATCGATAGGCGGGTTTGTAACCTGTGCAAACATCTGTTTAAAATAGTTGAACAACCTGTATGGCTTTCTCGAGAGTACTGCAACAGGAACATCGTTGCCCATCGAACCAATAGGTTCTTTTCCTGTGGCAGCCATCTCCTTGATGATCCTGTCAGTATCTTCCATCGAATAATTGAAGGAAGTTATATATTTATTGTACTCATCTCCCATGTCAGTTGTCTCCTGGTGACCGGTCTCAATCTTTTCGAGTTTGACCATGTTCTGCTGGATCCATTGTCCGTAAGGATATTCTGCGGCCAGTTCGGCCTTAAGCTCCTTATCATAGAAAATTTTACCTGCCTCTGTATCAACAAGGAGCATTTTCCCTGGCTTTAAGCGCCCTTTCTCCCTTATCTCCTCAGGGGCAAATGTCTGGACGCCTGCTTCTGATCCCATAACTATCAGATCATTTGTCGTAATGACATATCTCGAAGGACGAAGTCCGTTTCTGTCGAGCATTCCGCCAATATAACGTCCATCAGAGAATATAAGTGAAGCGGGGCCGTCCCATGGTTCAAGGAAAGTAGAATGATACTTATAGAAAGCCTTCAATTCGGGTGAGATGGGATTCTTATCATTTATTGATTCAGGAATCAGAACGGACATAGCATAAGGTAATGATTTACCGCTCATTATAAGAAACTCCAATACGTTATCAAGAGATGCCGAATCGCTCTTGTCGGGTTCGATAATTGGATATAGTCGTGTAAGATCGCCCAGTTTATCGGATTTAAGGATTGATTCTCTTGCTTCCATCCAGAAGCGGTTTCCTTTTATCGTATTTATCTCTCCGTTATGTCCCAGCATCCTGAAGGGCTGAGCCAGGTCCCAGCTTGGAAACGTATTGGTACTAAACCTTGAGTGTACCAATGCGATTGCGCTCTGTAATCTCTCATCATTAAGGTCGAGAAAGTACTCACCAAGCTGAATGGAGGTAAGCATACCTTTATATACGAGTACTTTTGTGGAAAGACTTGGTATGTAGAAAAAATTCTTTTGTTTAAGGTCCGAATTGCGGATTGCGATTTCCGTCCTTTTTCGTATAATATATAATTTGCGTTCCAGATCCTCCTGTGGGACATCGGCTCCCAGAAGAATCTGCAGGATTTCGGGCTCCGCAGCTCTGGATATCGCACCAATAACCGAGTTATTGCGTGGAACTTCACGAAAACCAATCAGATTGACACCTTCTTCTTTAATTATACTGACAAGAATCTCCTGACATTTAGATGCCTCAGAATTATCCTGCGGAAAGAATATAAGACCTGTTCCAAACTGCCCTTCCGGTGGAAGTGAATAACCCTGGATAAGGTAAAAGTCCCTTGGAACCTGTATCAGCACGCCAGCTCCATCACCGGTTTTACTATCGGCCCCTTCCGCACCCCTGTGCGTCATATTCGTAAGGATGTCTAGCCCCTGCCTGATAATTGAGTGAGACTTTTTCCCTTTAAGATGTGCGACGAAGCCAATCCCGCAATTCGCATGCTCAAATTCCTGACGATACAATCCCTGCTGCTTTGGGCGTTCTTTTTTCATAATGATTACCTTCATTAATCTTCTGTTTTGTACAAAAAAACCGTTCTCTGTGTTTGAGAGAACGGTCATCCCTAATCCGATACCAAACACCATTCTCAGTCAGTTCCAATTAACCTTTTAATGAGGCGTGATATAATGGATCTAAAATTATTCATTTACATTAATATTTACCGGCAAATATACTACTTATTCTTTCAGATTATCGCAAAAAACAATAAAAAAATTAACAAAAAACTGTAAAATATTTAAAAAGTTGTTAACCTAATAATTAACAAAATGTAAAAAAGTCATTCCAATATTCCCGATTATCATTACCCATTTGATACAATTATTTGTTACTTTGTAATTCTTGGAACAATATTTTATTCTTTTTTCAATTTCTCAGAAGTATATGGAAAATCCTAAAAACCTCATATTTGTTATTTTTGGAGCTTCTGGCGACCTTACTTCACGGATGCTGATCCCGGCAATATTTTCCCTGAAGACTCAAAAACTCCTGCCTGAGAAATACGCAATTATTGGTGTTGGCAGAACAAAAATGTCAACAGAAGATTTCAGAATAAAGATGAGTGAGGCAATCGTCTCATATTCTGAGGAAAAGATTACTGATCAAAATCTCGTTTCAGGTTTTGTTATGGATCTTTATTATCATTCGATGGATAGTATTTCTTTAGATGGATATTTGGAGCTTAGATCATTATTGCAGGAGATTGACAAAATATACTCAATCGGAGGAAACTATATCTTTCATATGGCAACACCACCCAGTATGTATGAAGTCATAGCGGTTAATCTTGCAAAATCAGGATTGAGTAATCAAGGAAACGGGTTCCGAAGGTTAATTATTGAGAAGCCTTTTGGATATGATCTTGAGTCGGGCCGGAAGCTAAACAAGACTTTACATGAACTGATTTCGGAAGATCAGATCTTCAGGATTGATCATTATCTTGGAAAGGAAACAGTTCAGAATTTGCTGGTTACAAGGTTTTCTAACGGCATGTTCGAGCCTCTCTGGAACAGAAATTATATACACCGGATTGAAATCACCTCTGCCGAAAATATAGGAGTGGGGGAGAGAGGTGGTTATTACGACACTTCAGGTGCTTTGAGGGATATGGTCCAAAACCACCTTCTTCAGATGGTCGGATTAACTGCAATGGAGCCCCCTTCATCGCTTGATGCTGACGCTATCCGCAATGAAGTATTAAAAGTCTTCCAATCATTGCAGCCTATCAGGGAAGATGATGTGCCTTCTCAGGTTATCAGGGGCCAATATACAGGATCACTTATCCGCGGAGAGTGTGTTACTGGGTATAGGTATGAGAAAGGAGTTGCAGTTGATTCCCGCACAGAAACTTATGTCGCGATTAAATTTTTTATTAACAACTGGAGATGGGGCGGGGTGCCATTTTATATGCGTACAGGCAAAAGGCTTCCGACACGCGTCACTGAAATTGTCATACATTTTAAACAAACACCTCATCACCTTTTTCAGAGAGAATCAGGGAAAGTATCTGCTAATCAGCTTATAATACGTATTCAGCCTGATGAGGGAATTTTACTGAAATTTGATATGAAAGAACCCGGAGCCGGATTTAACGTGAAAAATGTAAATATGGATTTCCATTACAAAGACCTTGCAGATATAAGAGTTCCATCTGCGTATGAAAGGTTACTTCATGACGTTATGTTGGGCGATTCAACTCTGTTTTCTCGTGATGATGAAGTTGAAACAGCCTGGAAATTTCTTGAACCGATTCAGACAGCCTGGGCAAATAACAAAGCAATCAAGGTGTTTGGTTACCCCGCAGGTACCTGGGGACCTGAGCATGCCAACGACCTCATTGAGGGTGAGGGACTTACTTGGAGATATCCATGTAAGAACCTGGCGGATGAGGAGCTGTACTGTGAATTGTAATTGCTCAATGGCTCAACGGCACAACGGCATAACGGTATAACGGCATAACATCATAACGACATAACCTTTTGGATAAGATTGTAAAAATATTTCCTTCACCACATGAATTAGCTGAGAAACTTGCTAAGGAGATGGTACATATGATAAAGGAATCAGCAAATAAAAAGGAAACTTTTACCATTGCCTTATCAGGCGGTTCCACTCCTGAATTACTATTTTCCCTGCTCAGCGAAAATTATGCAAAGTCTGTTCCCTGGCAATATGTCCACATCTTCTGGGGAGATGAGAGATGCGTCCCGCCAGATAATGCTGAAAGTAATTTTGGCATGACAATGAGAAAATTACTGAGCAAGATAGAAATACCATTCCTGAACATCCACAGAATAAAGGGAGAAGATGATCCTGAAAAGGAGGCATCACGTTATTCGGAAGAAATATCACTCTTTACCAGGAAAAGAGACGGTTTACCTTTATTTGATCTCATTCTACTCGGTTTGGGCGAAGATGGACACACGGCTTCCATATTTCCCGGACATCCGGAATTACTGGATTCTGATAAGATATGCGATGTGGCTTTTCATCCTGTTACTCAGCAGAAAAGAATAACTATTACGGGAAAGGTCATTAATAATGCCGAAGCAGTAACATTTCTTGTAGCAGGGAAGAAGAAAAAGGAAATTGTTGAAAAAATGTTTAAAAAAGATCCATCAGCATTAAACTATCCTGCAACTTATATCGTTCCTGTTTATGGCCGGCTGAGTTGGTTCCTTGATAAGGAAGCCGAGAGGTCGTTATAACCGGTTTCTATAGTCAAGATTTGAATATTATAAGAGTATTGATGATTTTTTCTATATTTGGGATAACTTTTTATTAACTAAAAATAAATAGCCATGTCACACGAAAAAGCTAAAGAACAGACAAAGAACAAAAAAGAGCCTACCAAGAGTCTGAAAGAGAAACGCCTCGCAAAAAAAGCTAAAAAAGAAGAAAAGAAAAGACAGTAAGAAGGTTGTCTTGGTGTCTGATTGTCTTAATGTCTTTTTGTCCTTAATCTGATTACGGGGCTCAAACTTCTTTGCGACCTTTGCTTAAACCTTTACGATATAAAAAAAAGTCCCGCTCTCGGCGGGACTTTGAATAATAAATCTTTGTATGGATAAACTAAGCTAGTCTAACGTCTACTGCATTAATTCCTTTTTTACCTTCCTGAAGTTCAAATGTAACTTCATCATTCTCTTTAATCTGATCTTTCAGACCTGATACGTGTACAAAATATTCATTATCCGAATCTGCATCTTTAATGAATCCGAATCCTTTTGATACGTTGAAAAATTTTACTGTTCCTTTGTTCATTTTATTCTGTTTTTAAATTAATGGCGCAATATAGGTATTTAATTTGAAATAATCTAAATTATTTCGAATATTATGATATATAAGGAAACAGAGCGTTCAAAAAAGGACTATAAAAAAATTGAGAGGCATAACACTTTTTTTTCCGGAAAATATTAAATCAGAACAAACAAAACTAAATATATTTACTTTTATCGTCTTATTTATTAATAGCGTGTCATTATGAAAAGGTCATTTAGTTTTTGGCTGACAACATTCTTAACGGTTGCAAATGTTTTCGGACAGGTCAACCTTCAGACTGTTGCAGAAAAATCTGATTTTAAATCAACTTCAAATTATAATGATGTAAAAATTTTTATCGATCAGCTGCGAAAATCCTCACATTATATAAGGATAGAGACTCTGGCCACAACGACTGAGGGGAGGGAAGTACCTCTTTTAATTATTGGAAATCCATTACCAAAGTCTCCAAAAGACCTTGTAAATGACAAAAGGATTGTCGTGTATATCCAGGCAAATATTCATGCAGGTGAAGTTGAAGGCAAAGAGGCTACTCTGATGTATGTAAGGGATTTACTCAGGGAGAAAAACTCTGAGATCCTTAAAAACGTTATACTACTTATTTGTCCTTTGTTTAATGCTGATGGTAATGAGAAGATCAGCCCTCTTAACAGAACATATCAGAATGGTCCGGTGAATGGTGTAGGAGTGAGGTATAATGGTCAGTTTCTGGATCTGAACCGGGATGCTATGAAGGCTGAATCTCCCGAAGTAATAGGAGTATTAACCAACGTTTTCAACAAATGGGATCCGGCTGTATTTATGGATTGTCATACAACTGACGGATCCTATCATGTGGAACCGACAACATTTACATGGATGGTTAACCCTGACGGTGATAATTCCCTGATTACCTATATGCGTGAAAAAATGATGCCTGAAATGTCGAAGACACTTTCTGGTAAATATAAGATAGAGAACTGTTTCTATGGTGAGTTCTTCGATATGATGGATCCCGGTAAAGGCTGGGTACTTGATGCTTCGGAACCACGTTACATGACCAACTATTTCGGGGTAAGGAACAGGCTGGGTATTCTTAATGAAAATTATGTCTATGCTGATTTCAAATCGCGGGTTCTGGGATGCTATTATCTGATACATTCTTTGCTGGAGTATACCTCTGCTCATAAATCCGAAATTGAAAACATGTTAAATGATGTTGATAAAAGAACAAAAGCACGCGGAGCTAATCCTGCAGTTTCAGACTCTTTTGCAATTGAGTACAAGGTCCGTCCTTCTCCCGACAAAGTCACTATCAGAACATATGAGGCAGAGCTGATTAACGATGCCAACGGAAGGAAGAATTACAGGAGAACTGAAAGGCAGAAGGATGTAACCGTACCTTATTATATTGATTATTATCCGACAAAAAATGTCAGATTTCCCTTTGCCTACCTTATAACTACAAGCGATCCGGGCATAACTGATCTCCTGAAGATACACGGCATTAAGCTGGAAAAATTGTCATCCGATTCTAAAATTGAGGTTCAACAATTTGAAATCAGCGATCTTAAAGGAGCAACAAAACTAAACCAGGGTCATTATACGAACACAATAAATGGGAAATTCATAATTGGTCCGGTCGAGTTCCCTGCCGGTACAATAGTTGTCAGAACTTCTCAGCCGCTTGGAAACCTGGCTGCATATTTGCTTGAACCACAGTCGAATGACGGATTAGTATTTTGGAACTTCTTTGACCGCTATCTTGTACCTCAGTGGGGTATGGGTTATAATCCGTATCCTGTGTATAAGGTTCTGAATAACACAGATTTAAAAACAAAACCTGTTTTTTAATTTTTTTTTCTCACCTTTGGCACTGAAAAAATAAGGCAATATATCTGATTATGAGAAAATGGCGAGTAGAAGATTCAGCTGAATTGTATAACATAAACGGGTGGGGAGTTGATTATTTTTCAATAAACGAGAAGGGACATGTGATTGTTACTCCACAGAGAAACGGATTTTCAGTCGATCTGAAAGATCTTCTAGATGAACTGATATTATCAGATGTTTCAACTCCGGTACTGGTAAGATTCCCTGATATTCTGGATGATCGTATCATCAGTATATCGAAATGTTTTAAATCGGCTTCAGAGGAGTATGAATACAAAGCCCAGAACTTCATTATCTATCCCATAAAGGTGAATCAGATGAGGCCTGTAGTTGAGGAGATTGTGAGCCATGGAAAAAAATTCAACATAGGTCTGGAGGCAGGTTCCAAACCTGAACTTCATGCCGTGATTGCCATTAATACTGACCCGGAGTCCCTTATAATCTGTAACGGTTATAAAGATGAAGATTATATTGAGCTTGCACTTCTGGCACAGAAGATGGGCAAAAGAATATTTCTGGTAGTCGAAAAACTTAATGAGCTTAAGCTTATCACATCGATCGCAAAACGGCTGAAAGTGAAACCAAATCTTGGGATCAGGATTAAACTTGCAAGTGTTGGTAGCGGAAAATGGGAAGATTCCGGAGGAGATATCAGCAAATTCGGGCTGACTTCAAGCGAATTGCTTGAAGCAATAGATTACATTGAGAAAAACAAGATGAGAGATTGTGTCAAGCTGATCCATTTTCACATTGGCAGCCAGGTCACAAAAATTCGCAGGATAAAAATTGCATTACGCGAAGCATCTCAGTTCTACGTTCAGCTCAGGCAGCTCGGTTTTAATGTTGAATTTGTTGATATCGGCGGTGGCTTGGGCGTTGACTATGATGGTACAGGCTCCTCAAACAGCGAAAGCAGTGTTAATTATACTATCCAGGAATATGTAAATGATTCTATAAGCACATTTGTAGACGCGAGCAATAAAAACAATATTCCTCATCCGAATATCATAACCGAATCAGGCCGATCACTTACTGCCCATCATTCTGTCCTGATTTTTGAAGTTCTTGAGACTACAACACTTCCATCATGGGATGTTGAAGACCATCTTAATGATCATGACCATGAACTGGTGAAAGAACTTTTTCTTCTATGGGATAATTTTAACCAGTCGAGAATGCTTGAAACATGGCACGATGCCCAGCAGATAAGGGAAGAGGCTCTTGACAGATTCAGCTTCGGTCTTATCGACCTGAAAACCCGGGCCCAGATTGAAAGACTTTTCTGGTCCATTGCACGAAAAGTTTATCTGATGGCCAATGTAACAAAACATGTGCCTGAGGAGTTGCGGCAGATTTCACGTATTCTGTCCGACAAATACTTCTGTAATTTTTCACTATTCCAGTCACTTCCCGATGCATGGGCAATTGATCAGATATTCCCGATTATGCCTATTCACCGGCTTAATGAGGAACCTTTACGCAATGCTACTATCCAGGATATGACCTGCGATTCTGACGGGAAGATAGATAATTTCATTTCAACACGCAATTCATCTCACCACCTGCCTGTTCACTCATTGAGAGGTAAAGAGCCATATTATCTGGGGGTTTTTCTGGTTGGCGCATACCAGGAAATACTGGGTGACCTGCATAACCTCTTTGGTGATACAAATGCTGTTCATGTCTCTGTGGACAGCAATGGCTATAAGATCGATCAAGTGATTGACGGAGAGACTGTTGCAGAGGTGCTTGATTATGTCCAGTATAACTCAAAGAAAATGGTGCGAACTGTTGAATCGTGGGTAACGACATCAGTAAAAGCCGGTATAATAACTCTAGAGGAGGGTAAAGAATTTCTGTCAAATTACCGTTCAGGTCTGTATGGATACACTTATCTTGAATGATTCGCACTAATTTTCTGTCAATCTGTGGCGATTTTAAGATTTTTTTTTTAATTTGGTTTTTTAATTTTCAATTTACTGATCGTTAATTATAAAACTATTAATCTTTTTAACTATGAGTGACAGTACTTTTGATTTTAATCTGTTTATTAAGGAATCCATAGATGTCCTGGTAAATCCGAAATCTTACTTCTCAACCATGAAAACTACGGGAGGTATGAGCGAACCATTGATTAAAGCAGTTATTTATGGTGCTATATCAGGAGCATTGGCATTCATCTGGAGTCTTTTGAGAATCGGTGCAATGTCAAGTGGTCTGTTTGGAAGCGCAATCGGTATAATGGTCTTTATCTGGTCAATTATTGGCGCTATTATAGGATTGTTTATCGGCGCTGTGATATTACTCGTTATTTCTTCAATTTGCAAAGGAAGTACAGATTTCGAAGCTAATATGAGAGTGACAGCAGCCTTAATGGTAGTGATGCCCATAAGGTCATTCTTTGGTTTTGCCGGTCACTTTAATATTTATCTTGGTGTAATAATAGGTCTTGCAGTATCTATTTTTGCCTTGTGGCTGCTTTATAACGGTCTTGTTGAAGCCCTAAAATCAAATCCTGAAACAACAAAAATTGTATCTTATGTTTTAGTTGCAATTATTGTAATATTTACACTGATTGGATTTGGAGCAACCAGAAGGGCTCATCAATTTATGAATGAGTTTAACAATAAAGATGTTAAAGAGATGATGAAAGATTCACCCAAAAACTAGTAACCTATAATTCTTCCAACGCCAGGTTTCGACAGATACTTTTTTTATCGGACCTGGCGTTTTCATTTTAAATAATTGGTTATATTGGAAGATTTAAAAAGCAGAATCAAAAGTTAATGTTATGAAATCATCAATATTGATTTTGTCATTCTTTGTATGCAGTGGTCTCAATGCCCAGAAAGGAAATCTGAATCTGATTCAATGGCATGTCAGTGATAAAATTGAAGCATCTGATTATCAGCTGATCAGAAAGACCAAGCTGTACTATTTTCTTTCAAACGACAATGACAATATGTATATCGACTTGAAGGTTGAAGATAAGGGAATTCAGAACAGGATTTTGAAAGAGGGACTCACAATATGGATAAGTATGGATGGAAAGGCCGTAAAAAATATGGGTATCAGATTTCCCATCGGATCCCAAAATCAGGGAGGCCATAGAAAAGCTGACCGTCATGAAAACAATTCAACCCCGGATGGTAACACGGTTAATCCTCTCTCACTGGCAAATACAATTGAACTTATTGGATTCACAAATGAACAGCAAAGGCACTTTCCATCAGATAATCATGATAGTTTCAGAGGTTCGGTTATATATGATGAAGCAGGAACGCTCTTTTATAGACTGGTAATACCAATTACCAAACTTCCTGTAAGAAATTCAAGAGAAGGTCATGGTGCGATGCCTTTTACGCTTGGTATTGAGTATGGTTCTTTACCTGTAATGAATAAACAGGAAAACAGAGGTCCGAAGCCATCTTCAATATTCCGGTCAGGCAGATCAGGTGGCGGAGCATCTGAAGTGAACTGGATTAATAATGTCAAACTTGCATCTTCAAAGTAGTTTTTATAGTTTTATCACTTCAATTTATAATATGATCTGTTCTGGTCAGACCAATTAACGCATGACAAATAATAATATGAAAAACTGGGTATTCTCCAGAAATATTTTTGTAGTTCTAATATATAGGATTCTACTGATAATGGTCCTGTTCTCATTATGCAGAATAGGATTTTTCCTTTTTAATTTCAAAATGTTTCCGGGCATAACTTTAAGTCAATTTTTTACAATATTAAAAGGTGGTTTGTCATTTGATATTTCTGCTGTGGTATATATCAATATGATTTTCATCCTTTTACATATTGTTCCGCTGGAAGTCCGCTATAAAGATGTTTATCAGTCAATTCTGAAGTATATCTTCTTTATTACAAATGGTATTGCCATTGCAATGAATGGGATGGATTTTATTTATTACAGGTTTGTCGATAAGAGAGCAACGGCAGATGTCTTTAAAACATTTGAGCATGAATCAAATAATGGGAGGCTGTTTTTCAGATTTATGTTCGATTACTGGCCGGCAACGCTGTTTACAATTTTTGTCTGGTTCCTTATGGTTTACTTCTATAAAAAGGTAAAAGTTGAAAAGCCCGGGAGTATCAATAAACCAGGATATTATTCTGTAAATATTCTGATGATTCCTCTGGTTATTGCATTGGTTATAGGTGCAGCTCGCGGTGGTTATAAGCACTCAACGCGTCCGATTACAATAAGCAACGCTGCACGCTATGTTGAAACACCACGCGATGTGGCAATTGTACTGAACACACCTTTCAGTATTTTCAGAACTTTTGGTAAAAAAGCCCTGGTGAAATATAAATTTTATGACGATATAAAGCTAAATGAACTTTACAACCCTCTTCATATTCCTTTAAAAGCAAAACCTTTTACCAACGAGAACGTGGTTATAATTATACTTGAGAGCTTTGCAAGAGAGTATATAGGATCCCTTAATCGTGGCCTTGAGGGAGGAACCTATACGGGTTATACTCCTTTTATAGATTCCCTTATCAATGTCAGTCTTACATTTGATGTTTCAATAGCTAATGGGAAGAAATCAATTGATGCAATGCCTTCAGTTCTGGCGTCAGTGCCTTCCCTGGAAACGCCATATACTATTTCTCATTATGCCAATAATCAGATCAACGGGCTTGCTGAATTACTTAAGAGGAAAGGATATTATTCTGCTTATTTCCATGGTGCTCCAAACGGATCCATGGGATTTGACTCATTTACAAAAATGGCGGGATTTGACGATTACTTCGGACTTAATCAGTATCCGGATAAAGCAGATTTTGATGGTATATGGGGAGTGTGGGATGAGCCTTTCTTTAAATTTTTTGGGGAAAAGTTAAGTACTTTTAAACAGCCATTTTTAGCTTCAATATTCTCAGTATCATCTCATCATCCTTTTAAAGTTCCTGAAAAATATGCTGGTAAGTTTAAAAAGGGTCCTGCTCCAATCCTTGAAGTTATAGGTTACAGTGATTTTGCTTTGCGCGAATTATTTAATCAGATTTCTAAAAGCCCGTGGTATAAAAATACACTTTTTGTTCTTACAGCCGATCATACGAATGAATCGGTACATAAAGAATTTCAGAATAATTTTGGTGCCTACTGCGTACCGATAATATTTTTCAAACCGGGTAGTGACCTGAAGGGTATTAAACCTAGGATTGCACAACAAATAGATATAATGCCGACTGTCCTGAATTATCTGAATTATGATGAGGAGTATATTGCCTTCGGTAATAACCTGTTAGATGACTCCTATGAATCTTTTGCATTCAATACTAACGGAAGTACATATAACCTTTATATGAAAGATCATATACTTGAAATGATTGATAATAAGCCGGTTGGACTGTATAATTTTAAAAATGATTTGTTTCTCGAAAATAGCCTTATCGGGAAAGAACCGGAACTTGAGAAACAGATGGAAGAGAAACTGAAAGCCATTATACAAACTTATAACAGCCGGTTAATTGATAATAATATGATCGTAAGAAAACCCCGATGAATTGTAGAATTGAATTTATTTTTGCACAGATTACAAATAACATTAATATTAAATTATGAATTCACGTCGTCAGTTTTTAAAGTTAGCAGGGACAGGAGTTCTTGCAGCAGGTGCCTCTTCTTTATATGCTTCTAAAGGTATGCCGGTCTCCGTAGATAAAATCGTCAACACTTTCAGCATTGGAATGGCGGGATATACATTCAAGGAGTTTACTGTTGAGAAAACAATAGAGATGATGAAAAGGGTCGGAGTTACCTATCTCTCTCTGAAAGATTTTCATATGCCTATGAACAGCAATCAGGAACAGATTAATGCAGTTATTGTAAAGTTTAAATCTGCCGGAATTAATGTTTATACAGTTGGCGTTGTTTATATGAAGACAAAGGAGTCTGTTGATCAGGCTTTTGAATATGCAAAAATGGCAGGAGTTAAAATGATTGTGGGAGCACCTGATTATGAACTTCTTCCTTATGTCGAGAAAAAGATAAAAACTTACGACTTTAAAATGGCTATTCATAATCATGGTCCTGACAATCCATTATACCCCAACGCTGCAGATATTTGGAATCATATTAAGGATCTTGATACCCGGATCGGAATTTGCATCGATATCGGGCATACCACCCGCGACGGACAGGATCCTTCAGTCGATATTTTAAAATACAAATCAAGGATTTATGACATGCATGTAAAGGATGTTGATAAAGCAACAAAAGAGGGAATAACTGTTGAGATGGGGCGTGGTATCATCAACATTCCAAAAGTTGTTGACGCTCTTCGCAAAATAAAATATTCCGGAATGTGCAGCCTTGAGTTTGAAAAAGATATGACTGACCCTCTGCCGGGGATCGCCGAATCTATAGGATATTTTAAAGGTGTTATGGCCTGTAAATAGTGATATTATGTCAGATTCAAGAAGAGATTTTCTAAAAAAGGCTGTAGCAGGAACCATGGGATTAACGATTGGAGGCAAAATTTTAGCTTCAACTGCTCGTAGTTATCGTAGTATTTCAGGTGCAAATGAAGTCATCCGTGTTGCAATAATCGGGTGCAACAGTCGCGGTGCCTCAATGGCCGGAACATTCGCCAGGCAACCAAATACTGAGATTATTTATATCTGCGACGTTGACGATGTGGCCATGCAGAAAGGGATTAAATCTGTTGAGGAGGTCACCGGAAAGGAACCTGAAAGTGTCAGGGATTTTCGCAAGATCCTGAAAGATAAAGATCTGGATGCTGTTTATATTGCTACCCCCGATCATTGGCATGCACCGGCTTCCATCTTAAGCCTTAAAGCCGGCAAACATGTTTATGTCGAAAAACCGTTAAGTCATAATCCTTACGAGGGCGAGATGCTGGTTTTAGCTGCTGAGAAGTACAAACGGATTGTTCAGATAGGAACCCAGCGCCGTTCCTGGCCCACACTTACCCGGGGGATTGCAGAACTTAAAAATGGGGTTATCGGTAAGGTTTATATGGCCAAAACCTGGTATGCCAATACGAGGGGACCGATCGGGATCGGGAAAGTAATACCGGTTCCTTCTAACCTTGATTATGATTTATGGCAGGGACCTGCGCCACGTCGCCCTTATAAAGATAACCTTATTCATTATAACTGGCACTGGTTCTGGAACTGGGGTACAGGAGAAGCATTAAATAACGGCACACACGAAATTGACGTTGCCAGGTGGGGGCTGGGTTTGGATTATCCTCTTAAGGTGAATTCTGTCGGTGGACGTTATCAGTTTAAAGATGACTGGGAGACGCCTGATACACAGGTTATTACATTTGAAGCTCCGGGTGCGGTAATTGTATGGGAAGGGAGAAGTTGCAATGGAAGCTATGATGATAACAGGTCACGTGGTGTCATTTTTCATGGCGAAAACGGATCGCTTCATACCGGTGATAATAGTTATATGATCTATGACAATAAAAATAAACTGGTGAAGGAGGTAAAATCTGATATTGTCATCAGCGAAGGGCTTAATACTACTAGTCCGGGTGAAGAGCTTGATGCTGTTCATGTGTTAAATTTTCTGGAAAATATCCGTAATAACAGGAAGCCATTTGCTGATGCTTTGAACGGTCACAAAAGTACTCTGTGGATGCAGCTGGGGAATATCTCTCAGCGGGTAGGGCATACTTTGAATATCGATCCTTCAAACGGACATATTATCGGTGACAATGAAGCAATGAAACTCTGGAGCCGGGAATATGAAAATGGCTGGGAACCAACCGTTTAACAGACTAAGTACTATTAGCTCTAAGCCCTGAGCTCTGAGCCTTTTAATATTTCTTTAGAAGATCAAGTAACTTACTATCCAGTTTATGGCCATACCAGTCGGTATAATTAACGTCGGCACGCCCTGAATCAAGAATTCCAAAATCACCTCTGAAATTCCAGAGAGCATAACCGATACCATTTTTTGTAAGAATATCCACTACATCACCAAACCATGCGAGAAATATATTATGAGGTGTTTTTTTCCAGCAACCGCATTCCCCGCAATGGACACCTACTCCTTTATCCAGCAGGTCGATCCATGGTTTATAGAAGTCTTCCAGTTGTTGTCTGCCGTAAATTTTACCATCAATAGTTCCGGGCCATACCGGAACCGGTGCCTGCGAAGGGTCTTTCCAAACCCATGGAGCCTGATAGTGCGAGACTAGTCCTGGCCAGTATCCACGACAACTTTGGCCTATATTCAGGTCGATCAACTCGGGAATTACATTATTACCGCCACCATTTCCATCAGCTATTATAAGACGATTGGGACTGGCAGCCCTTATTGCTTTGGAAGCACCTTCCGCAACCTTGTGATATATTTCACCCGGCACTAGGCCTTTTTTTGCGAACTGATCATTCATATCTTCTATAAATGCAGGTTCATTAAGCAGATCAAAACTTAGTTTTTCAGATGAAATATTTTTATAACGTTCGGCCCACATACCCCAATGAAAATTAAAGGCATCCTGAGCGGATTTATCTTTCCATAGATTAAATGGCTCGTGGAACCCGGCATTTATGCAATATCCCGGACCCCTGTGCAGGTTCAGACTAACATGCAGCCCGTGTTTATGAGCCATAAAAATCAGTTGATCAATCTCATCCAGTACTTTTGGATTGGTGTTATATACTTCATCAATTGTTATATCTTTTGAACGGTCAAAGGACAGATATCTTGGGTAAGCCATAGGCAGCCTGACAAAATCAAAGCCCCAGTCAGCCATCCATTTAAAATCATTCTCTGTCGTTCTGTTAGCATCAACGTTGCCGGGCTGTGACGGCGAAAAATAATCAAGCAGGTTAAAGCCTTTCCACCTTGGTAATAAATTTTTAGGTATTGATGGCTTTATAGCAAGTGCTGTTTTTCCTCCTATTGTCAGTGCAGTGGCGACTAATGTTGTATTTTTGATAAAGAGTCGGCGGTTAATTTTATTTTTGCTCATATCGTGTAAGGTTTTGTAATCATAAATTTATGTTATTATTTCGGTTTCCTGAAACAATCTTCATTAACTTCAATTTATATTTTTGAGTTACCTCTCTTACCTTCATTTTTTTTTGTAAATTTATTATGCCATTAATTGAGAATTATTTACTTAAACCGAGCTTATGAAAACAAATTGCCTTTTTCTCGTTTTGATATTTGTTCTGAGTTATACAACTATCTCAGGTCAGGATGCACAACAAACATCTCAGACCGGGCAAAAACTGAGTGCCACCTCTAAATATGATTTTATACCGGGAGAATCATTAATGTTTTATGATGATTTCACCCAGGATAACATCGGCGATTTTCCAGCCTTATGGAACACCAATGGTTCGGGTGAGATTGTTACAACGAACCTTTTCCCGGGAAGATGGCTGAAAATGGGTGTCAGTGCGACATTTGTCCCGGAAACAAAAAAGGTGTTTCCCGATAACTTTACAGTCGAGTTTGATTTATTGCCAATACCCGGACCCAATGATGAAAAGACTGTTATAATAGGTTTCTATATCTATTCTGCAGTTAATCCCAATGACCTTAATGAAGGTGGCGCTATCCCCGGCGTGGCAGGGATCAGAATGAATTTTGGTAATTATCAGCACGAATATTCGACCTATTCGGAGGGACTTTACAATCTGAATGGCAACACTGAGAATAATCCATTGATAATTAATCAAAAAACAAGATTGTCATTCTGGGTTCAAAAGACTCGGGTAAGAGCCTATTTAAATGATGTTAAAATATTCGATCTTGCAAAAGCCCTTGCACCTGGTCTGGGGTACAATGCTCTCCGGTTTGAAACAGGTTCCGAGGCCCAGAATTTAATCGCTAATTTCAGGGTGGCTATCGGCGCTCCCGATATGCGTAATAAGCTTATAACAGAAGGAAAATTAGTCACTTACGGAATCTATTTCGATTCAGGAAGTGATAAAATTAAACCTGAATCGGCCGGTACGATGAAGGAGATTGCAACTGTCCTGAAAGAGAATCCGACTGTTAAAATAAAGATTATAGGACATACAGACAGTGACGGTGATGAGGCTAAAAACCTTGACCTCTCAAAACGGAGATCCATTTCAGTTAAAAACGCTTTAAGCTCCGAATACGGTATAGAAGCAGCACGGATTGAAACTGACGGTAAAGGTGAAACGCAACCCATTGCACCAAACACAACATCAGAAGGAAAAGCAAAGAACCGCAGGGTGGAACTAATTAAACTTTAGGTCGTGGGTGAGTTTTTTCGTATCTTTGCTAAATGAAAAATGAAATAGATATACCAATTCAGAAAGAGGAAGATTTTGTAGCTGCTAATATTCGCAGAGACAAGTATTCACAGGTCAGGGATTTGCAGGCTCAGGAGTTTAACACTGCAATTGCAAGCAGACTTCTGGCACAAGACAAAACTCATGTTAAATGTGAAAAATGCGGTAAAGAATTTACTGTTGAAACGGGCGCAATAGATTTAGTGAAGTGTCCCGATTGCACGTAGCAGATTAAAACCTGATGATATTTTAGCTTGATCAGGCCTATTCTCATTCTTGCTTTGATGACTCTAGTGAACGAATATTGCATTAGTCGACTTCGGAATTAAATCTCAGGTTCACCATTTCAGTGAAGAAGGATTTATCAGGATCGAAGAATATCCAGGATAAGTTCATGTCTTGGTTATACTGAATTTGATAACTCAATACTTGGAATAATGAACAAGAAATTAATGATATTCGGAGCAATATTGCTCTGTGCTTTACTTTTCGTTGCTGTACATGTATTATTTTTTAAATATTCTTCACCAGATAAAGACGTTTTGAAGTTTACAAAAGAAATGAACAAGCATTGCCCGACAATGATTGATTTGGAGACAAGATTGGATCAGGTAAATGCTCTGGCTGATAACACCCTCCATTTTAATTATACACTTATTTATCGCGATAAGGATTCACTTGCAATCGATAACCTGAAAACATTTATGGAACCGGTTATTCTGAATAAGATTAAAACATCACCTGCCTTAAGTAAGTACCTTGATAAAAATCTGACCTGGATTTATTCCTATAATGACAAAAATGGTGATTTTATATTTAAGATTACTTATACACCAGACAAGTTTAACTGATTAAACCAGTGTTAAAGATGTTATAAAATATTAAAGTCTCTGAAAAACAGAATTTGGTTTTGCCCATTTATTTTGGTCTCTGTTTTCATTTGCGGTGCGGACGGGACTAAAAACAGCTTAATCTATAATAAAACTCTCCTTTCGCTCTGCCTTCGCTCAAGACTACCAGCGTTGCTATCATTAAGTTATATTTTCCTATTGAGCAAACTATATGTCCAAATTTATCGTTTATATTTAGACGGAGTAACTCCAAAATATTCTTTGAAACTTTTTGTAAAGTAGGCAAATGAATTAAACCCAACTTTTTCCACTATTTCTGATATCATGGAATTAGAGTTTACCAATAACTCAGCAGCTTTTTTAAGTCTTACAATTCTTATGAACTCGTTAACTGACTGATCTGAAACTGCATCAATTTTACGATATAATTGTGCCCGGCTAAATATTCCCGAAGCTCTATATTGTCAACAATCACTAAAATTCCAGACAGGTTATAATATTTTTTAATATCCTGCTGTGGATTTATTTCAAACAAAACACTTTTAGCACTTTTATTTATCATAAATATTAGGAAGGATAGAAATCAGGATAAAAACTCAGAAGAAAATTTATTCCCAAAATGAAAATGATCTTGGCAAAATGCCTTTCTGAAATATTTTACAAAATTTTTAAAAACTATAAAACAGCATTATATAGAATATGTATTGTCTAATTTGGTATCTTTAAACAGCTGAGTTCGTGTAATTTTCCCTAAAGAAAAAACATCTCCATCAAATTGATTGATGAAGATGCAAAATGATTGTTAAATGAGTGAGTAAAATCAATAAAATATTACTCATTCTTGTTTTGCCGATTCATAAAAAGTTCATAAAACCATCAGAACTCAAAGTGAACTATTAAATATTCGGCGGAGTAAAAGAATAACCTATTTTTGATTAAAATTATTTTTTAATATAACTTAAATTCAATTTCAAGACTCTATTTGATACATTAAACAAAAAATAAACCTTTGCATTTGGTTGTCTTAAAAAGATTATGATTCTTTAATTGCAGCGGAGGAAGTTTACAATGTGTTTCAATCCGTTGCCATTTTAATAATAAAAGTTCTGGCAACCAAAAATGAGAATTTAAACAATGAAGTTTCTAATATTGAGTCCCCTCTGAAAAG
>PLNF01000125.1 GCA_003141715.1 Bacteroidales bacterium | reverse complement strand
CAGTCAACAAATCCTCCTGCCGATAATCTTTTTGAACTTCTGCTAATGATTGATGCGGCAAAAAGAGCTTCTGCTTACAAAGTGATTGCTGTTATACCCTACTATGGTTTTGCCAGACAGGACAGGAAAGACAGACCAAGGGTTTCAATCGGTTCAAAGTTGTCAGCTGACCTTCTAAGTACAGCCGGGGTTGACAGAGTCATCACAATGGATCTACATGCGGATCAGATACAGGGTTTTTTCAATGTGCCGGTTGATCACCTATTCGGCTCAGCGATATTTGCACCCTACATTGCAAATCTTAAATTAAAAAACCTTACTGTTTCAGCTCCGGATATGGGAGGATCAAAAAGAGCCAATGCTTACTCGAGACACCTTCAGTCAGAAATGGTATTATGTTATAAGCTTCGTAAAAAGCCAAATGTTATAGAAGAAATGTCGATTATCGGTGAGGTGGAAGGACGAAATGTTGTAATAATTGATGATATGGTTGACACTGCCGGTACTCTTTCCCTGGCAGCTGACATGATGAAAGAAAGAGGGGCCACAAGCATAAGGGCTTTCGCTACACATCCGATACTTTCAGGGAATGCTATAGAAAGAATTAACTATTCAGCTATAGAGGAACTTGTTGTAACTGATTCAGTTCCTTTTATCAACTGTTCAAAAAAGATAAAAGTGCTTTCAATTGCTGATATTTTTGCTAAAACTATCCAGGCTGTAACAGAAAATCAGTCGATTAGCACAAATTTTGTATTCTGATTCCTTTGTTCTATATTTGCAAGCCAATTTTTTAATTAATGTCACACGTGTAATGGGGAGTCATTCTGATGATAACTCTTAGTAGCACAATAACTTTTAGACAAATGAAGACAATAGAAATTAAAGGATCTTTCAGAACAGAATTAGGGAAGAAGAGTTCCAAAGAAATCAGAAAAACAGGTAACGTACCATGTGTTATCTATGGGAAAGAAAAGAACATTCACTTTTATGCACATGAGAACAGTTTTAAAAACCTTGTATATACACCTGAAGCTCATCTTGTAAAACTCAGCATTGAAGACAAAGAGTACAAAGTTGTACTTAAAGATATGCAGTTTCATCCGGTAAAAGATAATATTCTGCATGCAGATTTTATTGAAATTTTTGACAACAAGCCGGTAGTGATCAATATTCCTATCAAAGTATCAGGAGACTCAGTAGGAGTTATTGCAGGTGGAAAATTAAGTATTAAAAAAAGATACCTGAAAGTAAAAGGGTTAGCTAGTGATCTTCCGGAAGCTCTTCCTATAGACATTACTAATTTGAAAATTCATGAAGGGATAAAGGTCGGTGAGTTATCCTACGATAAAATAGAGTTACTTGACCCAAAAAAATCAATGGTTCTCTCAATTGCCACATCGCGTGTTGCACAGAAAACTGATGAAGAGGTTCTGGCTGAAACAGCAGCAGCTGAAGCAGCAGCTACAGCAGCAGCAGGAGCAGCAGCAGCAGCTCCCGAAACACCTGCATCTAAGTAGAACCTGACTTTTTTTATTAAAACATTCAGGCTTGATGAAATATCTGATAGTTGGCCTGGGAAATATAGGTGAAGGGTACAAAGACACCCGACATAATATAGGATTTACAATATTGGATGCCATGGCCATGGCATCCAATATTTCTTTTATGGAGAGACGTTACGGTGCGGTTTGTGAGATCAGATACAAAGGACGAGATCTTTTCCTTCTCAAACCGTCCACATATATGAATCTCAGCGGAAATGCAGTGAGTTACTGGCTTAAAAAGGAAAACATTCCCCTGGAAAACATGCTTGTCATTGTCGACGACATTGCCCTCCCTCTCGGAAGCATAAGAATGAGGACAAAGGGAAGCGATGGTGGCCATAACGGTCTGGCTCATATCAGCACAGTCCTGGCTACCAATGAGTACCCAAGGATAAGAGTAGGTATCGGCAACAGTTTCCGGAAAGGCAGCCAAGTCGATTTTGTTCTTGGTAAATGGGACACTGGAGAGATAAGATTTATGGCAGAGAGAACTTCAATTGTGATCAACATGATCAAATCATTCGCATTTGCAGGGGTTGAACTGACAATGACAGCATTTAACAAAGCGGGTAAAGTACCTCCTCCCGCAAAAGAGCCGGACCAGGGAAACGGTTCCCCAAAGTAATATTGAATAAATGGCTGATAATAAAACTATACGGATAGATAAGTTCCTCTGGTCTGTAAGGATTTATAAAACCAGGAGCATAGCTTCTGATGAATGCCGGAAGGGAAGAATAATCATCAATGATATTCAGGTAAAACCTTCAAGGGAAGTTTTAAAGAACGAGATAATAAAAGTAAAAAAACCACCTGTCAGTTATTCTTACAGAGTTATTGAGCCAATAGGAAACCGTGTATCAGCAAAACTCGTCGAACAATTTATCGAAGATTTGACAACAGAAGAGGAAAAGGTGAAATTGGATATCCGACAGGCGATTGGAGTTGTCTACAGAGATAAAGGTACCGGTCGTCCCACAAAAAAAGAAAGAAGACTCATAGATAAGATTAAAGATGACTTCCACGACTCCTGATATGGTGGTATAAAGACGTAATATTTCAAAATTTGTTGTAAAAGTAATTCAGCTTTAATAACAACATTTCACTTTTTTTTATCTTGCACTCAACAACTTCAGGACATCACTAAAATAATGTAGTGCAGGTGCATATTTTTTTATTAAATGGGGAAAGAAAATATTGAGAAGTATTCGGCCAGATATGCGCTCTTAAAATCTGTCGCAGGTTTTTGGCATAATAATGTTTTCTACAGGAAAGTCATAGTGCTTGGTCGCGAAAATATTAAACCCGACTATCATGTGATTTTTGCCCCAAACCATCAAAATGCATTAATGGATGCACTTGCAGTTCTCTTCACCCACAAAGGACAACCAATATTTCTTGCAAGAGCCGATATCTTTAAAAAAAAGACAATTGCAGCAATCCTTTATTTTCTTAAGATCCTGCCTGTTTACAGAATAAGGGACGGATTCAGCAGCGTTAAAGGCAACGATGAGATATTCGTTAAAACAATTGATGTGCTGAAAAACAAAAACGGACTCGTA
The DNA here is from genome assembly GCA_003141715.1 of Bacteroidales bacterium. Classification (GTDB taxonomy): domain Bacteria; phylum Bacteroidota; class Bacteroidia; order Bacteroidales; family VadinHA17; genus LD21. Next base: position 10,433 of record PLNF01000125.1, on the reverse strand, counting down.
ATTCTTCCCGAAGGAGATCATGCCGGATTCAGAAGGCTCAGACAACTAAAAAAAGGGATCTGCAGAGTTGCTTTTCAGTCAGATGAAGCAACAGGTTTTAGCCTTAAGATAAAGATTATTCCTGTAGGTCTTGAATTCTCAAACTACAGCAGGTTCAGACAGGTACTTACTGTAGTGTACGGGAAACCTATTGAAGTATCGGAATTCTTTGATTTATACAAAGTTAGTCCCGAGAGAGCACTGAACGAGCTGAGATCAAGACTTTCCAATGAAATGAAAGGCATAATGGTGCACATTGAATCTGAAGAAGACTATGAAGCTATTGATGAACTAAGAAACATGATCAATGGCAGATTCAGTGATGATATCAGGTTTCCAAAACTATTCAGGGACAGAATCCTCGTTAATAAAATGAATCTGCTTAAGTCATCGAATCCGTCACTCTTTGAAAGAATTTGCTCCTTGAGTATTAAGGTAAAAGAGAAAGCTAAAGAACTGAATACCGACTATAGATTACTCGAAAAAAAGAAACACCCTCTCGGATGGCTGATTGCCGGAATGGTTAGTATAGTACTTACGTTTCCACTGTTTATTTATGGAAATATTTTCAATCTGACTTTCCTCGAAATTCCTAATCTGCAGATACATAAGATAAAAGATCCGCAATTTCATTCGTCAATCCGCTATGCGATTTCCCTTGCACTTGCTTTTGTTTTCTTACCTGCTTATCTGATTCTTTCCCTTTTTATTTTTTCCTCCTGGTGGCTGGGATTACTTATTTTTTTTACCCTACCTCTTTCGGGTCTCTTTGCCTGGAATTATTACCTTCAGTTCCGCAGAATAACAGGAGGATTCAGAATAAGAAGTCTTATTAAACAAAAAAATGAAGAATTCAATCTTCTGAGAAGGAACCATACTGAACTAGTTAACCTGATTGCCGGATTATAGAATGAAGAAAGAGAAACTGTTTACTGGGAAAGTAGCCTGGATCACCGGGGCATCTTCAGGTATTGGAGAGGCGCTTGTTCACGAATTTGTCAGAAGCGGTGCCACAGTTATAGCTTCATCAAATGACCTGACCGGGCTGGAACGGGTAAAAACTGAATGTGGAGATAAATCCATGATGGTTCATTGCGTCCCTTTTGATCTTGCTGACACATCCGGAATAGATAAAATAGTTGAACAACAAATCAATAAACTTAAAAGAATTGATTTTTTACTTAATATCGGCGGTATCAGCCAGAGGGCAAGAATTGATGAAACACCTATATGGCTCGACAGAAAAATATTTGAGATCAACTATTTTGGAACAATTGCTCTGACCAAGGCAGTTCTGCCTTTCATGGTGAAACAAAAATCCGGACATATTCTTGCAACAAGCAGCATATCAGGAAGATTCGGATTTCCACTGCGCTCTGCCTACTCAGCTTCCAAACAGGCCCTGCATGGTTTCTTCGAAACGCTTTACCTGGAAAATAAAAAATTCAACATAAGAGCATCTGTCATTATTCCTGGCAGAGTCAGGACGTCAATCTCATTTCACGCACTCGATTCTGAAGGTAAGGAACATGGTAAGCTCGACGATGGTCTGGCTAAGGGAGTTTTACCTCAACGGGCAGCCGAAATAATAATCAGAGGAATGTTAAAAAACAAGCGGGAAATCCTGGTTGGCAAGAATGAATTGATGATGTTGCATATCAGAAGATATTGTCCATGGCTCTTCTTCAGAATTGCGGATAAGATTAAATCTATGTAGAAAAGTTGAAATTAAGTACTTTAGTCACTTTTAACTTAACATGTTAAAATAATAATAAAATGAAGGGTTATATAATCAGTGGAATCCAGCAAATGGGGATTGGCGTAATGAATGTTGAAGAAGCCTGGAAATGGTATATCGACCAGTTTGGTATGGATTGCCGTATTTTTGAGGATGAGGCAGTAGCTAAACTGATGCTCCCATATACAGGTGGACAACCAAGGAGCAGACACGCCATATTGGCTATGAATCTTCAAAGCGGAGGTGGATTTGAAATATGGCAGTACAAAGGAAGAGAACCTTTAAAAATTAAAGAGGAAATCATGATCGGGGACCTTGGTATCATTGCATGCAAGATAAAAGCAAAGAACATTCAGGAATCTTTGACCTTATATCAAAAGAACGGGATTCCGGTTCTTTCTGTGCCAGGTGAAGATCCATCAGGTAAAAAGACTTTTTTCATGAAAGATCCGTACTGTAATATCTTCCAGCTCGTGGAAGCAACCGACTGGTTCCGGAATGAGAAAAAAGGCACCGGTGGTTGCTATGGAGCAATTATAGGGGTATCTGATATTGATAAAGCGAGGATTGTTTACTCTGAAATCCTTGGCTACGATGAAGTTATTTATGATACTACAGGTATTTTCACCGACCTTGCTGATCTTCCCGGAGGAAATAAAGAATGCCGGAGAGTACTTCTTAAGAGATCAAGATCATTCGCCGGCGCATTCAGTAAATTATTCGGCGAGAGTGTAATCGAACTTATCAATACTCCCAATAACAAAGGTAAAAAGATATATGAGAACCGTTTCTGGGGCGATCCGGGTTTTATTCATCTCTGTTATGATATGCATGGGATGGACGAACTTAAAAACTTCTGTGAAAGCAAAGGATTTCCGTTTACCGTGGACAGTAAAAAGAGTCATATTGGAAACAGCTTCGATATGGGTGAAGCAGCCGGTCACTTCTCATATATAGAAGATCCTGACGGTACACTTATCGAATTTGTTGAAACACATAAAGTACCAATTCTGAAGAAACTTGGCTGGTACCTTGATCTCCGTAAAAGAGATCCTGATAAATCTCTTCCCGACTGGATAGTGAAGACATTGAGGTTTTCGAGAGTCAGAACTTTTTAGCAATATCCTCAACTTTCCATAATACTCTCATTACATTGCCACCCCATATTTTTGTTATATCTGACTTTGAATATCCACGACGGAGCAGTTCTATTGTTATGTTTTTCATCTCAGAAGCTGTTCTGCAGCCATCTACGCCTCCCCCTCCATCAAAATCAGTTCCAATGCCTACATAATCAATCCCTATTACCTGAACAACGTGATCAATATGATCTACCACATCTTTAACAGTAGCAGGCTTTTCATATGTCCTTTGAATATCATTATATTCCTTACGCACTATTTTTTTGGTTGAATCAGGAAGAGCATTATAATCACCATATTTATCCTTAAGTTCTTTAAGTTTTGAATCCAGTTCAGGATTGGGTTCGGGTGTTTTGAGGTAATTTCCCAGGATACAGATCTGAATAACACCTCCGTTTTCTTTAAGTGCCAGTAACATATCATCAGTGAGATTTCTGGGGCTTCCGCACAATGCCCTGCACGAAGAATGAGACGCTATAACAGGTGCGTTTGTAACTTTAAGAACATCATAGAAAGATTTATCGGAAATATGTGAAATATCAACCATCATACCGAGCCTGTTCATTTCTTTCACTACCTCAATTCCAAATGCAGAGAGACCATTGTTTTCCGCACCGGCAGGATCAGTTGATGAATCACAGATATCATTATTCTTAGTATGAGCCAGTGTTATATACCTGGCGCCCAGATCATAATATAGTTTGATCCTTGTTATATCCTTGCCTATAGGATAACCATTTTCCATACCTATGAATGCAGCGATTTTCCCTGCTTTCTTTAACCGGTATGCATCATCAGGAGTTGTTGCAATTTCTGCCATCGATGAATTTTTCTCAACATTTTTTCGTATTGCATTGAAAATTTCAAGCGCCTTCTGGTGTACTTTGTTATAGGTCGAGTCGTTTCTTGGACCTTGTCCGGTGAATACTGCAAAGAATTCTGCATGAAGTCCGCCTTCAGCCATTCTTGGAAAATCTACGCATCCTTCATCATGCCTTACTCCCAGATCAAATGCCGGATCTGAAAATTCCATCGGAGTATCACAATGAGTATCTACTGTAAGGATAGAAGCATGAATTTTATCCGCCCGTCTGGCCAGTTGTTCTTCATTGTTTCTGCAACCAGACAAAAAGAGGGTTACAAGTAAAAAATTAATGAATAATTTCATAATATCTTTGTTTATTTCTGTCGCAAGATAATTAAAATGAATACGGTGTTTTCTGTTTTACGTCTGTTTAACCTATTTTAACAATGCAAAAAGCCCCGACCTGAAAGTCGGGGCAGCCATGAAAAGAATGGAAAATTGCTTTTTGGACAGTAAAAAGCTTAATTATCAAATGTAAAAATATACTAATCCCTCTCAAAATACAAGTTTAAAATATCCATTTTAATAATTTTATCTGATTATTGTTCAAACTATAGTTTAATGGGGGTAAACACACTTAACAGTACAATCACTCCTATTACAATTATTACAATACCTGCCACCTTGTTTACCCTGACAATGACACGTAACCTGATCTTCTTTTTTAGACCGGCTTACAAAATAGCTGAGGAATAACCACCAGCTTATCGTTCCGACTAATACTCCAGGAATCACAAAAAAAGGAACCAGTTCAGGGCTGACATTTCCATTTACATGTACACCGGAGAAGAAAGCTATGAATATAAAAATACTTTCAACCCCACTACGATTATAATTAATCCGGCCATTATTGAGATAATATACCTTTCTTTATTAATAAAACTTATAATAGCCGTAAAACCTATTCCTGCCAGAAGAGCAAGCAATGTATCAGAAGTAGCAAGACCAAGTCCGGGAAAAAAACCGAAAGTCACTGTTTATTCTGAGTAATCACATGCAGACTGTAATTCTTCTGTTATTTTTGAAAGTTATTTTAATATGGCTGAAAAAAGAAAAATCTGGCATTGGATTGCTCTTGTGATCATATCATTTATATAAAACTAAATGAACAAATATAACCTTGTCGGACTGTCAGTTATTGGAGGAATTCTTTCAGGACTTGCATGGACCAGATGGTGTTCGGGGCTAATCCTGCTTATAGCATTTGTGCCTTTTTTCCTGATTGAAAATTATTTATTTGAGAATCCTAAAAGGTTTATTCCAAATGCCTTTTTTATCTTCATACTTCCGGGTTTTGTGATCTTTAGTATAATTTCCCTCGGATGGATGAGAGTTGCAAGTATTACAGGTGCAATTTGTGTAATAATGGGATTGTCATTTTTAATGTCATTCACAACATGGATGGCTCATATAGTTCGACTCAGGGCAGGTAATCTTGCCGGTTTCATATCGATAATAACACTCTGGCTGACCTACGAATTTATAAGCCTGAATGTAAATATTATTTCACCATGGATAAATCTGGGTAACGGGTTATCAAAAGATATCCTTTTCATTCAATGGTATGAGGCAACAGGAACTGCCGGTGGCTCCCTATGGATTTTATGCTGCAATCTTTTCCTTGCTATATTCCTTGTAAATTCCCTGACAAAAAAAAGAAGGAATGGATTTTACCTTTTCATCTGGCTATCGATAGTTATTATACCGTCAGCTATTTCCATTTTCAGGTACTATACGATAAAGCAAAGTTATCTGAATGGGTCAGAAATAGTAATCATCCAGCCAAATACAGATCCTTATACTGAAAAGTTCACCATACCGTTCGAAGATCAACTGAAAAAAGTAATCACACTGGCCAATACAGAAATTACAGATAAGACCGACTGGTTAATAACTCCTGAAACAACCATTGACGATCCTGCAAATCTTGATAATCTGTCAAATGACAAATATGTGAAGATGATTAAAGGGATGATAAAACAATATCCTCGTATTAATGTAGTTGCCGGATTAGTTACCTACAGACTCTATCCCGCGATGAAAAACGCTCCAACCGTCAGTGCAAGAAGAATTGATGCCTCAGGTCTGTATTACGACCATTTCAATTCAGCCGTTCAGATTGACAGCGGAAAAATTTCTGGTGTGTATCATAAATCAAAACTTGTCCCGGGTATAGAGATGCAATTTTCAAATGGACCCGGGAGATTTATTACAAGAATATTGCCATATCTTGGAGGTACCAAATGGGGCTACGGTATCCAGAAGGATAGGGTGTGCTTTGAACATACCTTTACTTCGCTGAAAATAGCACCAGTAATTTGCTATGAATCTGTCTTCGGAAAATTTGTGACAGACTATGTCAAAAAAGGTGCTGAAGCCATATTTATAATAACAAATGATGGTTGGTGGAAAAATACCAATGGCTATAAACAGCATCTTTACTTCGCTTCTTTACGTGCAATTGAAACCAGGCGACCGGTAGTAAGAGCCGCTAATACAGGAGTCTCCTGCTTAATTGATATCAGAGGTAAGAGAACTTATGAGACCGATTGGTGGAGCAGAGCAGTAATAAAAGGAGAAATCTACCCTGAAACCAGAATAACAACCTACGTAAGGTATGGTGATTATTTGTTATGGATTTCTGCAATCATAAGCGGGATTATCTTTATTATCGTCTTCATTGGTATCCCAATCAGAAAAAAATTATATCAATCAGGGAAATAGTGCAACTCTTATAATATCCTGTTGTCTTTATAACCAGGTAAGCTTATCAGGTGGATAATATGAACATATACATACATGCCCCTCTGATTGAGGAGTGCAGGAAGGGCAATAAGATGTATTTATTTAGGGTTCTTAGAGTTAAACAATCCCGCACCTTCATCGAGCCAATTTTTGTACTCCTCAACATTCAGGTTGGTCGGCATGGGTTTACTCAATGCATTACCATCATAATCAGCTATAACATAAAGAGGTAAGGCATTTGTCTTAAACTTCGATATTTCCAGATCTTCGCTTATTTTTCCGATTGTCTTTTTCTGTTTACCGTCAATTGCTGAGATTATCCATTCATTTTCAGGCAATTGAGTTCGGTCATCAATATAAAGCTCAATTATCACAAAGTTATCCCTGAGTCGTCGCAGTACTTCAGGGTCTGACCATACTTTGGCTTCCATTCGTTTGCAGTTTGCACAGGCATGGCCTTTAAAGTCTATCAGAACGGGTTTCCTCTGTTCCTTAGCACAGGCGAGACCTTGTTTATAATCGAAATAGCCCATGAGACCAAGCGGCATATGAAAAATATCTTTATATTTTGGCTCTGAACAAATTGAACCTGATAACACAGATGGTTCAACCGGCCCTGACACTGTTCTGTTTCCCATAATAACCTTCGGCAGATTGAACTCAGAGGCTTCCGCAGATGGCAGGAATGACGACAAACCATTAAGTGGTGCACCGAAAAGTCCGGATATTAGGTACACGACAAAAGAGAACACAGCAATAACCAGGAATAATCTGAATACTCCTATAAACGGAAGATCACTGTCGTGTGAAAATTTAATCTTTCCCATAAGATATAATCCAAGAAGGGAAAACAGGACAATCCATATTGATATGAACAAACTACGGGATAAGATTCCAAGTGAATAAACACTATCAATGGTCATCAGAAATTTCATACTGAAAGCGAGCATAATAAACCCGAGCACAACCTTTATCGAGTTTAACCAACCACCCGATTTAGGTATCCGGCTCAGGATTGAAGGGAACAATGCAAATATTGTAAATGGTAAAGCAAATGCTATACCAAATCCTACCATCCCAAATGTTGGTCTTAAAACGTCTCCGCTTGCCGCTTCAACAAGTAAAGCGCCAATAATAGGGCCGGTACATGAGAATGAGACAATTACTGTTGTTAAACCCATGAAAAATGCTGCCAGAATACCTCCCTTATCAACCTTTGAATCAGCACCTGTAACCCAGCTGTTTGGAAGCAGAATCTCAAATGCACCAAAGAATGAAATTGCAAATACAATAAACAATACAAAGAATATTATATTAGGAACCCAGTGAGTGCTCAATGTATTTGCGAATCCTGCCCCTGCACTCGTAAGTGAAACAATAATACCAAGTGAGGCGTAAATCAGGACTATGGAAATGCCAAAAATAAGTGCTTTGAAAACAGTCTTGCTCCTCTCTTCCGAACCATGTGAAAAAAAGGCAATGGTCATGGGGATCATTGGGAAGACACAAGGAGTAAGAACGCCGGCAAAACCCGCAAGCAGGGAAATCAGGAAAAATTTCAGTAAACCCCTGTCTGTTTTAATTGGTTCAGAATCAACTCCAGGGTTATTTCTACTTTTAATAACCTTATTTTCAGCCTTGTCTTCTATTTTTATTGCAAATTCAACATCTTTCGGAGGAGAGCATGTGGCATTATTACAGGCCATAAAATTCACTGCACCTGTAATGGTAAAAGTGGATGCAACAGCAGTTATTTTTTGCCTGAACTCTGCAGTATTACTGAACGTTTTGATCTTAAAGCCAAAAGCATCATCAAGAACTTCTACTGATTTTGTAACTTCATAAGTATTGCCTGTAAGTCTGTAACCTGGCAAAGTGTCGAATCTGAAAGATGTTGGGATAGGCCCTCCTGCAGGAATGTTCATCGAATAGATATGGGAATTCTTATCGATTGTAGCAGTAAAAATCAGTTCATACTGTTTGTCGCCTTTCTTTTCAAAACTAAAATTCCATGAAACTGGATCATAGATCTGGGATGAAGCATAAGAAGCCAAAAGGGACAGAGATATAATAAATGTGAGTTTTCTTAGCATAATGATAATTCTATTTTTGCCTTAAAAGTAATAAATCATCTGCAGAAATGGATATATGTACCGGACAGTACTTTGGAAGAAAGATGACTTAAGCCAGATCTATTTCATTATTAAAATGGTCGTAGAAATGGTATTCCAGCATATGATAAGAGGTGACTGCCTGAATTTTAAGACTGATTTTATATTTAAAATTCCATTTCCTGTAAACCGGGAAGAGCCCTTTTTTGAGGTATGAGGCTACAAATGGATGAACATTAAGAATAAGTTTCCTGGTTTTGATCTTATCAACAATAAAAGAGAGACCCCTTTCAAGTTCATCGGTAAAAAGAATAGTTGGCTTTGTTTCTCCTGTTCCCTGGCATGAAGGGCATTTTTCATTGGTAATTATATTCATTTCTGGTCTGACCCTTTGCCTTGTAATCTGCATCAGTCCAAATTTGGTGAGAGGAAGAATATTATGTTTGGTTCTGTCGTTTGCCATCACATCCTTTACTTTATCATAAAGTTGTTGTTTGTTCTCCTGCGATTGCATATCAATAAAATCGATAACAATAATTCCACCCATATCCCTGAGCCTCAATTGCCTGGCGATTTCTGTTGCAGCTTCCATATTAACCTCAAGTGCATTTGATTCCTGATCATTCCCCGATCTCGACCTGTTACCGCTGTTAACATCAATAACGTGGAGTGCTTCGGTATGTTCAATGATGAGATATGCACCATGTTTGAAAGAAACGGTTTTCCCGAAGAGTCCTTTTATCTGTTTATTTATCCCAAAATAGTCAAATATGGGAAGAGTGCCTTTGTAATATTTGACTATTTTTTCCTTCTCAGGTGCAATTCCCCTTATATATGCCCTTATATCTTCGGCTAAAGTAGGTTCATTGATATGAATACTGTTAAATGTAACATTAAGCATATCCCTGAGAATTGTTGAAGTTCTGTTCATCTCCCCGATGAACAATTTTGGCGATTTTACCTCCTTCTTTACAGAAATGAAAGCCGATTCCCATTTCTGCACAAGTTCCCTTAGCTCAGCATCCAGCACGGCAACTTTTTTACCCTCAGCTACTGTCCGTACTATAACACCGTAATTTCTCGGTTTAATGCTCTGAACGAGAGATTTAAGGCGGTTTTTTTCTTCGATGCTCTCAATTTTTGAAGAGATGGACACCTTATCAGAGTATGGCATTAAGACAAGGTTTCTTCCTGCCAGGGAAATTTCGGAGGCAAGCCGCGGACCTTTTGTTGAAATTGGTTCCTTAGTGATCTGAACAATCACAGTCTGACCGGTTACCAAAACATCCGTTATTTTGCCATCTTTGTCAATATCAGACTCCGGTTTGAACTTATGTACAGGTACTACTTTGCCTTGTTTCTGAAGAGCTGTGAGATAGTATTTGTGCTGTGTCCTGAACTGTGCACCAAGATCAAGATAATGGAGAAAAGCATCCCGTTCGTAACCTACATTTATAAATGCAGCATTTAGTCCGGGCATGATCTTTTTTACCTTACCAAGGTAAATATCCCCGACTGAAAATTTTACATTACGTTTTTCCTTGTTTAACTCAATTAACTGCTTGTCTTCCAACAACGCTAAAGAAACCTCGGAATCACCAACATCAATGATTAAATCCTTGTTTACCACTTCACTATATTAATCTCAGCTAATATATTATCCGTCACATCCGATATACTAATACAATAAACCTAAAGACCATCAGATCTTTAGGTTTAATATATTTGATGACTGACCACTTACTGATCTGCTACTTCTTTTTATGTCTGTTCTTCCGCAAACGTTTTTTACG
>PLNF01000047.1 GCA_003141715.1 Bacteroidales bacterium | reverse complement strand
GCCATTTGACCTTCCTCGCTGTACGGAAGCATTTCGCCGTTCAAAAATCCATTATGCACATGCAGCATGTTCCTTACATACTGATGCTCATAACCATACTGGTCTTCCAATACATAATACTTATAGCTGAAACCATTAATAGTCTGCCTTCTTTTGTAATATGCTTCGGGCAACATATCGAGAGTGAACATGTCAGGATTTCCGTCATTATTAACATCAGCCATATCATTGCCCATTGAAGATCGCGACTGGTATGACATGTACTTCCTGATTTCATTACGGAAGGTGCCGTCTCCCTGATTTATATATAACAAGTCGTTGGAATTAAAATCATCTGAAACGTAGATATCCGGGTAACCGTCCTTGTTCACATCACCAATAGCCAGGCCCAGCCCAAATCCCTCATATACTATTCCAGCCTTTATGGTAACATCAGAGAAAGTGCCGTCTCCGTTATTATGGTAAAGCCTGTCATTATTTGCAGCGCTTCCATCATTCATTTTCGCACGGTACTTGCTGTTCATCCTTGAACTTACGGTATTATTCAAAATATAAAGGTCAAGGTATCCATCGCGATCATAATCAAAAAATGCTGCATTTACCGACCATCCGGTATCGGCAATTCCATACTTTTCAGCCATTTCAGTGAAAGTAGGGTCCATCCCTTTTGTGGCTCCATTATTGACCCATAATCTATTTTTACGCTTTTGAGGATCTTTATTGGCCGTTGAGGTGAGATAAACATCGGGCCACCCGTCGCTGTTGATATCCACAATTGTAACGCCACTGTACCACTGATCATTTGTAAGTCCTGCAAAATTTGAAGTGATATCCTTAAATTTAAAATTACCCAGATTCAGATAAACCCGTGGTGAAACCTGGTTGCCGGCAAAAATAATATCCTCTAAACCATCATTGTTCAAATCCGCAATGCCCACACCTGCGCCATTGTATATGTATTCATACTCCATGAGATTCAAACTGTCGGTCTCAACTATTTTGTTATTAAAATCAATGCCTGTTTGCTTTGAACTTAATAACTGGAACTTGGGTGATTTAGAACAGGAGACTAATAAAAACACGCTGCAAACAAACAATATAAATTTTCTCATGCTGTATATTATAACGGGTTCATTTCTATCTTTTACCATACGATTTGAGATTCCTCATTCCTCCCGCTATGCGGGATTCATTCGGAATGCGAGGGATCTTATCAACCCCGTAAATGTATAAAAAAAGTGGACTGCCAATACAGGCAGTCCACTTTAGAATTAATTAATAAATAAAAATATTATCAGGGCTGCGTCAATTTCCCGTTACTCAGGTCAAGCTGACGCTGTGGAATAGGATAAGTAGTAGCCTTCGGTCCAATCTGTGACACTGGGTTACTGCCGTACAATCTAACCCCCCATGGCATTTTTGACTCATAGGTCATAATTCTTTGCAGTTCAGTTACAGTATTTCCCCACCTGTTAAAGTCATACCACCTGTGGCCTTCCTGTCCAAGTTCAAGCTTCCTCTCCATACGGAGCGCAACTCTTGCAGCAGCCTGATCGGCAAATGGAATAGTGTATTGGTTTATTACATAATTTGCTGCAGCGCTACCATTAGGCATTGTCACAAAACCAGCAGGATTTGCAGCTCTTGCCCGTATCAGGTTAATGTTGGCTTGTCCCAGGCCCGGTGCATTGGTTTCAATCTGGCATTCAGCTTCCATTAAGAGAATATCTGCGAAGCGTATCATACGGTATCCGTTTGCTGTATATCCTGAAGTCCAGCTATCAGTACTTGTAAGAGTACCTTCCTGTGATTTTTTGTAAACCTGTTTTTTAGGACTAAAAGGCCCTGAATACAGGGGTTGACGGATCCAGTCAGCTCCGGTGTGTAGCCCCCAATCCCAGTAGGGAATTCCCCTTCTGCCAACACTCCAGTCCAATCTTGGATCGAGCGGACCTGCATCAGGAACGAATCCGGGATCACTGGTAGCAAGACCTGTAAGCGGATCTTTTTGTGTATTGGCAGCATAGCCCATGTCATTTTTAACCGCATTAGCAGGAGTATCATAACTGTTGTCAAGCAGTGGTAATCCGCCTGATGTTCTAAACGAATTCACAAAGTCCTGAGTCGGATCGAAGAATCCGCAGCATCCGCCCGGAGAGGCACCGCTCTTATACGGGAAATTCAATACTTCGCCGGCTCCTGCATTCCATGCTCCTGATCCATCATTTACGGAATACTGAACTGTATAAACAGCTTCAATTCCATTGCGGTTTACAATATTAAAGATCTCACCGTAAGTCGGAGCAAGCCCTATAGGAGTACCGTCTGGCTTGGTACCGCTTTTAGCAGCCGTAAGCAGTGTCAGAGCACCGGCATAATCATGTTTTGTCTGCATCAGGATTTTTGCCAGGATTACTTTTACAACAGTTCCGTTGAATTTACCTATAGCCCCCATATTATTTGGCAGATCTACACCTGTCGTAACGTCGGCAATGATTTTGTCGCTGATATCCTCTGTATTGGTACAAGTAGCCGGGTCAGTTTTTTCATCCATATAAGGAACTTTTGCCCACATTCTCCATGCTTCAAAATGGTACCATCCGCGAAGCACTTTGGCCTGTGTAATATAACTGGTAGCCTGATCTGCAGTAATTTTGTTTGCTGCCTGTGCTAGATTGGCCACAGTAATTACGGTGTTACATCTTGAAACAGCCTCATATACCTCATTCCATTTATAATTGAGGTAAGGATTTGTTGCAGTCTCAGTAAAGGTTTGAATGGGTTCTATGTCAGGCTGGTCGCCCGCATCTGTTCCCTTGTTTGCTTCCATACCCCTTATTGAGCCAAAAACCCAGTTGCTGCTGGTTGTTTCCCAACCGTCAGGGCTTGTATTGCTGGAGACACCGTCGATCATCGAATAGGCACCGACCAGGAGAGCGTCAAGCCCTTTAGAGTTTTGCAATAACCCCTGATTCAAACTACCTACCGGAGCGACAGTAAGATAATCCTTCTTGCAGGAACCGAGGGTTCCTAGTACTGCGAGGATAAAGATTAATATAATATACTTCTTTTTCATATTATAACATTATTAAAAATTAAAAACTCAGATTGAGTCCGAAAATGTAAGTCTTAACAAGCGGGTAGTTACCAGTGTCAGAACCAAAAGCCCGGTCGTCGCCTCCAAGTTCAGGATCAAGTCCGGAGTATTTGGTAATAGTGAAAAAGTTCACTACCTGAACATAAATCCTTAGAGATTTAACATTAATCTTACTCATTATACTCTCAGGGATCGTATAACCTAACTGCAGGTTTTTCATCCTTAGAAAAGATCCGTTTTCAATATAAAAGCTGTTGACCTCTGAATTCGTCGAGAAATTGGAGGTGTTAGATGCCATTGGTATTGTTGCACTTGTATTAGTCGGCGTCCAGCTTTTGTTCAAAAGGTCAGCACTCTTCTGTCCCTGGAATGATGGCCAGAAATCAATCCACCATTTGTTCCAGTTAAAGATATCAGCTCCCTGTGAGCCATACAGGAAGGCGGTCAGATCAAAATTCTTATAGGTAAATGCCAGGTTAAATCCGTAAGTGAATTTCGGATTGGGATTTCCTATAAACTGCCTGTCAGCAGGAGTAATTACACCATCACCATCGGTATCGGCGAATTTGAAAAATCCCGGTGCGGCACCGGTCTGTGTCGGTACATCAGCATTTTGGACAAGGGTAGTAACACCAAGTACAGTTACAGGGTGGAATTCAGCCTCCTGGAACAGTCCTAAAACTTTATATCCGAAAAATGCGGACATGGGATGTCCAACCTGGTTTCTGTTGCAAGGGGCAATTCTGGTGGTACCTCCTCCATAGTCGAAGAAGGGAACACCTTCGGCAATTTTGTCAATATTATTTTTATAGGCTGAGAATACGATACTTCCGTCAAAGCCAAGATCGCCCCATTTATCCTTGTAGCTAACTTCTGCATCTTCTCCTTTATTGGACATGGCTGCAATGTTAATGTATGGAGCTGAAGCACGGCCTGCAGTTCCTGGTAATTCAGGAGCAAAAAGCAAATTCGTGGTTTTCTTATTATACCAGTCGAATTTGAAAGTGAATTTACTGTTCAGAATACCGGCATCGAATCCAAGGTCAAGAGTTGTGTTGGTTTCCCACTTTGCATCCGGATTACCAATACGCGTCGGCGTGAATCCCTGGACTGATGTACCAGTTGCTCCGTTTATGCTATAAAAAGTAGTTGAAGGAGAGCCTCCGTAGCTGTAGAACTGGTTCTGCGGAGAAACGGCAAGCTGGTTACCCATAGTACCCCAGGAACCTCTTATTTTAAAATCATTTAGAAAGGTTATACCCTTAAAGAAATCTTCATCACTGATACGCCATGCTGCGGAAAATGATGGGAAAATACCATAACGGTTAGCAGCGCCAAACCTTGATGAACCATCGCGCCGTATGGTAGCGCCTAAAATATATTTGTCCCTCAGTGAATAATCAACTCTCGCGAATTGTGACAACAGAGTAGTGGGAGAATTATCGGCATTATCATCAGATCCAAAGTGGGAATTAGCAGTCTGAATCTGGGATCCATTGCTTAATGTACGATAATTCGGATCATCAGTGAAGTATCCGCCACGACTGGCATCCATATTACGTCCAATTCCATATTTTGTAGCTTCATATCCTGCAACTGCCAGAATTTTATTCTGACCGAATGTCTTATCGAAGGTAAGCTGGTTCGTCCATGACCAATCGCTACCGAAGTATGCATTTTCGCGAAGACCATTAGTAGCCTGATTTTCTGAATTTTCATATGAGATTGCGGTCCAGCCTTCACCATATCCGGTATCGAAAGTGCCTCCAATGAGGGATTTGAAGTTCAGACCTTGCAGGATCTTTACATCAATATAGGTGCTCCCGATCACACGCATGTCCCAGTACTTATTGTCCTTGGCCCTTGTCAGGTTAGCTACCACGTTGGTGTTATTACCTAAACCGCCGGCAATTCCTGTTCCACCATAATCACCTGCGGTAAATAAATGGCCTAATCCTTGAAAATCGGGACCTGTCCAATAAACAGGAACAATAGGTTGAGACCTGTAGGATCCCATCTGTATCGGGCTGCCTTCCTGCAGGTTAGAAACTCCGAGGCTTGTCTGGTATCTCGCAGTGACATTTTCTCCTATTTTCACACGGTCGTTTAAGAAACTGAATTCGGAATTGAACCGCATAGTGTATTTATCCTGATTCGTGTGAATCACAATACCATCCTGCTTGAAAACACCTATCCCGGCGAAGAATTTAGAATTATCGCTGCCTCCTGAAAGAGAGAGGTCATGGGTCATAATCGGGGCAGAGCTGGTAAAGGCCTTCCACCAATCGGTATTTGCGGCCCAGCTGGGTAAGGTAGGTGTTGGATTTCCAATCCATCCATAGAGCGGATCCATAACCTTAACGCCTGCCGGAGTAAGAACCGGTGTTGCATCATTTTTGTATACAAGCCACTGAAGGTCTGCCATTTCCTGCGTATTACACAGGTTCTTCGGGCCACTACCCGGATCCTGCGTACCGTAGCTCATGGTGTAATTAACTTTTGTACCCTTACTGCCTTTTTTAGTTGTAACGAGGATAACGCCGTTCGATGCCCTGGATCCGTAAATTGAAGCGGCGCCGGCATCTTTAAGAACAGAAATTGATTCAACGTCATTCGGGTTCATGGAAGCAATGTCCTGGGTCGGAACTCCGTCAACGACATAAAGCGGATCGTTGTTCTCAAATGAGGAGAATCCTCTGATCCTTACTTTGGATGTTTCCCCTGGTTGCCCATTCCCGATCACTTGAACACCGGATGTACGTCCCTGCAAAGAATTACTAACGTTTCCGGTAGGCAGAGCCGTGAGTTTGGCAGGTTCAACCGTTCCAATGGAACCGGTTAAATCCCTCCTCCGCTGGGTCGTGTAACCTGTGACCACCACTTCCTGCAGTGCGGTTACATCAGCTTGAAGGACCATGTCGATTACTGACTGTGTACCGACGACAGCCTGTTTGGTTAAATAACCAATAGATGAAAAGGTAAGAACAGCTGCCGAACCCGGCACTTTAATCGAATAGGCACCATTCAGGTCGGTGATCGCTCCGATCGTTGTGCCCTGAACTGTAACGTTTACACCAGGCAGAGGTCCCTCGCCTAGGCCAGTGACCTTCCCTGTGATGGTCTTTTCCTGAGCAAAAATAATGCCCGAAGAAAGCACCATGCTTAGAAAAAACAGCGCAATGCGCCGTACATTTGTAGAAATTTGCATAGTCAGTCGTTTTTTAAACATGTTAGTTAAAAGGGTTTATAATATAAAACAAGCATTTATTTTATTCAACGAAAGGTGATAGGTTCACGGGTAACGAAGGTAGAAATAAAAATAACAATAACAACATCCAAATCCCATTTTTTATTCTAAAAAATTGAAATTTATCAATAATTGCAGGCAAAAGATTGTCTGTAAATATTATACATCAAGTAAAATTAGTGCGCAATCGAGTGAAATTGAGTGCTATTTAGAAACAAACCAAATAAGAATATTATCTTTTTTATCAAAAATATACAAATGCCGGAGTGAAGTAATATCCGTCTATATATAATATATGGTATATCCAATCTATATGATTGCTGGTGGTTTCATAAGATTGCTTCGTCGCTTCTCTCCTCGCAATGACAGTGGTCTTTACTTAATTCGGTTCAGCTCACAACCACAAATTACCTTACTTACAGGGTCATTGCGAGCCCGACGGAGAAGGGCGAAGCAATCTTAAACTCCCGTCCAGAATTTAACTTACATTATTAACCCTACTTTAGTAAATGGGTGACGGACTTTTCGGTCAACCACAACCAATTTTGAAAGCAAATAACGTATATTTGTTTCAGTAATATGGCCTGTAAAATGAAGATAAGCCTCTGTAAAAAGAGGGTATATATATAAGGTATCATTTTTTTATAACTGAAATCCATGAAAATTTTGATTGTTGAAGATGAACCAAAGGTAGCGTCATTTATAAAAAAGGGACTTGAAGAAAACAACTATGACGCTGAAATAGCCTCTGATGGATTATCTGCAGAAAAACTTGCCCGGATAAACAGATACGACCTTTTCATACTTGATATTCTAATTCCGGGAATAAGCGGCCTGGAATTGTGTAAAAGGTTAAAAAAAATAAATTCAAATCTGCCGGTACTTATGCTTACTGCACTGGGTACTACAGACGATAAAATAATCGGATTTGATGCCGGTGCAAATGATTACCTGGTCAAACCATTTGAGTTTAGGGAACTCCTTGCGAGGGTTAAGGTATTAGTGAGAAAACCTGATCAGCTGGCTGAAAAAGTTAATGTACTTACTGTCGGCGACCTGGAACTCGATCTTGAAAAGAAAGTTGCCCACAGGGGAAGTTCATATATAGATCTGACTGCCAAAGAATTTTCTTTACTTGAATACTTCATGAGGAATAGTGGAAGGGTATTGTCGCGTATCGATATTGCTGAAAAGGTCTGGGACATAAAGTTTGATTTCGGAACTAATGTTGTAGATGTTTATGTTAACTTCTTACGAAAGAAGATTGATAAAGGATATGATAAAAAACTGATCCACACAAGGGTTGGTTTTGGCTATGTTTTTGGAGATTTATAGAATGCAGATCAGGACCAGATTAGCTTTGCAGTTTCTCCTTTTAGGAGGAATGATTATGATTATTGCATCAGTTGCAATTTATTTTTCTTCAGCCAACTTGAGGAAGGACGACTTCAATAAACGCCTCTGGAATAAAGCCAGAAGCACAGCTAATTTACTGTTTAATACATCTAAAGATGATGCAAATCGTGTCCTGGGTATCGAAAGGAATAGTCCTGTCAACCTGCAAAATGAAAAGATAATAATTATAAATTTTAATAATGATATTGTTTACAGTTCAGACGAAAACAAGGAAATAGAAATAAAGAATTATGTTCTTCAAAAGGTAAGATCAGGCTACATTGTAACATATAAGCAGTCTCAATATGAAGTTGTCGGGACAATATTTTATACAAATTATGACCGGTTTGTGGTACTTGCTGCAGCAACTGACATTGAGGGGTCCTTACGCATGAAAAAATTAGCAATCATTTTAATAATTGTTTGTCTGATCAGTCTCTTTTTGTTTTTTATTGCCGGATGGTTCTATTCAGGAAGAGCACTTAAACCTATATCAGATGTGGTAAAAAAGGTGGAAGACATTTCCATAACCAGCCTTAATTTAAGAGTTTTTGAGGGTAACGGTACTGATGAGATTGGCAGACTCGCAAAGACATTTAATAATATGCTTGAACGTCTTGAAACATCCTTTGCCATGCAGAAAAATTTTATTACAAACGCCTCGCATGAACTTAGGACACCGTTAACTTCAATAAACGGCCAGCTTGAGGTATTAATGATGAAAGACCGGTCAACCACAGAGTATAAGTCTGCGCTTGGATCTGTACTTGATGACATTAAATCTTTGGTTGACATCTCAAACAGGTTACTGTTGATAGCCCGCACCAGTGCAGAGGGCCCTATGAATTTAAACAAAAAAATCAGGATTGATGAAATTCTCTGGCAGGCTCAGGAGGAGATGAAAAGGTTCAATAACGATTACCATATTAATATTTCTATAGATAATTCATTAACCGATTCTGACCAGATGATTGTCATTGGAGATGAGTACCTGTTAAAGGTTGCAGTTTCAAACATTATAGATAATGCATGCAAGTACTCGCCTGACCATACTGTTGATATTAAGTTTCACCATATCGAAAAATGGATTGAGGTAGTTTTTGAAGACAGGGGTATTGGTATTTCAGAGGTGGATCTTCAAAAGATTTTTGAACCATTTTATCGTGGTACCAATGCTCTTTCCATTTCGGGTTGCGGGATAGGACTTCCGCTTGTTAATCAGATAATTAAAAACCATAATGGAACAGTCAAACTCTCATCGCAGATAGGCAAAGGTACAGTCGTTACGATTTTGCTGCCGATAGTTTGAATCCCCTTTTTTTACCCTGCTTATTTGCCCCCCTGCCCCCCTGAAGGGGGGATAATTCTCTATCTTTCATGTAGTTCAATTACATGTCAGAATTAGTCCCCCTCTAGGGGGATGGCCGCTTTGCGGCCAGGGGGCAAAACTTTAATTCTTTTTTAATTTCATTTTAATCCTTGTTTAATAACAGGTCCTTAACATTGCAAGGGTTAGTTATTTTAAATAAGGGTTTATAATTCTCCTGAACTATTTGCATAGTCAGGATTCGTTTTTAGGGTAATAGGTTAATATTGTTTAGGTTAGTTTTAGCAGGTAAATGAGGTAGCAGGTTTTACAAATCAGGTCGTAGGTTTACAGGTAATTGAAAATTATTATATTTACGGCCTTTTAATTTGTTAAGCCGGTTTTACATTTTGACTGAAAGCATAAAATAAAGACAATATTATATTCATAAAAGATAACCCTGACGATGTTTGTAAAAAAGAAGTTTTCCAGCATTTCAAATGAATCCAGATGCTTCGCTTTCCTTTTCATTTTTTTGCTAACAATTTCCGCCTGCCAATCCAATAATAAATCTTCATCCGGTTCACAGAAACATTCTGTTCCGCCTGCAAATGGCGATTATTTCCAGGAGATCGGGAAAGAGATCGGTCTGGATTTTGTTCACTCCATCGGCGATAATGAACTGAGTAATATCGTTGAATCAAGTGGCGCAGGAGCTGCTTTTCTCGATTATGATCAGGATGGATATATTGATTTATATGTCTGCAGCGGAACCTGGCTTAAAGGTGTAAGCAGTGGCGATAAACCTGAAGTGATGCCTGAAAACCATCTCTATCATAACCGGGGAGACGGAACTTTTGAAGATGTGACAAAAAAAGCAGGTGTGGGCGGACCATGGTATAGCATGGGAGTTACCGTCGGCGATTACAATAATGATGGTTATCCTGATCTATACGTTAGTAATTATGGAACGAACGTGCTTTATAAAAATAATGGTAACGGGACATTCACAGATGTTACCAGCCGTGCTAAGGTCGGAGGTAAAGAAACTGATTTCAATACAGGAGCTGTCTGGCTCGATTATGATAATGACGGTTTCCTCGATCTTTATGTAGGCAAATACCTGAATTTTGATCCTAATTATAAATATTATTATGCTCCCGACGGCTTTCCCGGCCCGTTAGCCTATGACGCCCAGCCTGATGTTCTTTATCACAACAATGGAGATGGTACTTTTGAGGATGTGACAAAAAAAATGGGAATCATTGATATTGATGGAAGAGCTATGGGTGTCGGAGCTGCTGACTATGATGATGATGGTTTCGTTGATATTTATGTTGCCAATGACCATTCAATGAACTATCTCTGGCATAATAACGGCGGAAAGAGCTTCACCGATGTGGGCACACCGTCAGGAACAGCATTCGGACAATCAGGAGAATCAACTGTAAGTATGTCAGTGGATTTTGCTGATTATATTGGTAACGGGTTGATGGATATGTTTGTTTCAGATGATAAGTATTGCAGGCTTTTTGAAAACAAGGGAAACGGATTATTCTCTGATCAGTCTTATCCTTCAGGCATAGCTATGCCGGCCGGACAGTTCGTCGGATGGTCCTCATCTTTCTTTGATTATAACAATGATGGCTTAGTTGATATTTATAAAACAAACGGGGCGCTAAAACACTTGTACGGGCAGGAAGATCAGGTATTCGAAAATCTTGGTAATGGAAAATTTAAGGATGTTTCATGGGACCTGGGCAGCTACTTTAAGAAAAAACTGGTTGGACGCGGGGCATGTTTTGGCGATTATGACAATGACGGTGATATTGATGCATATATTGTGAATTTGAATGACCGGGGGGCTTTCCTTAGAAATAATAAAGGAAATCAGAATAACTGGATCACTCTGAATCTGATCGGAACAACCAGTAACAGGGATGGAATAGGCGCCAGGATAAAGGTGACTTCCGGTGGCAAAGTACAGACTGCTCAGAAAAAAAGTACGACCGGTTATCTGTCTCAGAATGATCCCAGGATGCATTTTGGACTCGCCAAGAATGAGATTGTTGATAGAATTGAGATAAAGTGGCCATCAGGTAAGTTACAGGTACTTGAGAATATTAAGGTCAATCAGATTCTTCCTGTCAAAGAACCCCAAAAATAACCTTTTAATGAACAAACTCAGAGCTACCATAGGCTTATCCTTCATAATGGCCATTGGCTTTTCCTGCATCTTTTTTTCATCCTGCAAAAAAAAATCCAGAGATGGCATGATAATTTTTACCAGGTTTCCAAAAAAGGTGCAGAATATAAATTATGTAACAGGAGATTCCTTGAGGTATATACCCCAGGCACAGATCGTGGCATTGGACCCTGATAAACCTGAAGCATCATTAAAGGTACTTACTTCTGATTACTATTCTGCAAGGGCTCCACAGATTTCATATGATGGAAAATATTTGCTTTTTTCTGCTAAGCTAAAACAGAATGACCCGTGGCAGATATGGGAAATGGATCTTAATGACATGAAATCAAGACAGGTGACATCTTTTAAGGAAAACTGTACAGATCCAGGTTATTTACCACTCGGACGATTTGTATTCAGCAAATCTGTCCCGGATGGCAAATTAAAAAGCGTCCATTCCCTCTTTACCTGTAATTTAGATGGTAGTGACCTGCAGCGTATCACTTTTGATCCTCATACCTATTTTTCATCAAACGTATTGAGCGATGGACGTATTTTGACAATTGACCAGCCTGTTTATCCCGAACACGGAGATCCGAAGTATATGATTCTAAGACCCGACGGCACCAAGACTGAATTGTTCTATAAGGGCACTGAAGGCAGTAATTTGTCGGGTCAGGGTTTGGAAATTGCAAATGGAAGAGCCGTGTTTATAGAATCGGATAAAGACAAACTGGCAACCGGAAAGATAATTTCCGTAAGCTATAACCGGCCTTTACATTCAAAAGTTAATCTCACCTCTGATACTCGAGGAGATTTTCATTCCGTTTATCCAGAGCATTCAGGAAAACTATTGGTTTCATATCGAAAGTCTGAATCGGACCGGTTCTCTCTTTATGAATTTGATCCTGACACTAAAACTTTTGGCAAAAAGATATATAATGATAACAACTTTGATGTACTTGAAGCTGTAGAAGTTGAAAAACATGACAGGCCGAAAAAACTGCCAAGTGAAGTTCATATGGACATTAAAACCGGATTAATAGTCTGCCAGGATGTCAATCTGAACGACACTCAATT
>PLNF01000086.1 GCA_003141715.1 Bacteroidales bacterium | reverse complement strand
CCCCTTTTCAGAGGGGACTCAATTTTTAATTCGAATTATGCAACCGGAACTTGATTTGTTTGCAATATTGCCGGAAGATAAAATCCCGGAGAAGGGTAAGATCCTGATTTCTGAACCATTTCTGCCCGACACCTTTTTTAACCGGAGCATAGTATATCTCACTGATCACAACTCTCAGGGATCTGTTGGTTTTATTCTGAATAAAAAACTTGATTTACAGGTCAGTGCTGCAATCGAAGGATTTGAAGGCTGGGATGAAAACCTCAGCATGGGAGGACCTGTTGCCCCTGATACTCTTCATTACCTGCATAATCTTGGCGATTTAATTCCAAAAAGCGTTCTGGTAGAGGGAAATATTTTCTGGGGCGGTGACATTGACAACATAAGGGAGCTGATAAAAAATGGAAAAATAAACCAGTCACAAATCAGGTTCTTTCTTGGCTATTCAGGCTGGTCAGCAGGTCAGCTTGAGCGCGAACTTAAAGAAAACTCCTGGGTAATTGCAAAAGTCAATTCCAATATTGTTCTGAATAACAGAAGCGATGATACCTGGAAGAGGGTTTTAAGGAGCTTTAAGAACAAGTACAGGATGTGGGCCGATTTCCCCGATTCCCCTGAAATGAATTAGCATAACTGGTGTTGTAAATTATTATCCCAGAACCCAATCAACAATGTAATATTCTGAAAACCAATTCCTTCAATAGTTCACCCGGTTCAGTGCCAGGATCCCCGTAACCCTTTGATTTCATGTCGTATGTGCGCAAAAGACTAATAATTTGCACTGTCTTTGATACATTGTACTTTGATGCAGAGTTCTCATACTCCTTAACGAAAAACGGATTTACCTTAAGAACTGCAGCAACATTGTTTTTTGACTTATCTGTCAGGTAATGGAATGTCAAAAGCTTGCTGAAGAATCCGAAAAGCGAAGCAATGGAAAGTGTAATAGGGTTATCTTTGGGATTATCAGCAAAATAATGAACTATCATATTGGCTTTGAGGATATTCTTTTCCCCGATTGCCTTCTGCAATTCAAAATTATTGTAATCCTTACTTATACCTATATTTTTTTCAATTAATGATGTTGTAATAAAAGGTTTGCCGGGAGGTAGCGTTATAATAAGTTTATCCAGCTCATTCACAATCTTATGCAAATCGGTACCAAGATATTCAGTAAGCATGGCGCTTGCGCTCGGATCTGTTTTAATACCTTTTATCATCAGGTACCTCTCAATCCATGCCGGAATAAGATAATCACGAATTCTTGATGATTCAAAATAGACGCCATGACTCTCGAGTGTTTTATAAAGCCTGGTTCTTTTATCAATTGTGTTATATTTATAGCTGAATACAAGTATTGTTGATAAAAGTGGCTTTTCAAGATATATGATGAGGTCATCGAGCTTTTTCAAGGATTGAGCCTCTTTGATAATAAGTACTTGATGACTTGCCATCATGGGAAACCTTCTTGCCGTGTCGATTATAGCAGCAATATTTGTATCGTCACCATAAAGGATGATCTGGTTAAAAGCTTTTTCAGCTTCCGGCAATACCTTCTCTTGTATGTACTCGGTAATGAGGTCAATATAATAAGGTTCCTCACCGGCCAGAAAATAAACAGGCTTAAAAATTCTGTTTTTCAGATCTGAGATTATCTCTTCGTATGTGACAGGCATTATCAGAATTTTAGATGTTTAACTGATACACCGTTATCTATAATTTCACGGAGGGAATCAATTCCAATCTTAAGATGTATTTCAGCATAATCGTTTGTGACTTTAACATCACTGGCTTCCGTTTTAATACCGGTCGAAATCATTGGTTGATCAGAAACAAGAAGAAGCGCCCCGGTTGGAATCTCGTTGGCAAATCCGACAGTAAAAATAGTCGCTGTCTCCATGTCAATTGCCATGGCCCTGGTCTTGACAAGGTATTTCTTAAACCTGTCATCATACTCCCATACTCTTCTGTTTGTTGTATATACTGTACCTGTCCAGTACTCCCTGTTAAATCTTGTAATGGTCGCAGAGATAGCACTCTGCAGTTTAAATGCAGGAAGGGCAGGAACCTCATTTGGAAGATAGTCGTTCGATGTTCCGTCACTTCTGATTGCGGCTATAGGAAGTATCAGATCTCCTAATGTGTTCTTTTTTTTCAGCCCTCCGCATTTTCCAAGAAATAAAACTGCGTTTGGAGTCACGGCACTCAGAAGATCCATTATTGTTGCAGCATTTGGACTACCCATACCGAAATTTATAATGGTGATGCCATCTGCGGTGGCACTTGGCATGTTTTTATCTCTGCCTTCAACCGGCACATTGTTCCATTTTGCAAAAAGTTCAACATAATACAGATAATTGGTCAGGAGGAAGTATTTGCCGAAGCTTTCTATCGATTTACCTGTATAACGCGGAAGCCAGTTATTAACAATTTCATCTTTGGTCTTCATCTGGTTATTTTAGTTAATGATTATCTCAATATATTTGTATCTGATTGCGGAATTACTGCCCTCAAAAATACAAAACTAAGTTGAAACAGTTAAATCTGCCTCAATATTCCTTCAGGATTAACGGAAAAGAGGGTAACGAAATGATCCTCGATCCATTAAGGAGGAAATATGTAAAACTCACTCCCGAAGAGTGGGTCAGGCAGAATTTTATTCAGTACCTGATAAATGAAGGGAAATATCCTCCGGGACTTCTTGGAATTGAAGTCTTATTCAGATTCAATAAATTAAGACGAAGAGTTGATATCCTTGTGCATGATAGATCAGGAAAACCGATATTGATAGTGGAATGTAAATCTCCTGAAATTGAAATTGACGATAAGGTATTTGAACAGATAGCCACTTATAACATGAACTACAAAGTGCCATATCTGATAGTCACTAATGGGATGCACCATTATGCCTGTAAGATTGATCATCAGGCAATGAAGTTTGATTATTTGCTTGTTATACCTCTTTACGAAGACCTTTTATCGTCATGATAAGTGTTACCTGTGCTGTTATCAGGAATGATGAGAATGAAATTTTAGTTGTCCAGCGTGGAAAGGCAACCGATCATCCTTTTAAATGGGAATTTCCGGGCGGGAAACTGGCCCCTGGTGAGACTGACGAAGAATGTATTATCCGCGAAGTGGAGGAAGAGCTATCAATAGAGATAGTAATACGTGGAAAGATGGCAGAAGTCGATCACGATTATGGTCACAAGCAGATCATTCTTATTCCGTTTATATGTGATACACTTGATGAAATACCTTTTCTCTCTGAACATGTTGATTATAGATGGGTTGAGGAAAAAGATTTAATGACGCTCGATTTTTCTGAAGCTGATGTTTTTGTTGCAAAGAACTATCTGGAAAGAACAAAGGCTAAAAAATTAAGTGATTTGCAAGTTATTGTTCAACCTTCTGATATACTGACAGATAATACAGATCTTCAGATAATTGTTAACAATATGATGAGCATGAAAGAGGCTGAATGGGTTGCAATATCTGCAATAGAAAATCCAGCCATCTTCATGAAATTGTTTGAATATTCCCTCTCTTCAGATAAAAGGCTTGCCTTCAGGGCATCATGGACACTAACAAAAGTTTGTGACAGATTTCCTGAGATCATCTATCCATATCTGGCACAGATTGTTGAAACTCTGAACAAGATAGATAATGAGAGTACCCTCCGATGCTTACTCAGAATAATAACTCTTAGTGATATTGAAAAGATCAATGGTCGCCAGCAGGGTTTGCTTACCAATTTCTGTTTCAGTATTTTGAATTCAGGATTTTCAGCTATTGCAGTAAAAGCTTATGCAATGGAGATATTATACAATCTCTCTCTGATTTATCCTGAACTGACAAATGAGCTAACCGTCTCAATTACAAGCCTTATGGAAGATGGCTCTGCTGGTATCACCGCACGGGGACGAATGATTCTCAGGAAACTGGCTGAAAAACCTATAAGGCCAAAATCCAGTCAGTTATAATTTTAAGAGCTTCAGGAGAAAAGGTTTCTTCAATTGAGCTATACTCTGCAGGTAGTCCTGTTTTACAATGTTGGAAGAGATGATTTAGTCCTGGTAATTTAACAGTCTTAACTGATTTATTTCCGGATGATTTCATAGCTTTTTCAATAGCAGGAAGATTCTCATTTGCGGCTACCTGAAGGTCCTTTTCGCCATTAAGTGCAATTACTGGACATTTTACTTTTTTCCAGTAAATTGAGGGATCGGTCATGATAAAATATCTGAACCAGGTATACTTATTAGCCCCAAATGTCAATTTAAGCTGATCAACAGCTTTTTCAGTATCTTCTTTGGAAGTTTTTCGTTTTTCCAGAATCTCTCTGTAGCGGGAAAGAATTTTTATTTCAGCTTTTTTATTATCCGTTTCTTTCCTGAGAACTGCATACAGCTTTTTATTTGTTTCTGTTGATTCTTTTATATCACTCTCTTTCTCACCTGAAAGCCTTCCGATATCCTGTGACTGCCTGATAATAACCTGTTGCCCTGTAACACCAGGACCTGCAAGAGAGACAATAAATCCTACGTCAGGGTTTGATGCTGCAACGATTGGAGCAATTAATCCACCTTCACTGTGTCCCACAAATCCTATTTCTTTTTGATTAATTTTCGGATTATTTTTTAAAAAATTTAATGCAGCCTCAGCGTCGGTTGCAAAATCGGCTGAGGTGGCGTTTAGTTGTGTACCCTGAGATTTCCCGACGCCTCTATCATCAAATCTCAGAACAGCAATCCCATTTCTGCTCAGATAATCAGCTATAACCAAAAATGGTTTATGACCCATAAGTTCTTCATTCCTGTTTTGAGGGCCCGATCCGGTGATCATAATAACAGCCTTGAAAGGACCCGGCCCGGTTGGTATTGTTAATGTTCCTGCAAGCTTAATATTAAATTTATCATTTGTAAAGGTCACCTCTTCAGATGTGTAAGGAAATGGAGGTCTAGGTTCCTGTGGTCTGTTAGCAGTAAATGCCGTCTTCAGTTTTTTTAGACTCACAATAAAACTTTGACCTTGCTGAGTCCATGTACCTTCAATTGTTGAGTCACTGGTAACTGTTCCGGTATACTCTCCGGCAAGTACGGGAGCTTTAATGGTCAGTTTTTTATTGTCAACGATGACTCTGCCCAGAGGTATATTTTTTGCCCCCTGATCAGGACTGTCTAAAGTTGAAATCAGACTGTCCTTATCGTTTAATTTTAGATTAAACACCAACCGGAGGTCAATCCCATTAGTTGAAATCTTCCCAAGCCATGAACCTGGTAAAATATTTTTGTTAGTTGTGTTTTGTGCAGACAATGAATCTGTTAACACTATCGCCACCAGAAGCATAGGGAGAAGAACAATTCTTTTCATAAAGACAAATAATGAAGTTTAAATGAACAATTGTTATAAGTAAAGGTATAAAAATTCATATACTACTTCAACTTTTCAACTTTTACCATCGTAGTCTAAAAGAAGGTGGATTTTCAAATTTTCAAATCTTCAAATTTTCAAATTATTCTTTAGTACTTTTGCAGTTCATTTTTATTTACAATTGATGAGAATAGTAGATACAAAAGGGCAGTCATGCCCCGAACCATTGATTGCAGCAAAAAAGGCTCTGAAGGAAACTGCTGCAGGAGAATCATTTATAGTGCTTACTGATAATCAGACATCATTCGACAATTTAAGCCGTTTCCTTAAAGATAACAAAGCAGATTTCCATGTTAATGAGTCAGGAGGTGTCTGGACTTTGACAATAACGAAGACAACCAGTGACGTTGTTCAGACCAAAACTGAAGAATATTGCACTTCCGAGATTTCACATTTTCAAAAAGGAAATTTTGTAGTTGTTATTTCCTCCGATAAAATGGGTGAGGGTGATGATCAGCTTGGACATCTGTTAATGACTAATTTTATTAAAGCTTTAAAGGATCTTGACGAGCTGCCTCAGAAGATGGTTTTCTACAACAATGGTGTCAAACTGGTTACAAACTCTTCCCCTGTTATTGAACATCTCAGGGATCTGGAGAAAATGGGAGTTGAACTGATGCTCTGTGCAACATGTGTCAACCATTACTCTCTTGAGTCTGTTGTAGGAGCAGGTACCCTGAGCAACATGTATGCTATTGCTGAGACAATGGCTTCGTCCGGAAATATTGTAAGACCCTGAATAAAACCTGAATTAGAATGAAAGTTGACCTTCTTCAGATGGTTGAATATGGTGGTTGTTCCGCAAAAATATCACCGACGCAACTTGAGGAGATTCTTAAATATCTCCCTTTACCAAAAGATCCCAATATATTGGTCGATATTGATACTCATGACGATGCAGGTGTTTACAGAGTCAATAATGACCTCGCGCTGGTACTGACTACTGACTTTTTTCCACCAGTCTGCAGCGACCCTTATGAATTCGGACAGATAGCAGCTGCCAACTCAATCAGCGATGTTTATGCAATGGGAGGAGATCCTGTACTGGCTCTTAACATCATGATGTTTCCTGCAGCAAAGTTACCGATGGAGGCTTATGCAGATATACTAAAAGGTGGATTCGACAAGGCAACTGAAGCAGGAGTGAGGATTATCGGCGGACACACAATTGATGATTTTCCTCCTAAATACGGGCTCGCGGTAGTCGGGTATATTCATCCTGAAAAAATTATAACAAACGCAGGTGTTAGACCAGATGATTCACTGATACTTACAAAGCCCATCGGGACGGGAGTTATTCTTGCAGGTCATAGATTGGGGATGGTTTCTGACAATGATCTTAATGAAGCCAAAAGATTAATGAAGCTACTTAATAGATCGGGGGCAGAGGTCATGAAAAAGCACAATATTAAGGGTGCAACCGATATTACCGGTTTTGGTCTTGCAGGTCATGCTCTTAAAATGGCCAAAGCAAGTGGAGTGTCTTTAAAAATCAATATGAAGGAAGTTCCGCTGATCGGCAATTCCTACCAATTAATAGATGACGGATGTATTCCGGGAGCTTCATTCCGCAACCTTGAATACGCCGAGAAAAACATTGATTTTGCATCAGATCTCGATTACAATCTGAAAATGATCGCTTTCGATGCCCAGACATCAGGAGGTCTTTTATTCTCTGCACCACCTGATAAGGTGAATAAAATTCTGGAAGATTTACAAAGTGCCGGACTGTTGAATTCAAAAGTTATCGGTTCTGTTACTGAGTCCCAGGAGAAATGTATTTATCTGAATAATTGAAAATTGTAGGGACCTGGTAATGACCATGCACCATCAACTTTCTCCTTGACCATCAGTATAGCTCTGAGGCCCACTTAATCCATTTATCATTCATAAGTCTTCTTTGATTTAATTATTCATTTAATGAGCTCATTTTTCATAACTTATTCTCCTGTAAGTCAATAACGTGTTCGTTTCATTTGTAACAATTACTTAATCAGATTGCAACCAGCCTGTAATAATGATACATGACTTTTGTATCATGAAAAATCAAGTTAAACTTAACCCAATAGAAATGAAGAAACTTTTAGCAATTGGAATTTTTACGGTGATCTCAATTTATGGGTACTCACAAAAACAGGTGATCGATTCTCTGAAGGATGTAATCGAAAGACATGAAGGCAAACTTAATGCTCTGGATGACAGAGTACTTGTTAATGAAACTGACCTTGCAAAACTGAACAAAATTAAAGTATCTGGTTATATTCAGGCACAGTGGGAGATGTATGGTGCGGATCTTGAAAAGACAAATGGGTATGACAATACCTTTTATGTAAGAAGAGCAAGAATAAAATTCATTTATGAACCGGCTAGTGGAGTTGCCTTCGTTTTACAACCCGATTTCAGCACAGGAAACATAGTATTGAAGGACGCTTATGCACAAATAAATATTCCAAAACTGCAGGGTTGGTCTTTATGGGCAGGTCAGATGAACAGACCTGATTATGAAGTGGAATACTCATCAAGCCAGCGGGAAGTTATGGAGCGTTCAAGGTTTATCAAAGCATTATATCCCGGGGAAAGAGAAATCGGAGCCAAACTTGAGTATATCGGAACGAAAATTCCATTGAAATTCCAGTTGATGGTAATGAATGGTAACTACAATGGTCCAACTGCACAGGCCGCTGTGCAAAATGCAAAAGATGTTGATTCAAAGAAAGACGTAATGGCACGTCTTGTTTATTCGATTAAAATTCCGGGAGCAGGTATAGGCATTGATCTGGGACCAAATTTTTACTTTGGGGGGAACCTGTCAAAAAACAACAAATATTATAAAAACAGCGATGGGACTTTAGACAGTCTTAAAAGTGTATGGAAATACCTTGATAAAAATTGGGTAGGTGGTGAAATCCAGATATTTGCAGATGTCCTTGGCGGGACGGCAATCAAAGCTGAATTTGCATCAGGTATAAATTCAGTTCCAAGTGCAGTTGCTGCAACAGCTACAATGGCTCAAATGAAGGCAAGTCCGAGTTTATATAACAATTTCACCGGATATTATTTATATTTTATTAAGAATTTCGGACCTAAGAATCAGTTTGTTGTCAGGTATGATTATTATGATCCCAACACTAAAATACCCAACAGTTCATTTAATGTTGATGCTAAAGGAAATAATATTTCTTACAAGACCTGGGACCTTGCTTGGCAATATTATCTGAACGATAACATAAGGATCTCGTTGCAGTACGAAATGCCTAAAAATGAGATTAATGCATCAAATCCGACCGATAAGAAGGATAATATGTTTACAGTAAGAGTTCAGGCAAAATTTTAAAAATTAATCAGTCCATAATTCAATCAAAAAATTATTCAATAAATAAAAATTTAATAATATGAAAAAAAACAAAATTCTCACGATAATGCTGATTCTGGCCGTTATGGCTTCAGCAACAGCTTTTTCACAGGCAAAAATAACAGTAAAAGGTTCTGATACTATGGTTATCCTGGCTCAGAGATGGGCAGAGCTTTACATGAAAAGTAATCCTCAGACAACGATTCAGGTGACTGGTGGCGGTTCAGGTGTTGGAATAACAGCTTTGATCAACGGAACCACTGATATTTGTGATGCAAGCCGTCCGATGAAACAGACAGAAATTGAGAAGCTTAAATCAAGATCTAACACATTAGGCGTAGAAATACCTTGCGCAAAGGATGGAGTTACAATTTTCCTTAATGATGCAAATAAAGTAAATGAACTTACGCTGAAACAGATTAGCGATATATACACCGCGAAGATCAGAAACTGGAAAGAGCTTGGAGGCGTTGATGCTGAGATCAGACTTTATGGCCGCGAAAACAGCTCAGGAACCTATACATATTTACATGATGAGGTTGTGAAAGCCGATTATGCTTCAACCGTTCAGTCTCTGCCCGGAACTGCAGCAGTTGTAAATGCTGTAAAGAAAGATGTAAATGGAATAGGTTATGGTGGTGCAGCGTACGCTGTTGGAGTAAAGTATGCAAAAGTTAAAAAAGATGCAAATAGTACCGGTTATGTGCCATCTGCTGAAACCATTGCTAAAAGCCAGTATCCTATAACCAGGTACCTTTATATGTACTTAAGGAACAGACCAACCGGCGAAACNNAAAAAATATATCGATTGGATTTTAGGCCCTGAAGGACAAAGAGTCGTTACAGAAGTAGGATATTTCCCATATAAATAGTCATTTTAGGAGATGTTAGTTTTAGGCTAATCGTCAAGCTTGTCAGAAAAACACTGACAAGTTTGGCATTTTATAAGGCGAAAGGCAAAAGGCAAGGAGTGATTCCTCAGTGCAACCCTTGGTTAAGAAAATTCAAAATGATATGGTAACTTTCAATAAAAAGAAATTTCGTTTTTCGGACTGGTTAGCAGAAAAAGTAATCAAAGCAGTGGCCTTCCTTTCGATTGCTGTGGTTATTCTGATCTTTATCTTTGTTTTTCGGGAAGCTTTTCCAATTTTCAAAATGGACAAAAAGGAAGCAGCCTCAACCGAAACTCTTGTTCAGGAAAGTTATGGCGGTTTAGGCACAGATAATTCGACGGTTAAAAGCGCGGACAATCAGGTTGACAACTCCAATAGAAAACAGACAAACGATGAGAAACCATCCTCTTCACTTCTTTCAAAAACGTGGATGCCGGTATCTGATAATCCTCGTTATGGTTTGTGGCCGTTATTTCTTGGAACTCTTAAAGTAACTCTTATAGCATTGTTATTTGCAACACCGATTTCCATTCTGGCGGCGATCTACACCTCAATGTTTGCGAAGCCCGGAATAAGGGAAATAATCAAGCCGGTAATTGAACTGCTTGCAGGGTTTCCCTCTGTTGTTATCGGTTTTTTTGCTCTGATGGTCATGGCTACGGTGTTGCAGAACATTTTCGGATATGCAAGCAGGTTAAATGCTTTCGTAGGAGGAATCGCGATGGGTCTCGCAGCAATTCCTATTATTTACACTCTTACCGAGGATGCATTAACTGCTATACCAAAGACTTTTATAGAGGCCAGTCTTGGTCTGGGGGCAAGCCTGAGACAGACAGCATTTTATGTTGTCTTACCTGCCGCTGTACCAGGAATATTTGCTGCAGTGGTACTTGGGTTAGGCAGAATTTTTGGAGAGACAATGATTGCTCTTATGGCAACAGGAAACGCTGCTATGATTTCAATGAATCCCTTTGACTCTGTAAGAACTCTGTCAGCTACAATAGGTGCAGAAATGGCAGAAGTTGTTTTCGGTGATATCCATTACAATGTATTGTTTCTGATAGGTTCATTACTTTTCATCTTCACATTTGCGCTTAATGCTCTGGCGGAATTCTATTTTAAGAATTTGGTTGTCAGAAAGTATCAGTCAAAAAAATAACTTTAATGTAATAAATTGAAGCAGGTTAAAATAAGTTGAAAGGGTTGAACAGGTTTAAAGAGTTGAAAGAGGTTGAAATAAGCTGAAAAGTGTAGAATTAAATTGAATGTTTTGAAATAAGATAAAATGAACAGAAATGTAAAAGATATAATAGTCGAAAGTATAACCGGAATTTGTGTACTGGTGATTATTTTCATTATTGTATCAATACTAACGATAACGATTGTTGGGGGTTGGCCAAACCTGAACTGGGCATTTTTATCAGAATTTCCAAAGGATGGGATGACAAAAGGAGGCATTTTCCCGGCAATTGTCGGAACAGCGGTTATGACAATAATTATGGCTGTTGCGGCTGTCCCCTTTGGTGTAATTACAGCAATTTATCTTGCAGAATATGCCAACGAAAAATCTGTAATTGCCAAGACAATCAGGTTTGCTGTAAAAACGCTTGCAGTTGTACCGTCAATAATTTTCGGACTGTTCGGACTGGGATTTTTTATTGGTTTTGTAGGCAAAAATATGGATAGTCTTTTTAGTGGAGGAGAGCTCAGATGGGGACAACCGAATATTTTATGGGCAAGCTTAACAATGGCTTTATTGACTCTGCCTGTCGTTATTGTATCAGTTGAGGAGGCAATACGAACAATTCCAAGGGACATGCGTGAAGCCAGCCTGGCTCTTGGCGCCACTAAATGGCAGACTATCAGAAAAGTAGTATTGCCAGGTTCAGTTTCCGGAATACTAACCGGAACAATACTGGCTGTAAGCCGTGGTGCCGGAGAAGTTGCCCCGATTCTTTTTACAGGGGCTGTCTATTTCAGTTCCCATCTGCCGCATTCATTAAGCGATCAGTTTATGTCACTTGGATACCATATATATATTATGTCGACTCAATCATCGAATGTGGATGCAACTCAACCTATCCAGTTTGCAACAACTCTAGTGTTGTTATTTCTCACATTTTCACTGAATGCAGTCGCAGTTATATTAAGATACAGAATAAGAAAAAGAACAAAATAACTATTTTTTCATGAACGATATTAAAGTAAAAGTCAAGGATTTATCTCTCCGGTACGGAACCAATCTTGCATTAAAAAAGATATCAATGGATATTCCGGAAAAAATGGTCACGGCTTTTATCGGACCCTCAGGGTGTGGTAAATCCACTTTCCTCAGAACACTTAACCGCATGAACGATCTGATTGATAATGTTGCTATTGAAGGGGAAGTTTTTATTGATAATATAAATATTTATGATAAAAATATTGACGTTGTTAACCTTCGAAAAAAAGTGGGGATGATCTTCCAGAAATCTAACCCCTTTGCAAAATCTGTTTATGACAATATTGCATTCGGTCCCAGAATTAATGGGATAAGCCATAAAAGCAATCTCGATGAAATAGTTGAACGATCATTAAAGCAGGCAGCAATCTGGGATGAAGTAAAAGACAGGCTGTTTCACTCTGCCTTAAGTCTTTCAGGCGGACAACAACAACGTATTTGCATTGCCAGGTCGCTTGCAGTCAATCCTGAGATACTCCTGATGGATGAACCGGCCAGTGCCCTTGACCCGATATCAACTGCAAAAATTGAAGAATTGATTCATGAATTGAAGAAGGAATATACAATAATTATTGTTACGCATAATATGCAGCAGGCAGCACGTACAAGTGATCTGACAGCTCTTTTTTATCTGGGTGATCTCATTGAGATGAACAAGACTGAAATAATATTTTCCAATCCGGCTAAAAAGCAGACAGAAGATTATATTTCAGGACGCTTTGGATAAAATCGCAAAAGAAAGTTTATTTTGGAAGAGAAAAAAGGAATTCAATACCCCCTCCGGTTTTGTTTCTTACCTGGATATCTCCTTTATGTAACAATATTGCATTCTTTACTATAGCAAGACCGAGTCCGGTACCTCCGCTCTTTCTTGACCTGCCTGAATCTACACGATAGAAACGTTCAAAAACCCTTCCGAGATGTTCTTCTGAAATACCAACCCCATTATCAGAAAATGAAAAATGGCAGTATTTATCATCCTGATTATATAATGAAATTGTAACAGTTGTATTGTTTCCTGAATAGTTTACGGAGTTTTCAAGCAAGTTCTGGAAAACGGAGGTGATAAGCGACCGGTTACAATTAATATAAATATTGTCATCAACATTAATTTCAACTTTCATTCCTCGGCTGTCAACGGCAGATCTGAAATTATCTCTTACCTCGTTTATAATATCCAATACCCTGGTTTTGTCCTTCAGATAAGTGTTACCTGCCTCTTCGATTTTATTAATGACAACAATATCATTTATAAGTCCGGTAAGTCTGTCGCTCTGGGCAAGAGCTTTTTCAAGAAAGTACTTCTGTTTTTCAGGTTCCATCAGCGGTGCGTTGATAAGAGTCTCGATATAGCCTTTTACAGATGAGATTGGAGTTTTGAGTTCGTGAGCAATGTTCGATGTCATCTCCTGTTTAATAAGGCGACTTTTCTCTGCAACTGTTATGTCGCTCAATATGACCTCGAAACTATTGTCATGAAATACAACGCACTGAACTCTGAAGAATTTACTGTTCTTTCCGATATGATATTCCACCTTTGGCAGGTCAGATGATCTAATTTCAATTCCTGTTTGTTTTTCAATAAACTCCACAGCCGGATAAAACTCCTTAATTTTGAAGAAATTAGCTGAAGATATTGTAAGTTCACCAGAAATCATATTCATGAATTGAATGAAATGATTATTCGTGAGAATTTTTGTTTTGTCTTTTGAGAAAAATGCTATTCCCTCATTTAATGCATTCAGGTGGCTGAAAAGTTTTTCCTTTTCATTAGAAAGATCATTTTGAGTTGTGAGCATTTTGTTGTAGATCTCAACAATTTCTTCACCAATGATTCCAAGTTCATTTTTAGGAAATTTTGAATGAGAATCAAAGGGTTCATTATTTGCTACCCTCACGGCAAAATCTTTAAGCCTGTCTATCGACTTGGCAAACTTATTGGTAACTGCCAGTAACACAAGCCATATTGCAATAAAAGATAGTGATATAACAATAAGAAAATACTTTTTTACTGTGAGAAGATTTATCGTTTTTTTATCGTAAACTACTGCAGCCCTGATATAATACCTGCTATAGTATTTTGCATAATAATAGTAGTCTTTGCCCGTCGTCCCTGATTTCCTGATGGACTTACCAAAATCAGAATATAACGATTCGCTTATTTCAGGCCTGGTTTTATGATTCTCCATACTCTTCCAATTGTGAACGGAACTGTCATACAAAACCTCTCCTGAAGGGCTGACTACAGTTACACGCAACTCTTCCTGCGGCAACAGTCTGACGATTGAATCTGTAATAATCCAATTTCCGTTTTCATAAATGGAATTTGATTTTATGTAATTATCAACAACCTTTGTAACATTATCAAGCTCGTCATTAAGAGTTGAGATCCTGAACTCTTTTTCTCTTTTATAGAGATAGCTTAATATCAGTAATGTGAATAATATAAATATTGATGAATAATATATGAAAAGATTATTTCTGAATTTATTCCGTGCGATCATTTTTGAAAAATTAGCTCATTAAAATTCGAAAAAATAGCCATAGCCTGTTTTATTCTTTAAGGACGATCCATATTGCCCGAGTTTAGTTCTGAGTCTGGTAATATTTACATCAACAGTACGTTCAGTGACAATAACGTCCTGGCCCCATATTCTCATAAGCAGGTCTTCCCTTGAAAAGACCTTACCCTGATTTTCAAGCAATACTCTCAGAATTTCATATTCCTTTTTGGTAAGCTCAACACGTTCATCATTTATTATCAATCTTTTACGGACTGTATCCAGATCGATCCCATTAAATTGCAGAATGGATTTATTATTAACCTTATCAGTATAAGATCTTTTTAAAACAGCTTTTACTCTTGCTGTTAATTCATTAACGGAGAATGGTTTGGATATGTAGTCATCTGCACCCAGGCTGAATCCTGTAAGAATATCATTCTCTGTATCCTTTGCAGTAAGAAAGATCACCGGGATATCGAGTTTCAGATCTTTTCTCAGTTTGTCGGCAAATTTAAACCCCGACATAGGACCCATCATAACATCGAGAAGTATGAGATCGAAGTTGCCAAGCGGCCTCTTCAGAGCTTCTTCCGAAGAATGTGCAATCTCAGTCTGATAACCTTCACTGCTGAGATTATACTGAAGGATTTCGCAAAGATCCTCTTCATCATCAACAATAAGAATCCGTTTCCCTTTCAGTTCCATAATTGTTTATTTATTAATTACTTTCATTGTTAGTTGTCTGATTCGAATCCAGCCCGGAATGTCTGATATCAGTACCCTGTATAGAATATATTGAGGCTTCGGCAATATTGGTGGCATGATCCGCAATTCTTTCAAGGTTTGTAATAATGTTCTTCAGATCGATGTAACTAAGCAACATCTCTTTTGTCTTGTCACCTACTTTCGCTTTTGAAATACTGTTTATCAGCAATTTACTGTTCATATCATCAACTACTTCATCATTTTTTATTGTCCAGATTGCATACTCATTATCGTTGTTAATGAAGGAGAGTAACGCCTTTTCAACCATTGAAATTCCTGATAACAGCATTACGTTGAGCACCTCAATCATAGCTTTGTATTCCACAGAATCTTTTATATTATCTATTGAATTAAGAATATTGATTACACGATCTCCAATTCTTTCAAGGTTGATAGACATCCTGGAGATAGCAACTGCTTTACGAATATCAGAAGCTACAGGCTGATAAAGAATAATGGAATTAATAAACTTTTCACTCACAAGAACTTCATACTTATCGATTCTGTTCTCATTTATATTTATTTCAGATCGAATGAGGTCGCGCTTTTCCTCAACGTATTCATCCATATACTTTTCAAGAAGCTTAAGTTGTGCAAGTATGGTGTCTGCCATCTCTTCAAATGTTGCAATAATATCGAGTATCGACTCTTCTCTTTTTGTTTTCATCCCTGGTATTAATTAATTGTTACGTTACCTGAGTTGCCTTAGGCACAAAATATTATGACGCAAAGTTAACTTCATTTAATGTTATAACTATCAGCTATTTGTTACTTAATTGTTACAATTTGGTTAACTTTCGGATTAACCTTAAGAATATCACTGGAACTATTCGTGTTTTAT
This sequence comes from Bacteroidales bacterium, assembly GCA_003141715.1. Taxonomy (GTDB): domain Bacteria; phylum Bacteroidota; class Bacteroidia; order Bacteroidales; family VadinHA17; genus LD21. The sequence continues at coordinate 68,036 of PLNF01000086.1, read as the reverse complement.
TAAACCAAATTTACTCTTTGCATAGATTGATTATCATACGGGAGTATTAAATTCATAAATTGCAGGTTCTAATTAAAATAATATGAAAATAAAGATAATAATTTCAGTTTTGTTCTTTTTTGTTACTGGTACAGTAAATATAAAATCACAAACTTACAATCATCCTGACATAGGTCTTAAAAGTCATGAGACACTTGAGATTTCAAAGGTTGAAATTACAGCACAGAAAACTATGATTTCCCTCAGTGTAGAAAACAGAATTGCAGGAGGTTACTTCTGTGCGGATAAAAGTATCTTCATTATTTATCCCGATGGAACACGAAGCAGGCTGACTTCTTCTAAAGGAATCCCTGTTTGTCCCGAATCATATAAATTTAAAACAATCGGAGAAAGACTCAATTTTGAACTAACATTTCCGCCACTAAAACAGGATACTCAATGGATTGATCTGATAGAGGATTGCACGGAAAACTGTTTTTCTTTCTATGGTGTTTGTCTTAACAACGATCTTAACAAAAAGATCGATGATGCTTCTGTCCTTGCCGAAAATGAAAGGCCGGCTGAAGCATTAATGAATTTCATCAAAATTGCCGGCACGATTGATAATAAGAATTCCGGAATTGAGGGTTTGATATATATAAATATTATTACCTTGGCTAAAGAAACCGGCAATATCCCAAAAGCCGCTGAATGGTACTCCAGGTTGAAATTATCAGGTATTCCCAGATGCGAGTTATATATTAAACATCTTAATTCACAAGGCATTATATACTAAAGAAAGAGGCCGCATCGTTTGATGCAGCCTCTATGAACTCTTTCAATATACACCAGGCTATTTTTTCCCGAAATAGAAATCAAGTCCTGCTGCAACTATCCATGTTAATTTATTATATGTTTCGAAAGAATACAAACCACCGGGAAGAAGAGGATCAAAGTTCTTTGAACCCTCATCATAAAATGCGCGCTGATAACCTAGATTAAGATCGATCATTTGTGTAATACGGTAACCGAAACCAAATCCAATTGAGTTGGTGTTAGTGCTGAAAGTCTGATCACTCTGATAATTGGTATTTACACCTGTGACAGTCCTGGACCAGCCGGCACTCACACGCAGTTTTTCTGACAGGCTGTATTCCAGTCCGAGGCCAAATTCAAGGAAATTGCGGTCAATTTCATTGTCATAGCCATTGTAATCGACATTTTTATCAAAATATTCATTGAAGCTTGCAGAAATCAAAAGCCTTTTTATTGGCTTAAAATCTATTCCAAGAGAAAGCATTGCCGGCATGTCGCCAATAACTGTTTGCCCGTCGACAAAAATTCCCCCGCCTTCATTATTTACAACTTTTGTCTTCAGATTAATCTTCGTTTTAAACTCGTATTTGATTGCAATATCCACATTTTCTGAAGGTGAAAAGTTTGCGTTAAGAATTGGAGTAACACCCGTTCCTGATTCTGAAGCATCTACAGTCATATCTGCTGCGCTTGCAGCGTGTGAAGTCATAACTGCTGCATTTGCAGTTAAAACAGGTGCAGCTGCGGCTAATGTTCCCTGAGCTCCAGCTATTGTTATTGCACCTATCTGAGCTGGAGTTAACCCGGCAGCTCCAAGGAGTTGTTGTATCTGGCCAATCTGAGTGGCATTCAATCCTACACCGGTACCATTTGATAGAAGAACTGATCCAGCACCTCCAGAAACTAAGGGCTGCAGTCCTGCAACGTATTTAGTAGCTCCAGCAGATGCTGCTGTGAGAGCTGTCGCTCCAGCAGTAAAGAAATCACTGGCGAGTACCATTCCTCCGTTATAAGCAGCTCCAAAAGCAGGATAAGTAGGATTAATGCTGATATTATTTAAATAGCCGTTATATTTGTTTGTAACAGAGACAAAACGTGCACCAACTGCAACAGAAATCTTATCGTTTATCTTATATCCAACGTTAGCCTGATAACCTAAATACATCGAAGATCCTTTAAAATATATATCAGCCGAATACTGAGTTGTAGGTATGCCCTGACTGGCTAAACTAGGTACAATATCAGCAACAGGCATTTCAAAAGAAGGTAACCCGGTCTTATATTTTGCTCCGCCCCCTCCTCCAATCGGATTAAATCCTGCTGAAAATGACAGCTTCCCGGTATTATATACTAAATAAACTCCCGGGAAAACAGGGGCACTTACATTACCTACATACTCTCTGGGAGTACCGGTGAGATATTGATAATTGCTGTTTACTTTTTGTGTCTGTGTGATTGTCTGGTTGTTTATAGAAGCAAAGAAACCATTTCCAAGCTTGGTTAAGCCTGCCGGATTGAAATAAGCTGCATCAATATCGGTTGAGGCATTACGGTTCTGCAGGCGCGTGAACATAGCACTCTGGTTATTGTTGGTAACCAGTCCGCCCGCAAGCAGACTGCCGGTAATGAACAAAGAAGCAACAAAAGTTAATAGTTTTCTCATAGGTTAAGTTTTAAGTTTAAGTTTCAGAGGGTATTTTGTAGACCTGTACAACATCCCATTTTCCATTAAAAGTTTATAAGTAAGTTCAATATTATACAAAAACCAAAGTATAAATTGTCTCAAATGTAGAAAAATAATTCTTTTCTGCAATAGGTCTAAAATAGTTAATTGATATTTAGTAGATTGTACGGTTAATATAAGATTATTCGAAGAAATCTGAAATAATGGTGCTGGGTCCTCGGTTCTGGGTTCTGGGATGTGGATCTGGATCTGGATGTCGGATGTCAGTGCCTGAAATACGTTGACCAAAAATAGTGTATTCTCATGGGAAAAAACAGCATTTTCACAGAAGAACTTAGATCTAGACAAAATCGTTACTTTAGCAGTGACATTAAAAAGAAGATTGTTAGGGATTTAGAAAGAAATTTTAATTCGATAAGTGATGTCTGCCGAATCTATCAGGTAAGTCGGACGTCTATATATCGATGGATATTTAAATACTCGTCCATGGCACAAAAACAGCATAAGCAAGTAATTGAACCCAAGAGTGATACACAAAGGATTAAGTTACTTGAAGAGCGAATCAAAGAACTTGAAAGAATAGTTGGTCAGAAGCAGTTATTGTTAGAGTTTAAGGACAAGATGATAGAAATTGCAGAAGCGACCTATGGAGTTGATATTAAAAAAAAAGTAGGTTCCAAACTCTCGTCTGGTTCCACTTCAACCGGGAAGAACACCGGAAAAAATTGAATGGACTTTTTGAAGTATTAGGCATAAGCAAACAGTCATTCCATCAGATGCTAAAGCGCAGGAAATACAAAAACGAGGAACAACAACAGTTGATTCCACTGATTGACGAGATACGTATAGATCATCCACGTATGTCAGCCAAGGATATGTATATAAAGCTTCAACCTTGTACAATGGGGAGGGATCAGTTTGAACATTTTTGTCTTGATTCAGGCTATCGTGTAAAAAAGGTGAAGAACTATCGTGTAACTACAAATAGTCTTGGAGTAACCCGTTTTCCGAACATGATAAAGGATATTGAAGTTACAGGTGTCAACCAGGTTTTTGTGAGTGATATAACTTACTTTGATATTGGAGCTAAAGTTTTCTATCTGACCTTTATAATGGACCTTTTTAATCGAGAGATTGTTGGATGGTCAGCAAGCGACAATCTTCGAACAGAGAGCACCACATTACCAGCCTTACATAGACTAATAAAGGAACGTGGTAAAGTAAACTTAAGAGGAGCAATTATTCATTCGGATGGAGGAGGTCAATATTACTGCACTGAGTTCAAGAAGCTTACGCATGATCTGGGAATGATAAACTCGATGACAGAAGAAAAAGTGTACGAAAACTCACATGCTGAGAGGCTAAATGGAATAATCAAAAACAATTATCTTTATCCATATGGTCCGACAAACATGACTTCTCTTAAGAAGCTGTTAGACAAGGCTGTATTAATGTACAACACAGGAAAACCACATAAAGCTTTGGGGAAATTAACACCAAGTAAATTTAGAGATACCATTGATAACGAGAATAACTCTTCAAGTTATCTCCCGTTATCAACAGTAAATCATATAAATAATAAAAGAGTTAAATCAAGTAATAAAAAGGTCAACGTTATTTAGGCATTGACTGGATTACACCTAGTACCCAGCAACCTGCAACCTGCAACCAGTCCACTACCTAGCACCGAGAACCGAGCACCCAGTACCTATCAGCAAAATAATGAGAATTCCAGAAACCTATTGAATAGCATGTAAAAGACTAAACTCTCCAAACAATCCATAATCCAGCATCTGGTATTCCTTTCCCGAAGGATAAAAATTAACATTTCTCCATGTCCAAGGGGAAACAAAACCGGGCTTTGGATTATTATGATGTGGCCCGAGAAGATTTTTAAGACTACCAATAACAATTACATCAATCTTATTAATTCCGGGCTTGATCAATCCTGTGATATCACTATGGTAAGGAGGAAATGCTATAACAGGGGCAAGTTGTCCGTTTACTGAAACTTCAGCCATTGTTCCATCCCATTTACCCAATGCAACTTCCCATTTACCATCAGGGTTTTCTATATTGAATTCTTCACTGTAAGTAACACCCCATGAATAAAATGGAAGTCCCTGAGTTTTCCAGCTTCCTGTGGTGTAAGTTGAGACACGTGCTTCAATCTTCCATCCTTTTTCAGAAGGTTTTACAGAGAAGTCTCCTAGTATATAAACAGGTTCGATCTCAGCATGAACCTTCATCGGTGAGGTTTTAAGAGTTATTGTGTTATCGCCTGATTTGATAACTTTTCCGATATTGAAAACACCGAATGATCTGTCGAGCCACCATTCGCCATTTTCCGGTTTCACTTCAATGCCATTCACAGTAACTGTCCATAAATTGGGTCGTTCCACAACAGCTTTAATCTTTGACAAGTCGAATTTCCCCTTTACAGGGAAATGATATGTTGCAGTAAACCCTGTAGACACTCCAAAAGTATCCCTGTCGACTATATTTCTCCTGAACTGTACGGATGTGTTCCATGGATTGCCGTTTTTAAATCCGTAGTATTTATAGACCTTATCCGCTGCGTTGTAAGTATTCAGATCTTTTGTGATCTCATTGCCAACCTCGATGTCGCAGAAATCAATCATTAAAACATTATCCTCATTTCTGTTAACTTTTAACGGGGTTGATGATTGAACAGTAATATAGTTCTGAGGTCTGGCAGGAATTGTATAATCAGACATTTTAGTATCGGGGATGTATAACAGAAGACTCCCGGCAGGAGGAATTGAATAGGAGAGATAGATATCTTCTCCTTTAACCTGGTTTGGATATCCATAAATTTCACCTGTCAGGGTATTCATCTCAAGTGCATCTTTCCCGTTTGTTTTAAGCGAACCATTCAATTGTTCACTGAGACTCGAATTTACCAGGAACAATACCTGTCCGTCAGTCAGAATCCTGCGATGATGATAAAGAACTCCCCCGGTCACCCCTTCAAACTTAAGCTTCAGGTTATTGAAGTATTTATAAATAACCTCCTGTGTCAATTTATCGATAATGATAATCTTATCAGATTTCTTATTAAAGAACTCTTTCAAACCTTCACTCGTGGAACCATCAACAAGTGTTGGGATAGAGAATGCAATCAGGGTACCACCATTCGAAACAAACTTCTCAAGAAGTTTAAAAGTATTCAGATCCAGATTCTCTGTCAAAGGAGGAATGACAACCCGTGAATAACTCGCCTGTCCGACAACCAGCTTGCTATTTGAAACACTTCCCATATCTTTAATAATGTTTTCCGAACCCAGATCATATTCAACCTGACTTTTTTCAAGTTTTGTAATAAATGTCTGGAATGCCTGACCTATTTCAGCATACTTCTTATCAGGTTGTGTATAGGAGTCATAAAGCCAGGCAGATGTGGTAGGTTCAAGTATGAGTATATCGTTAATTTGTCTTCCTGATGATAATGCAAGTGAAAGTCTTGCATAATGGGTATTTAAGTACTTATAATTGTTCCACCACGGCTCATGATAGTCGAAGGTGGGAGGGTAATCATATTTTCTGGCTCCTGCAAGAGTGAAGTATGTAAGATGCTGATTCATAAGGTTTACTCCAAGGGCGTATTCCCAGTCACCATTGCGTTTCATATCGGTAAATGTCAGATCCCAGCCGGATCCTCCATAAGTTTCACTAAGTTTCCTTTGCCTGCCTGTCTGGTTTGCAGCACTGGCCAGCTCTTTAACCGACCGTGTATTTCCAAACTGGGCATTTGTTGTAGAATCGTCCCATTGGTTGAATAACATATCAATAGCCGGAACCTGGGGCCAGGCATACATAGCCATATTATCTCCGCCCGGACGCATATTCGGCCATTCATGTTCCCAGTAATGACCGGTGAATTTCAGGTCTTTTGCTTCACAATAGGAATGCCATGGTTTGGACCACCTGTCGATGAATAACTGAAGGAGTGTTTGGGTATAGTTATGTCTGACCTTTTTCCAGTCACCTGTTTCCTCATAAAGTGAAGGCAGCTGAGTTTTAAGATCATAATGCCACTGTTTCATGAAAACATCAAACAAGTCAGGAGTCCACCGTATTCCGCCCGGAGAATTGATATTAGGTTCATCGGTAAAGGTGCCGGGGATCGTTTTCCCGAATTCAGTTCCAAGATACTTTTCATAACCTTTCATTGTAACTTCAATAAATTTCTGGGTCACCCCCGGGTAAAGCAGATCTACATACGAAAAGCCACCGTACCAGTCAGATTTTGCATTGTAGGTTTTTGAGAAGAGAAAATAGTTCCCTTTCTTTCCTTTTTCATTTGACAGGGAGGAAGTAATATCCTTGTAAGTTCCATCCATTTCTTTCAGACAGAGGTAGTATTTGTCACAAGTGTCAGGAAGAATATCGACTTTTGTCATATCCAAGCCCTGTCCTTTGTTATAAGATTCGGGCATTTCATCAGGAACATGTCCGCCCCCGAAACCGCTTGGATATGAGTTTTCGTCATATATCCAGATATTCATACCAAGCTCTTTCCCTTTTTCAACTGCATGCTGATAAAGTTCGAACCAGTTTTCTGAGAGGTACTCGGTAATTAGTCCGGGGCGGGGATGTATAAAAACCTGCGATGATCCGGCGTTTTTAAAACTGACAAGATCTTTGTCGATCTCCTCACTGTTAATATCAGCGTTCCAGACAAAAAATGGGGCTGTAGTGTACTCCCTGGGTGGGTCGGTGAATTGTGATGAAAGGGTCGCAAAATCAGGGACTTTGACCTCATTTATAACAGTTTTTTTACAGGAATACAAAATGATCAAACCTGTTAATAGAACTAAAATAGCAGGTTGCTTAATACTAAGATTTGATTTCATGATATTTTATTTAAGTTTACTCAGGTTCCAGTTGGGATACCATTTAATAACCGGATTTCCGTTTTCCCATTCAACTGGTAACCAGATATGCCGGCTGTCGGCAAGATTCTCCGGAATCCACCTGTCACCCATATAAATGAATGCATTTTTTTTACCATTTACGGGAAGAATCTGTGTGCTCTGGGAGCCAAAGGCGATTTTATTTTCATCCTCAGTTCCCCTGCAGGGATTTCCAACTGACTTCCATTCACCAAAAATCTTATTGGCAACAGCAAGTCGGGCTGCGTTAGGCTTCCACCCGGTTGTACCGGACGTGAACATAAAATACCTGCCTTTAGAAAAAAAGATAGCCGGCGCTTCATTAGATTCTCCGGGCAGAACACGAATATATCTTCCAGTAAAATCGAGATAATCATCTGTGAGTTCTGAAAAATGAAGTGTCATATTCTCTTCGGCTGCATGGACATGATAAGCTTTACCATCTTTATCAACAAAAATAGTCATGTCACGGGCCATCTGACCTCCTTCAAAATCACGTCTTATAAATAGTCCTTCCCTGACTGCAAGTTTCCACTCGTCTGACCCGTTTTTAAGATCACTATCTTTTACAGTTGCTTTTTTGTACTCTTCGGGAAAATTCAAAGGCCAGACACCTGCATTGGGACGGAGGCTCCTGATGTATTTGTATGGGCCTGTTATATTGTTACTTACAGCAACACCGGTTAACGCTGCTTTGTAGCCTTGTCCTTTTAATTCATGATGAAACCACATTACAAACTTTCCGGTCTTTTTGTTATAGATTACTTTGGGGCGCTCAATTACACATCCCGGATTAAGGATACTTGCAGTATCGTTGATAACCTTTAAAGCAAGCCCCTCATTTTTCCAGTTCAGAAGATCTTTTGAAGAGTAACAGCTGACTCCATATCGACTCTTGTCTTTTTCTAAACGTGTCAATCTGTATTCCCCGAACCAGTAATAGGTATCATTAAAATATATTATACCGCCTCCGTGAGCATTAATATGCTTACCTTGAGTATCCGGCCATATCTGGCCGGGTTTAAATGAATGGTTCAAATCCTGGCAATTAGCTATGATACAGAAGAATAGTATCGGAAGTGAAATAATGGATCTTTTATTGTGGTTTCTCATGTTTTTCTTAATTAGATTCTGAATCAATAGAATAACCCCCTTTCTTTTTCCCCCAGGGGGGAAATAATCACATTTTTTTCCATACAACTCCAAGACTGCAAAAGAGAGTTCTTAATAACAAAGATAATTATTAAATAACCCGGAGAATAAGTTTTGGAATATCATTGTTTGATCGTTAATCTTTTATATTTTTGAAGTAGTAAACGATGGAAAAACTATGGTGAAGCCGAAAGTTATTAAAAGACATTTCTTATTCATTTCGCTTTTTCTTCTTTCATTCGTTGTACAAAACTTGTTTTCTCAACCGGTGGTCGGTCTGGATAACTGGTATAACCGTGAGACAAATGCCAAAACCGGAAAGCCATTTCATTACCTCTGGACAGATACTGAGTTCAGCGGATTTTCAAGGTGGGGAGAAATTTTTACCATCAGGGGAGCAAAAATTACAACCCTTGGGAAACCTGATGCTGCCGTCTTAAACAAAATTAATATCTACATAATTGTTGATCCCGACACTACTGCAGAAAACCCTTCACCAAATTATATAATGCCCGAAGATATTGCTTTGATAAAGAGATGGGTTGAGGATGGCGGTGTTCTGGCAGTACTGGCAAATGATGGACCAAACTGTGAGTTTACTCATCTCAATGCACTGATGAAACAGTTTGGAATGACATTTAACCATGTCACATTACATCCAGTGACAGGGAATGATTTTGAAATGGGGGCCAGTACAAATCTGCCAGATCATCCTTTATTTAAAGGAGTTACTAAAATTTATCTCAAAGAGATCTCTGATTTAAATCTTTCAGGAACTGCAAAAGCCATCCTGACTGAAAAGGGGAAAGTACTGATGGCAGAAAATAAATTTGGGAAAGGATACGTTTTTGCTGTCGGTGATCCATGGATATATAATGAATACATTGATCATGACCGCCTTCCCGAAAGTTTTCAGAACCGTAAGGCTGCTGAAAACCTTACAGATTTATTGTTGAGTCATGCAAAATAGAATTTATTTGTGATACAAATTATTAAAGAATTTTATTATGAAAAGGTCTTTTATTATTCAGGTTGCCTGTTTGATTTTAATTATTGCTGATTCTTGTACTCAAACCACAGTACTACAAGAAGCCTCACCTCTTTCAGTAAGGGTTTCCGGTGACCGGCTGATCCGTATCGACAAGATGCTTCAGCAAAGTATAGACAGCGGATGGATTGCGGGAGCAGTTGGGTTTATAGCACGTGATGGCAAGATAGTTTATGATAAATCGTTTGGGGTTAATAATATCGAAGCAAAGACGTTGATGCAAAAAGACGATATTTTTCGTATCGCTTCCCAGACAAAAGCCATTACCAGTGTTGCAGTAATGATGTTATTTGAGGAAGGGAAATTCCTTTTGGATGACCCGATTTCAAAATATATCCCTGAGTTTGCAAATCCACGAGTTCTGGATAAATTCAATGAGAAAGACACAACATATACTACAATTCAGGCAAATCGTGAGATAACAATAAGGGATCTTTTGACGCATACTTCAGGAATTGATTATGCCGGTATCGGCTCTGAAAAAATGAGGGCTATCTATGCCAAATCAGCTATCCCCGGAGGTTTTGGGAGTGATAAAATTGTGCTTGGAGACAAGATGAGAGCCCTTGGCAGATTACCTCTGGTTCACCAGCCGGGTGAGAGATTTACCTATGGACTAAATGTTGATGTTCTGGGCTATCTGGTTGAAGTTTTGTCAGGTGAAAGTCTGGACCACTATTTTCACAAGCACATTTTTGAACCGTTAGGCATGAATGACACTTATTTTTATGTGCCTAAGTCAAAATCTGACAGGCTGGTTAAAGTAATTACTGAAGACAAGAATAGCCATCTGATAAATGCCAGGGATGAGTTTGGGAATTATCCTCTGGTTGCAGGAAAATATTATTCAGGTGGAGCAGGTCTGAGTTCTACTATAAAAGACTATGCGACTTTTTTGCAGATGCTATTAAATAAAGGAGAATATAACGGGAAAAGACTGCTTGCAAGACGCACTGTAGAATTAATGACAACTAATCAGATCGGCGACCTGAATCTTGGAAGGGATAAGTTCGGATTGGGATTTGAAATTACAACTGCCAGTGGCCAGGCAAAACTTGGAATATCTGAAGGATCGTTTTCCTGGGGTGGATATTTTTCGACCACCTACTGGGCCGATCCAAAGGAACATCTTGTTTGTCTGTTGTTTCTGCAGCAAAGTCCTTTCAGCCATTCTGAAATAACCGATAAGTTCAGAGCTATGGTTTATCAGGCATTATCAGACTAAAGAAATCAGATCAAATTTGAATTGGAACAATACAAAATTATTTTTCTGTATAATGAAGAGTGCAGCTTCCTGATAATCCGCTTGCTGCTAATCCTTCGACCGAAATTAAGATCTCGGAGAGTGGATTGTTATTTAAGAAACTTATTGATGCCTTCCCTGAGCTGTCGGTTATTATATCTGGTCCCCAGAAGAGGGTGTTACTTTTAGTTTTGCCTGCATTTTCTTCTTTCTTTACAAAATCATTGGTTTTCTTCATGGATATCTCAATAATCCCTACGTTATTCATTGCTGAATATCTCTGAATATCCATAACATTTGTTGAGGCCGTGATACGGGCAATATCTGGCACCGGGATAGTATTAAGGACTGAGGCGTCAGTACCCATCTTAATACCATCAACAATTATCAGAGCACCATCCAGATTGTTAATAGAATTCATAGTACCTATTCCAAATGTAATTTTCCCATTTTCAATGTGATACGGTTTGATAGACATAAGAATATCGAAAATATTCCGATCGGACGAGTATCCTTCTTGCTTCTTTTGATTAACAGCATTCTTTTTTCTATATAACTTTTTAGGGTTGTTTTTATCCTGGACAATAAATGGACTGCCCGGTGATTGAGTTACCTGTAAAAGATATTGACTAAAGTACTTTTTAATATCCCCGTTTGAGTTTAATTCTGAAAGGTTGCCTTTCCGGTTGGTAAAACTTACAATGTTGTCATTCTCAAAATAAATCTGATTAGGAATACTATTTGAAGCTGAAACTGACAAATTTGTCATTACCGGGATTCCTTTATCATCTGTAACAGAAATATCCAAATAGACCTTATTATCATGCAGATTGACTGTCTTAAGCTGGATATTTAAGTGCTTAAATTCATTCGCTGACAAATTATTACCGCTACGTTTTTTCCCGCCAGTATAATTAAATCGAGTCGGAATTACAAGTCCGGTAATGGTTTTAGTACCCCTATAAGATTGGGTCACGAGGAGTTTCATAATCTCTTTGTCATCAAATGCAGGAAATTGTAATTTAAGAGTAGCCATTCCATCAGAGTTGGCTTTACTTTTTCCGCTAAGTATTTCACCTGATGTACCAGTCAATTGGTAGGTAAAACTTACTGGAACAGGTTTATTACCTTTTCCGGAAAACCTGATTTGTGCTGTAAGCAGGCTGCCTGATTTATACAGAGTGTCGGCTAATGATAAATCCGTAATCAAATCGGAATCGAAGGATTCCCTTATCTCAATTACACTCGAAAACACCTTTTCAGGTGTAAGGTAATTTGTCAAACGGTCAGAGGCAATAAGAATATAATTTCCTTCAGTAAGGAAATCAGGGAGTTCAATTTCTCCGGTTATCTGACTGTTATTAACAGGAAATATTCCGGAAGCGACAGTAAGTCCTTCCTGGTCCAAAAGAGCTACATGTAATGTATCATTAATTGAATTTTGACCCTGATTCGAATCACTTAATATGTAGGCTTTGAATAAAACAGATTCCCCCGGGAGGTAATAAGAGCGGTCAGTGTGAAGATAAACACGGAAATTGGAATTATTAGAGTCCTGCTTTGTTCCACCCGGAAGCGGTTTGGATAAATCCTGTCCTGTTATATTTGAACAACAAACCAGATACAGTACTGGTAGAATAACTGTTTTAAATATTTTCATGACTTAAGTTCTATTGATTACTTATATCCGTATTATATGAACAACAATTCTGACAACAACTTTCATTAATATATGATTATGACTCACATCTTTCCACGAGATCAGATCTTCAAAAATATCTTCTTTTTATAAAGAAAATAGAGGAACAACCATGCTATAGTTGTTAACCCGATTCCATCAATCAGTTCCGCCCATGCTGCCGGCATAAGAGCTGTAAGACCTCCGAACAAGAATTTGGTTGCAGATCCGAAATTAACTATTCGTTCTGTGAGATAAATTGTGATCGGGTTCATCCCGATTACCACGAAGAAAAATGCCCATTTTTTGTACTGCCACATATCAATTATGAGATAGAAGATTGAGAAAAGCAGGAGGCTCAGACCGCCAACAAAGCATACAAATGAACTTGTCCAGAGATTCTTGTTGATCGGGAATGCAAGGTTCCAGATCCTGCCTATAATCACTAAAGCAATTCCTGCAAGAATAAGGTATAAAACCTTTTTCAGAGGTTTGTCATTCAGGTATTTTGACAACATAAATTCTCCCGTAAACATTCCAAGCAAAGCTGTTCCGATAGCAGGGATTGTACTGAACAGTCCTTCAGGATCATGATTATCCAGATAAAGTTTACCGGGCATCAGCAGACGATCGATGTAACTGGCAAGGTTTCCTTCCCGTGAAAAAATATCGGTCGATCCAAGGTCGTGTGCCGGGAATAGTACCAACAAAAGCCAGTAACCAATTAATAGTACTACTAACCAAATGATCCGCCATGATAGCCTGGTGTTCATGAAAATGAGAGCGCCGAACATCCATGCCAGACCGATTCTTCCAAGAACACTTCCATATCGTAAATGGGCAAAATCGAAATTCACGCCATTATTATAAACTATACCTAATAATACGAGGATCAGTCCGCGACTGATAACATGTTTATAAATTGAACGGCGGCTGTCATTGTTTGAAATACGTTTTGCCAGCGAGAACGGGAATGATATTCCGGCAATAAAAAGAAAAAGAGGGAAGATCATATCTTCAAAATGGAATCCATGCCATTGTACGTGCCCCAACTGTACAGACCACCAGAGAAAGATTGGCCATCCGGTAAGTGAAGCCAGACCAACAAAAATTCCTTCTCCTCCGGCAATCCAGAACATATCGAATCCGCGTAATGCATCAAGGGAGTATAAACGTTTGACAGCAGGTTTGTTCTCGTTTTCCATTTTTATTTTTTATTTAGTATTAGCAGTTACAAAAAGATCACGACTACCGGAGTTTCAAAGTTATAATATTTATAATCTGATATAAATAAATCAGAATTTAATTTAATCAGGCAGAAGGAGCTTTTCAATTTCTGCCCAGGAAGAGACTGTTTTATGATGATGATTGGTTTTGTTTATATTATGAGGCTGGATGAACATAATTGTTTCACCATCAAAATTGTCAAGGTTTTTAAAATGGTCGTCGATCATTAGATCTGCAGGTATTAAACTTTTATTACCACAGAAAACAACCTGTTTCCAGCTTACGAAAGGGAAATTGTCATTCATCCACAATTGTTTGTCAGTAAGGCTTACAGGGAATTCAGTTGCCATCGAAATAACTATTATTTCATAGGTTTCATTAAGTAATTTTAAAACCTTTTGACTACCAGGCATCACAGGAATAGTTCTGAAAAATCCGGGTGTTTCCACCCAACGGTATAGTTCGGGAAATGCTTCACCCTCCTTAAGGCCGATCATCTCATCCATAGTTTTCCGTAACCCGGTTTCTTCCTCATAAAGCTCAAAGAAACGAGGGTATACATCTGCCAGAACTCCATCCATATCAACAATTATTCTCTTCATTTCTTTCAAATTCTATTATAACTTAAAAGTATATAAATTCTATTATTTTCCTAATTTCGTATATTAAATTGAAATAGGTATAAACAGATTAAAATAGATTAAAAATGACAACACGCAGAGAATTCATTCAAAAATCGGCACTGGGAGCGGCAGCTTTGACGCTGGGTGCAAAGAGTTATTCACGCATCCCTGGTGCAAATGACAGGGTTCGTGTTGGTATCGTTGGTTTTTCTGACCGGTTTAGGACATCGCTGGCTCCTGCATTCCTTAGCCTGGAAAAAGAATTTAACTTTGAAATAGTTGCGGTATCTGATTTATGGAACAGACGTCGCGATGAGGCTGAAACTTTCTTCAAAGGAAAAGGGATAACAATCAGAAAAGCCCGAAACAATGATGAGCTGTATAGTGGTAAAGATACAGATGCTGTTATTATAAGCACTGCGGATTTTCAGCATGCGTTAGTACTTGCTGAGGCTGTAAGGGAAGGACATGATGCATATTGTGAAAAGCCTTTTGCTGAGACAATGTCTGATGCCAGGGAAGCATTAAAAGCTGTTCAGGATTCCAAAAAGATTGTTCAGATTGGTTCCCAACGCAGGAGTACTCCAAATTATATAGCCGCTAATGATTATATAAGGTCCGGGAAGTTTGGGAATATTGTTATGGTTGAGATGTCGTGGAATGTGAACCAGCCGGGCAGATGGAGAAGGCCTCAGCTTACATCGGTTATAAAGGAGGCTGATACTGACTGGAAACGGTTCCAGATGAATCGTGAACCTGCAGCATGGGATCCAAGGAAATATCTCGAATTCAGGCTGTTCTGGCCGTATTCATCAGGAATCCCGGGGCAATGGATGGCACACCAGATTGATACAGTTCATTGGTTCACCGGATTAAGTCATCCAAAAAGCGTTGCAGCAAATGGAGGTATTTATTTATGGAAAGACGGACGTACCAATTATGACACGATGACAGCAGTAATGGATTATAGCGATGGCAATTCCGGATTCCAGGTTGTCTATACCTCACGCTTCACCAACTCAGCCGGCGGAACCAAAGAGATTTATTTCTCAAATGGAGGTTCACTCAATCTTGATACAAATAAAATAAATTCTGAAGGTGGTCTCAGTGCGGGTGATGCCAGGGAAATGAATATGCAGCCGAATCTTCTTGAACCCATGGATTTACCAGGATTTAAGGTAGAAACATCTGCCAATAAAGGTTCCGATCCAATGACTAATGCGCATATGAGGAACTGGATGGAATGTGTTCGTGACCGTAAGAAGCCAAATGCAGATATCATGGCAGGTTATAATCATTCCATAGCTACCATAATGTGTACAGCGGCACTCAGGACTGGTGAGAAAGCTTCATTTGATGAGGAAAAACAGGAAGTTCTTGCAGGCGGGAAAGTATTCCGATATTAAAACCTACTATCAACCATGAGAACAATAAAAAATTTATCAGGAAGCATGATCTTGATATCCAGAGGATTCTGTATTCTTGCTTTTTTGTTTTCAGGAATGATCCTTAACTGTCAATCTTCCAAAGACACTGCGGTAAAACTTGTCAGGGTCGATGACAAACATAAAGTTGATGTCTTTGTTAACAGCAGCTTTTTTACATCTTATCAGTATCCCGAAAATATTGAAAAGCCCTTTCTTTTTCCTGTTAATGCTCCTGACGGTTCAGTGATCACACGAGGTTATCCGATTGAACCAAGAAAGGGTGAACGCATAGATCACCCTCACCATATAGGGATCTGGTTTAACTATGGCAATGTCAATGGACTTGATTTCTGGAATAATTCTTCTGCTATCCCGGCTGATAAGAAAGATTCCTATGGACATATTGTTCACCAGAAAATTGTTAAAGCAGTAAGCGGGAAGAAAGGAATACTTGAGGTAGTATTAAACTGGGATGACAACAAAGGGAACACATTGTTAACTGAGAACACAAGGTACATCTTTTCGGGGGACAAGAATTCCCGGACAATTGATCATATTTCAACATTAACAGCGATTAATGGTCCGGTCACAATAGGCGATAGCAAGGAAGGTATGTTTGCTATAAGGGTTGACAGGGCATTTGAAATGCCTTCAAATGAATCGCTGATCTTTACAGATGACAAAGGCAATCCCACGACAGTCAAAGCCATAGATAATACTGGTGTTACAGGAATATACACTTCAAGCAAAGGATTAAAGGGAGACTCGGTATGGGGAACCAGAAATGACTGGGTGATCCTGACCGGAGCGAAAGATAATGTCACCATTTCCATGGCTATTTTTGATAATCCTAAAAACACCGGCTACCCGGCTTATGCTCATACCCGGGGATATGGTCTTTTTTCATTCAATAACTTTGGACAGAATTCTTATGATCCAAAACAGGAGAAGCGGAGTTACAAAATCGAAAAAGGGCAATCTGTGACTTTGTATCACAGATTTTATGTTCAATCGGGTTCAGAACTAACACCTGAAAAAGCAAATACAATCTTTAAGGAGTTTTTAAAGACATATTAATATTTTACACAATAAAAAATTTAACTATGAAAAAATCAAATTTTCTTTACCGGATATTCCCGGCATTATTGTTATTCATATCTGTTGTAATCAATGGATTTGGAGCTGGGCCAGCAAAACAACAGTATTATGAGATTAAGATTTACCGGATTGCTGATAAAACACAGGAGGGCAGGGTTGAGACCTACCTTAAAGAGGCATATCTGCCGGCACTTCATCGAGCTGGAATTCCCGTAGTAGGTGTGTTTAAACCAGTTGAAGCAGATACAACTTTCGGGAAATTAATCTATGTGTTTATACCTTTCAATACTGTTGATCAGTTTATGCAATTGCCTGGACTTCTTCAAAAAGACAAGGTATATTGGGATGCCGGGAAATCTTTTATTGATGCCCCTTACAACGATCCACCCTATAAAAGATACGAAAGCATTTTTCTGAAAGCTTTTATGAATATGCCTCAGTTTGTTGCACCTAAATTTACCACTTCTCCTTCAGAAAGAATCTATGAACTACGTAGTTACGAGAGTGCAACTGAAGCGAAAGCTGTAAAAAAGATTGAAATGTTCAACCAGGGAGGAGAGATTGACTTATTTAAGAAGCTGAGTTTCAATCCTGTATTTTATGCTGAAGTATTGGTGGGAAGCCATATGCCGAATCTTATGTATATGACTACTTTTTCGGATATGAAATCACACGATGATCATTGGAGTGCTTTTGGCAAAACTGAGGAATGGAAGAAACTTTCAGGAATGGATGAGTACAAAAACACAGTCTCAAAACCCAATCCATATCTGCTTCATCCGACTTCGTATTCTGATTTTTAATGTTTCATCTCTGTATTTTTTTACCTCATGCCCCCGACCCCTTCTCCCTTCGCCTTCGCTCGGTTTAGGGAGAGGTCACACGGGGATATTAATTTTAGCTATCGCTTCGTCAACCTCCAGGCTTGTCAGTTCATGGTCAGGAAGATTATTTTCGAAATACTTCTCATAAGCAGAAATGTCGAAATGGCCATGGCCACTCAGGTTAAAGAGTATCGTCCTTGAGATCCCTTCCAGATCGGCCTTTCTTGCCTCATCAAGAGCACCGGCAATAGCATAAGTCGATTCGGGAGCAGGAAGAATACCTTCTGTCCTTGCGAAAAGCACGCCTGCTTCAAAACATTCCCTCTGCATCTTTGCCTTTGCCTCAACAAATCCATCTTTGAGGAGCTGGCTTACAAGAACTCCTGCACCGTGGTAGCGTAAACCACCTGCATGAATCTTCTCAGGCATAAAATTATGTCCCAGAGTGTACATGGGAAGGAGAGGAGTCATCCCTGCCGAATCGCCGAAGTCGTACATGAATTTTCCTTTCGTAAGTTTTGGACACGAGGCAGGCTCAACGGCCACAAGCCTTATATTTTTTCCGTTAAGCAACTTTTCGCGCAGGAACGGAAATGCAATTCCTGAGAAATTCGAACCTCCTCCAAAACAGCCGATCACAACATCAGGGTAATCACCTGTTTTTCCCATTTGAAGAAGTGCTTCCTGTCCTATGATGGTCTGGTGAAGAATAACATGGTTAAGGACGCTGCCGAGTGAGTATTTGGTATACGGATCCTGTACCGCCACCTCCATAGCTTCGGAAATTGCTATACCCAGACTTCCCGGGGAATCGGGGTCCAGTTCAAGAACTCTCCTTCCGGCCACCGTCATAGTGCTTGGTGAAGCGACTACCTTGGCATTATAAGTGTTCATCAAAAGCTTGCGGCCTGGTTTCTGGTCATAGCTGACCTTTACCATAAAGACCAGAAGTTCAAGTCCGAAATGGTGGCAGGCGAAAGCCATGGCACTTCCCCACTGTCCGGCTCCGGTCTCAGTGGTAATTCTTTTTATTCCTTCCATTTTGTTATAATATGCCTGCGCAATTGCAGTGTTGGCTTTATGAGAGCCGGAATAATTGCCGCCTTCATACTTGTAGTAGATTTTGCTTTTTGTACCCAGGGCTTTTTCAAGGCTAAATGCCCTGAAGAGAGGTGAGGGACGAAAGGCAGTATAGAGATCAAGTACTTCATCCGGTATATCAATATACCTCTCGGCTGATACCTCCTGTTTTATAAGCTCCATGGGAAAAACAGCGGCAAGGTCCTCCGGACCGACCGGTTGTTTTGTAACCGGATGCAACGGCGGCATTGGTTTGTTAGGCATATCTGCCACGATATTATACCATTGCCTCGGCATTTCGCTTTCGCTTAAGATTATTTTTCTGATCTTTTCCATAGTTGTTAAATATTAGTGATGGTTAAAAATTTTATAACAAAAAAGGCATGCTGTGAACAGCGTGCCTCTATAAATAAATATCTTGTTAGTGTTATATAATGGCTTGTTTCACAGCTGAATCAGTTAAGCTGCGCCACGACCATATATAAAACATTTGTGCTTTCATGACGACAAAAATAATAATAAATTTAAAATATCAACAAAAAATCAATTATTTTTTAATTTTTCTTTGAAATAACCCTTTTTATGATCGGAATTGCATAAAAAAGACTTGTCAGGTATCATTCATGAACTACAGCACCAAGATGTCTGAGATCATCAAAGAAACCGGGATATGATTTAGCGACACATTGTGAGTCCCTGATGGAAACTTTTCCGGTTGCTCCAAGTGATGCGACCGCAAGAGCCATTGCAATGCGATGGTCATCATGCGATTCAACCCTTGCGCCCTGTGGCCTTCCTCCGGTCACATACATAAGATCATCATTAATCTCAATCTTAACTTTCATTTTGCCAAACTCTTCCTTAAGAGCTTTAGCCCGGTCACTCTCCTTATATATTAGTCTTGATACCCCTTTAATGACTGAAATTCCTTCACAATAGGATGCAAGTGCAACGAGCGGAGGGAACAGATCCGGTGATTCCGTAGCATTAAATTCAAACGCTTTTAATTCTGATTTTGTAATCTCAATCTGGTCTTCATCTATTATCATATGAGCACCGGCTTCCTCCAGTGCGTTAATTATTGACATATCACTTTGCATGCTGTCTCGCCGAAGCCCTTTAATACACAACTGACCGTTAATAGCACTGGCAACCAGGAGAAATGCTCCTCCACTCCAGTCCCCCTCCACTGTATAACTTTGAGGCGTATACTTTTGATTTCCCTGAATATGGAACAAACTATAATCTGAATTCTCCACCGTTATGCCGAATGACTTCAGAAGCTGGATCGTCATGTCAATGTATGGTTTGCTCTTCAGGTTATTGACCTTGATTTCAGAGTTTTTGGCAGCCAGAGGTAAAGCCATTAACAGCCCGGTTAATAATTGGCTGCTAACCGACCCGTCAATTTCACAATGCCCGCCGACCAAAGGTCCCTGAATTGTAAGAGGAAGAAACCCAGCAGAGCTTGTACATTTCACTCCAAGCTGATTTAAAGCCTCTTCAATCATAAACATTGGTCTTTTTTTAAGAGAATTTGCACCAACCATCGTAATTTCAGCAGGATATAAAGCAGCGATAGGGGAAAACATACGGATTGCCAGGCCAGATTCTCCGCAATTCAGCTTAGATTCTTTCATAATTGCAGAACCATTTATCTTCAGCTCGTTAACCTGAGGTTCAACCCTGGCTCCCAGTCCGACTGCAATACTCATTGCCGCCAATGAATCGTCGCAATACGATGGATTATGGATTACACTTTGACCGTCAGCCAGTAACGCGGCAGAAATTGCGCGTTGTGTCATGCTTTTTGAAGCCGGAGCTTTGATAGTACCTTTAATTGCGGACGGTTCTAAATTTCTTTCCATAAGTTCATTTTAATTTTTATTTTTCATCAGACCCGCTTTTCACTCCGTTATTCATGACCTTCATCTGATGATTAATAGACTCCTGGTGAATCGCTTTGAAAATTGTATCAATCAGTTCTGTGCTAAGGCCTTTAGCATGACCTTTTATAAGTACTTTATTAATAATTTCATCCCACCGGGTTGTTTGCAAGATAGTGATATTATTTTCCTTTTTATAACTACCGATAGTTTCTGCAACTTTCATTCTCTTTTCCATCAGATCGAGAAGATGATCATCGTATACATCGATCTGTTGCCTTAATTCACCGAGTACATCAAGTAATTTGGGATCAGTAGTACTAGGATTACGAAGAATTAATCTGCTTAAAAGTTCTTTCAGATCGTTAGGAGTAAGCTGTTGGGCAGCATCGCTTAAAGCTTTTGAGGGGTCGATATGCGATTCGAGCATTAACCCGTCGAAATTGAGGTCCATTGCCTTCTGGGAAATCTCGTGAAGAAATTGTCGGGCTCCGCCAATGTGGCTTGGATCACAAATTATTGGTAAGTCAGGGATTCGCCTTCGAAGTTCAATTGGCAGCTGCCAGTTAGGCTGATTGCGGTACAATGTCTTTTCATAGGAGGAGAAACCACGATGTACTGCACCTATCCGTGTAATACCTGCCCTGGCAATGCGTTCTATTGCACCTATCCACAGCTCAATGTCCGGATTAATCGGGTTTTTGACCAGAACCATAACATCTACTCCGCTCAATGCATCGGAGATCTCCTGAACCGTGAAAGGATTGACAGATGTTCTGGCGCCAATCCACAACATGTCAATACCATATTTCAAAGCTTCATAGACATGTTTTTCATTCGCTACTTCCGTACCAACCAGCAGACCCGTTTCCTGTTTCACTCTTCTCAGCCATTTTAGCCCTTCAGTACCCACACCTTCAAAAGAATTTGGACGAGTTCTGGGTTTCCATATACCGGCGCGAAACAGACTAACCTCTTTTATCTGAGCTAATTGTGTGGCAGTTTCCATTACCTGTTCCTCTGTTTCAGCGCTACATGGACCGGAGATTAGAAAGGGTCTGCCCTTATAACCTCTCCAGTCTTTAATCAGGGAATTCTTAAGTTTTAATTCCATTTTCCAGTAGATTAATTAATTTAAAATTTTCCTAATCTTATTAGCCTCTTCCATCAGGGTTTTCAACCCTTTAAGGTCTTTCTCTGAAATCATTTTTCTGAAGGAATTCATTTTTTCAATATAAGTATCCATTACCTCAAGAATATATTGTGCATTTTCCAGGAAGATAGGAGCCCAGGTCTCTCCGTTACTTTTAGCGAGACGAACAGTACTTTCAAAACCACCACCAGCGAGAGTGAGAATGTTTTGTTCTTCCTGTTCCTTTTCAAGAACACTTAATGCCAGTGAAAAGGAAGTTATATGTGAAATGTGAGATATATAAGCGACATGCACATCATGGTCGCTCGAGTTCATGTAAACTTTATGCATGTTAAGCAAATCGAGCATTTTTTCAACCGTAGTAAGAGCGTCAGGATCACTGAGTTCCTTATCACAAATAATTGCAGTCTTATAGTCAAAAAGTTTACCAATAGCTGCCAGAGGACCTGAATATTCAGTACCCGCCATAGGATGTACCGCAACATATCTGCCTCTGGCCGGATGATTTTTTGAAGCCTTCGCAATGCTGGCTTTTGTTGAGCCCATATCGGTGACAATTTTTGAAGTTCCCGCCAGCCTGTCGAGAATACCTGGCAACATTATGCAATTGGTATTAACAGGTGTTGAGAGTATTATTAAATCGCTTTTTTCAACGGCATTTTCCAGAGTATCATTTTCATCAACCAGGCCGCAAAGGAGGGCAATGTTCTGATGATGCATATTTGTATCAACGCCTATTATTTTGTCTGCAAAACCTCGTTTCCGGAGATCAACCATCAGCGATCCTCCTATCAATCCTATTCCGATTACAGCAATTGTCATTTCTTATGTGTTGTTATTAAGTTATTGGGTTATTGAATAGAAAGTAAACTTATAATTCTGTTTTTGGCTTCATTCAGTCTCTCTTCAGTTGCACAGAGAGAGATACGGATAAAACGTTCTCCATTCTTTCCGAAAATGAATCCGGGGGTAATGAATACATTAGTCTTCATTAATATATTCTCTATATAGGATTCACATTCTGGTATATCTTCAGGAATTCGTCCCCATACAAACAAACCAACCTGCGATTTATCATACCGGCATTTAAGTAAATCCATAATCTCTTCAACAATTTTCCTTCGTTTGATATAAACACTGTTGACTGTCTCGTACCATGATGCCTGGTTATTAAGGGCCTCAACTGCTGCCATCTGCATGGCCAGAAACATTCCTGAATCCATGTTACTTTTTACTTTCAGAATTGTTTTAATATAATCACTATGACCTGCAACCATCCCAATTCTCCAGCCAGCCATATTGTGCGATTTGCTTAGTGAATTAAGTTCCAGGGCAGTTTCTTTTGCTCCATTTACAGCAAGGAGACTGTTATATTTGTCATTTAATATGAAACTGTAAGGATTGTCGTTGACAAGCAATATCCCATGTTTCTTTGAAAAGGTAACCAGTTTTTCAAACAGATCAATCGATCCTTTCACGCCGGTTGGCATATTCGGATAATTGACCCACATTAATTTTACTCTGCTCAGATCACTCTGTTCGAGGGATTTCAGATCGGGCAGCCAACCCTTTTCTTCTGAAAGTTCATATTTTCTAACAGTACCTCCAACAAGTTCTGTTACTGAGGAATATGTAGGGTACCCGGGATCAGGGACGAGAACTTCATCTCCCGGATTGACAAAAGCCATGCTTATATGCATTATTCCCTCCTTACTTCCCATTAAAAGAAGGATCTCATTGTCGGGATTCAGATTAACATGAAAATACTTATTATACCACTCTGAGAATGCTTTCCTAAGAGCTGTTATACCGGTATAGCTCTGGTAACCATGTGAAGTTGGTTTTTTGGCTTCTGTAATCAGAGCTGAAACAGTATTTTCAGAAGGAGGCTGGTCGGGGCTTCCGATACCGAGGTTTATCACATCAGACCCCTCTCTCCGCATCCTGTCAATCTGGGCAAGTTTTTGAGAGAAATAATACTCCTGCACATTTCCTGTGCGGTCAGCCGGTTTAACTATCATATAGCATGTCTCCTTTAATATAAACACCAAGTATCTCCAGGTTACTGGTGTATTTATCCAGAACCCTTCTGATTATATCAGATTTTGTATTTTTATTCAACTCCAGATCGAGATAGAACATATATTCCCATTCTCCATTGAGTCTCGGGACAGACTGGATCTTTGAAAGGTTAATTTCCAGTTCTGCCAGCTTAACAAGAACTTTTGCCAGTGACCCCGGTTTGTGTCCGGTAGAGAAACAAATTGATACTTTGTTGCCTCTTTTGTTACCTTTCTCCTCACTGCCGACAACAAGAAATCGAGTGTAATTTTGTTTATAGGTTTCAATTCCGGGGGCTAGTATTTCCAGACCATATATCTCTGCAGCGTGAGATGGTGCGATAGCAGCCACCCCTTTTACCTTAGTTTCACTTATTTGTTTGGCGCTTCCCGCAGTATCATCACTCTCAATAAGAGTTATACCGGGAAACTGATTAAGAAAAGTCATGCATTGTGCCAGAGCAATCGGATGAGACCTTATTTCCCTGATGTCGGTTATTTTCTGATTTGGTAATGCCATGAGATTTTGTTTTATCCGAAGATTATGTTCTCCCAGGATCTTCATCCCCGATTCCCTGATAAGTGTGTAATTATAGAGAATACTGCCTGACCTGGCATTTTCAATTGCCATTACGGCAAAGTCAGCCTCCCCATCCTTAAGAGTATTGAGTTCCAGATCGAAAGTTGAACAAGGTACTATTTCGATTTCATCATAATTGAAGTACTGCCTTGCGGCAACTTCATGAAAACATCCTGTTTCTCCTTGTATTGCTATCTTCATTTTCTCAAAAAGTATTAAAAGAGCAAGGGCCCCTCCGAGGGACCCTTGCTTTCATATAATTTAAATTATCTGTATACAAAAATCCCTTTATCTGTTTCTAAAATAAAAATAGAAGTAAAAAAAGGAGATAAAATATTTGTATACAATATTCATTTGGTTGCGTTATTGGCTTACAAAAGTAATTGAATTTTTAAAAAAACAATTAAAAAATTAGAAAAAGTGCAGGTTAAGGTTGAAAATTGACAGTTTTTTCATATTTAGCCACATTCGTGGCAATGAATATGTAAAATACACTTAATATTATCACTATTTTTCATGTCTTTTCTTCAAAACATCCTCAATACTTTGCAGATTAACGCCTTTTGCTTTTAATAAAATAAGCAGATGATAAAGGAGGTCGGCTGCCTCATTTCTGAACAGTTCGATGTTATTATCTTTCGATTCGATAATTAATTCAACTGTTTCTTCCCCGACTTTCTGCGCAACTTTATTAATGCCTTTTTTAAATAGCTGGTTGGTATATGATTCCTTTGTATTATTCTTAATGCACTGGTTTATAATATGTTCCAATTTATAGATAAATCCCTTCGCGCTCTCATCACCAAAGCAGGAGATACTTCCTGTATGGCAGACAGGTCCGGCTGGATTGACTTTTATAAGTATTGAATCATTATCACAATCGGCTGAAATTTCTTCTACATACAAAAAGTTCCCTGAAGTTTCTCCCTTGGTCCAGAGTCTGTTTTTACTCCTGCTGAAAAAAGTCACCTTCTTTTCTTTCCTGGTTTTTTTAAAAGCCTCCTCATTCATATATCCTACCATTAGTACCTGAAGTGTGTTATTATCCTGAATAACAACCGGAACCAGCCCGTTTCCCTTACTAAAATCGATATTCATAATATAGATTATAATTATTTTATTATACTTTGTCTCCCCATTTTCCGCCCCCCATCCCCCTTAAAGGAGGGCAAAAAAAAAGAGGAAACGTTTTTTCATTCAATACCTTATACTAATTTTCTCATTTATTAAATACTTTTTCAGATCAGGAATCGTAATTTCTCCGAAATGAAATATACTGGCGGCAAGGGCTGCGCTGCAACTTGTATTAAAAAAAACATCCCTGAAGTGTTCCATCAATCCGGCTCCACCCGATGCGATGACCGGGATATTTACACTCCTGCTCACCTCTCCTGTAATATCTATTGAAAAACCTGCTTTTGTTCCGTCATTATTCATTGAAGTCAGCAGGATTTCACCGGCTCCAAGTTCTTCAACCCTGCGTGCCCAGTTTATTGTTATTAATTCAGTGATAGTCCGGCCACCGTCTACAACAACAATCCATTCATCATCAACAAGTTTTGTGTCAATAGCCACGACAATACACTGACTTCCAAACTGCCCTGCAATCTCAGAAATAAGCTTGGGCCTTCGTACTGCCGATGAATTTACAGTCACCTTATCGGCTCCGGCTTTAATAAGAATTGAAACATCGTTAACGGTATCAATTCCACCTCCAACTGTAAATGGTATATTTATTTCAGCTGCAATTCTTTCAACCAGTCCGGCAAGAGCTTTCCTGTTCTCAATTGTCGCAGTTATATCGAGAAAAACAAGTTCATCTGCCCCCTGTTTCACATATGCTTTTGCCAGTTCAACCGGATCTCCTGCATCTATGAGGTTAATAAAACTCACTCCTTTGACTGTTCTTCCATCTTTAATGTCGAGACAAGGAATAATTCGTTTTTTTAACATAGTTTTCCTAATTCCTTTAAAGTTATTTTTCCCTCATAAACTGCTTTCCCTATAATTACGCCTTCGCATCCCGCTTCTCGTACATCCTCAATATCTTTTAATGAAGATATGCCTCCGCTTGCAATAAGATTGATTTTTACTGCACCCAGTATCTCTTTGTACAGTGCCGTTGACGGTCCCTGAAGCATACCATCTTTTTTAATATCAGTACATATTGTATATTTCACTCCTTTTGACCTGTAATCAGAAATAAAACTAATTATTTCTTTGTCTGATTTTTCCAGCCAGCCACCTGTCGAGACTTTTCTGTCGATACAATCTGCCCCAAGAATCAGCTTTTCCTGTCCCAGTTTTGTCAGCCAGCTTATGAATAAATGGGGATCCGTTACAGCAATACTTCCGGCGGTGACCTGTCGTGCACCGGCATTAAATACTGTAATAAGATCTTCATATGATCTTAACCCGCCACCGAAGTCAATTTTTAATTTTGTCTTCCATGCAATCTTTTCAAGGACCTTAATATTTTCTATTTTTTTATTTCTGGCCCCTTCAAGATCGACCAGATGTAAATAGTTTATACCATTATCTTCGATCTGTAAGGCAAACTCCAGAGGATCCTTATTATAAACTTTCTTTTTATTGAAATCTCCTCTGCTAAGCCGGACACATTTCCCGCCAATAATATCAATTGCTACAATGATTCTCATAGTTCCAGAAAGTTTTTCAATATTTTTTCGCCGGTTTCTGCTGATTTCTCAGGATGAAACTGTGTTGCATAAAAATTCCCCTTTTGCATTGCTGCACTGAAGGGAATGATATAGTCACATGTTGCTACAGTATATGATGAAATCTCAGCGTAATAACTGTGAACATAGTAGAGATCGTCATCAACTGTTACGTCTCTGAAAAGATCTCCTTTCATTGTCAGACAATTATTCCAGCCCATATGCGGGATCTTGTCAACCGGTGGGAACAATCTTACATCGGTATCAAATATTCCGAGGCATTTTGTTCCTCCTTCCTCAGAAAAGCGGCACATCAGGTGTAAACCAAGACAAATTCCAAGTACAGGTTGTTTAAGTGAAATAATTGTCTTATCTAATCCTCTTTCTTTAAGATAATGAATTGCAGAACTGGCTTCTCCAACACCAGGGAAAATGACTTTATCTGCATTTAACAACTCAGATGGATTTTCTGTAATAATGCTCTTATAACCCAGGCGTGTAAGTGCATTCTGTACAGATTTTATATTTCCGGCGCTGTATTTCAATATAGCTATCATAGACTGCCTTTAGTAGTGGGTAAGTTAAAGTTATCTGTCTGCTTTACAGCCAGTTTTATAGCTTTTGCGAACGCTTTGAAGATTGCTTCGATCTTGTGATGTTCATTCTGACCTTCAGCATTTATATTAAGGTTACATTTTGCATTGTCGCTGAATGACTTAAAGAAATGGAAGAACAGTTCAGTCGGAAGTTCTCCGACTTTCTCTCTTGAGAACTTTACATCCCAGACAAGCCATGGCCTGCCTCCAAAATCGAGAGCTACCTGTGCAAGGCAATCATCCATCGGCAGGACGAAACTGTACCTTTCGATCCCTTTTTTCCCTCCCAGTGCCTTCAGCATAGCCTCTCCTAATGAAATTGCCACATCTTCAACAGTATGGTGTTCGTCAATCTGAAGATCACCCTTTACCTGTATTTTAAGATCAAGGTTTCCATGACGGGCAATCTGTTCCAGCATGTGATCGAATAATCCAATTCCTGTATTAATCGTACTTTTACCTGATCCATCAAGATTAAGTTCGATGAGTACATCAGTCTCGGATGTTTTGCGTTCCACTTTTGCAGTTCGTGGTAGCTGCTTCAGATACTTATATATATCGTTCCAGTCTTTGGTTGTTAATTCGGCTTCAGGGGATCTTTTATCACTAATTAAAATGGAATTGCATCCAAGGTTCTTTGCGAGCTCAATATCTGTCAGCCTGTCGCCGATAACATATGATGAGTGGAGATCTATCCCGCTAGCAAAGTAATTGACAAGCATTGCAGTTCCGGGTTTACGGGTTGGAGCCTTTTGAGATGGGGTCGTTCTGTCAATAAGTATTTCAGCGAATGTAACACTCTCACCTTTAAGTATTTCCAGAATCTTATTCTGAACCGGCCAGAAAGTATTTTCAGGAAATGACTCTGTACCAAGACCATCCTGATTTGTCACCATTACAAGTTCAAAATCAGTCTCCTTAGCTATCTTTGACAGACATGTTATCGCTCCGGGGAGAAAAGTCAGCTTCTCAAAACTATCAATCTGCTCATCTTCCGGTTCGGCTATGATGGTACCATCCCTGTCAATAAAAAGTACTTTCTTC
Source organism: Bacteroidales bacterium (assembly GCA_003141715.1). Lineage (GTDB taxonomy): Bacteria > Bacteroidota > Bacteroidia > Bacteroidales > VadinHA17 > LD21. Next base: position 39,244 of record PLNF01000086.1, on the reverse strand, counting down.
ATATTGAAATGGATTTTAATGCTCTGATTAACTGGTCGTTTTCTGACTTTTTACCTATGGTTATCCGGAGGCAGTTTTCAACCAGGTTGGTACGGTTTCTAATAATAATATTCCTGTTAACCAATGCATTATAAATGTAATTAGCATTTTTAACTTTTGCAAGAATAAAGTTGGCATCTGAAGGATATACCTTTTCTACTGTACTCATTTTTGACAGTAATACAGAAATTCTTTCTCTTTCCTTTTTAATTCTTAAAACCTGGCTTTGATATTGCTCAATTTGACCGAGTTTCCGTAATGCAGCTTTCTGATTGATGGCACTAATGTTATATGGTGGTTTCAGCTTGTTGAGATACTGAATAATAGCAGGATTTGAAAAGGCCATTCCAACTCTTACAGATGCAAGTCCTAATGCCTTACTGAATGTTTGCATGACTATAAGATTTGGATATTTGTTGACCAGTTTGATAAATGAAGGTTTTTCACTGAAATCAATATATGCTTCATCGATGACCACAACGCCTTTGAATTTAGTTATAATGTATTCAACGTCGGGATAATTCATTGAGTTAGCTGTCGGGTTATTTGGGGAACAAATAAAGACCAGTTTCAGATTTTTATCTGAGAAACGGGGTTCGGCTTTTTTAAGATCAATCTGAAAGCTATCGGTCAGTGGAATCTTTACAACTTCAACATCATTTACTGAAGCTGAAACTCCGTACATTCCATAGGTAGGAGTGAAGGTGAGTGCTTTGTCAACACCCGGGTTGCAGAAAACCCTGAAGCAAAGATCAATAATTTCATCGCTTCCGTTACCGAGGAATATTTTCTTCTCCTCAATTCCTTTGACTTCTGAAATTGCAGTTTTCAGCTCTCTCTGATAGGGATCGGGATAACGGTTCAGGTTTCCGTAAGGGTTCTCGTTGGCATCCAGAAAAATTCCGGTTTTGCCCTTGAATTCATCCCTGGCACATGAATAGGGAGTAAGTTTTATAACATTTTCCCTTACTAGTTTATTAAGGTCAACCATTCTCCAAGCTTTTAAGTCTGATACTAACTGCATTTTTATGACCGATTAATGACTCGGCTTCGGCCATTACTTCTATGGTAGGTCCCAGGTTTTTGATGCCTTCAGCACTTATCTCCTGAAACGATATTTTTTTAAGGAAACTTTCGGTTGAGACCCCGCTATAATTCTTAGCAAATCCATTTGTCGGAAGTGTGTGGTTTGTTCCGGATGCATAATCACCGGCACTTTCACAACTGAAATTTCCAATGAAAACAGAGCCTGCATTTCTTACTTTGTTTGCAACTGAATTTGCATCGACAGTGTTAATAATAAGGTGTTCCGGTGCATACAGATTGCTGAAATCTATGCAGTTGATCAGTGTTGGCATTTGGATCAGTTTACTGTTTTCGAGAGCTTTTAAGGCGATATCTTTTCTTGGTAACAACTCAACCTGTCTATCAATTTCAGATTTAACTCTTTCTATAAGCTTCAGATCATCAGTCAGCATAATAACCTGACTGTCAGGTCCGTGCTCTGCCTGCGAAAGCAGATCTGCTGCAATAAATTCAGGATTGGCTCTGTTGTCTGCAATCACTAATACTTCACTGGGACCTGCAGGCATATCTATTGCAACACCATCCTGCTGAACCAATTCCTTGGCTTTTGTAACATATTGATTACCTGGTCCGAATATTTTGTATACTTTCGGAATACTCTCAGTTCCATAAGCCATTGCAGCAATAGCCTGCGCTCCCCCTGCTTTGAAAATTTCAGATATGCCGATAAGTTGTGCGGTATAAAGAATCAGAGGGCTGACATTTCCATCCTTCCCGGGAGGAGAACAGACAATTATTTCTTTGCAACCTGCCAGTTTTGCCGGAATACCGAGCATAAGCAGGGTTGAAAAGAGAGGAGCACTTCCGCCGGGTATATATAGTCCGACTTTTTCAATTGCAACACCTTTTCTCCAGCATCTGACCCCTTTGAAAGTTTCTATTACCGGTTCAGTGAGAAGCTGGGCAGAATGGAAACTCTCAATATTCTTTTTTGCAATGTTTATTGCATTCATTAAATACTGATGGATCTGTACTGCTGATTCCCGAATCTCATCTGACGATACCTTTAAGTTTCCGGGAGGCACACCATCGAATTTTTCGGAGAAATAATGAACAGCTTTGTCATGCTCTGATTTTACACTGTTTATAATACCTCTGACGACATTTTCAAGATCTTTCCTTGCTATTTCCGGACGCCTGCAGAGCTCATTCCAACTCTCTTTTTCGGGAAGAATTATTGTCTTCATTACAGTATCATTTTCTCGATAGGAATAACCAGAATACCTTCTGCACCTGCTGCCTTCAGCTGATCAATCCTTTCCCAGAATTCGTCCTCTTTCACAACCGAATGCAGACTGTACCATCCTTTTTCAACTAATGGCACGATGGTAGGACTTTTCATACCCGGCAGTATATTGCATATTTTTGCAATAGCCGACTCGGGAGTATTGAGTAATATATATTTATTCTCTTTCGCATTTTTGACAGCCCTTATCCTGAAAAGCAAGCTGTTTAGAATCGCTTGCTTTTCTGGACTCAGGTTCTTGTTCCCGATGATGACTGCCTGGCTCTTAAGAATGGTTTCAACTTCATGTAAACCATTGGTAAGCAGAGTGCTGCCAGAGCTTACAATATCACAAACTGCACTGGCCAGACCTATACCGGGAGCTATTTCCACGCTGCCACTTATCTCTTCTATTTCAGCAGTTATTTTATTTTTCTTAAGAAAACTGTTAAGGATATGCGGGTAGCTTGTAGCTATTTTCTTATTCATGAAATACCCTAAACCCTCATATTTTTCTTCTTTTGGAATGGCAAGGCTTAGTCTGCATTGCGCAAAGCCAAGCTGTTCTATTATAGTTACATCCTTATGCTTCTCAAATACCATGTTTTCGCCAAGAATACCTATGTCGGCAACTTGTTGCTCAACATATTGAGGTATATCATCATCCCGAAGGAACAGGAGCTCAACGGGAAAATTTCTGGCAGTTGTCTTAAGGACGCTGATGCCATTGGAGAATTTGATACCGCATTCTTCCAGTAGCTTTTTTGAATTTTCACTAAGTCGTCCGCTCTTTTGAATTGCAATTTTAAGTTCACTCATATTTCTTTTTTTAAATAAAAAAACCCGCCTGATCTACTCAGACGGGTTTATGATATTTTAATTTACACACATATCAATATCACCTCGCCTGAAAGCAAAGAAAAAAATGATGATGTGATGTTGATTTGTAGTACATTTCTTAAGATTATAAATGCAAAGATAGTAAGAAATTAATAAATATCATAAATTATGCTTAAATCCTTTCAGCAACAAGGTCTCCGACTTCAGTAGTAGAAAATCCCATCCTGCCGGCTCCCATATCTTTTAATTTGTTAGCTGTTACATCCATAATAGCATTTTCGATTGCATGAGCGGCTTTTTCTTCACCAAGGTTTTCAAGCATCATACCTCCGCATGCAATAGAAGCCAGTGGGTTAATGACATTCTTACCCGTATATTTCGGAGCAGAACCACCAATAGGTTCAAACATAGAGACACCTTCAGGATTAATATTTCCTCCGGCAGCGATTCCCATTCCTCCCTGAGTAATGGCTCCAAGGTCGGTTATAATATCCCCAAACATATTTGTTGTAACAATTACATCAAAACATTCGGGATTTTTAATCATCCACATACAAGTAGCATCCACGTGATAATATTCGCGGTTAATATCGGGATAATCAGCTTTGCCAATCTCATGGAACGCCCTTTCCCAAAGATCAAATACATAAGTTAATACATTGGTTTTTCCGCAAAGAGCCAGAGTATTTTTCTTGTTTCTTTTTCTGGTATATTCAAAAGCATACCGCAGACAACGTTCAACCTGCATGCGGTTATAAACCATATTCTGAATTGCAACTTCATGTGGAGTGCCTTTCATGGTAACACCTCCAATACCTGTATATACATCGCCTGTATTTTCTCTTACCACAACATAATCTATATGCTCAGGACCTTTATCTTTAAGCGGTGTTGCCACTCCGGGGTACAGTTTAATCGGACGAAGATTAATATACTGATCCAATTCAAAACGTATTTTAAGCAGAATTCCTTTTTCCAGAATACCTGGTTTTACATCCGGATGTCCGATAGCACCCAAAAAAATTGAATCAAACTTTTTTAATTGATCAGTTGCAGAATCCGGTAGTATTTCACCTGTTCTCAGATAACGATCTCCTCCAAAATCAAATTCTTCGAAATTCAGCTTAAATCCAAATTTTGAAGCCGTTGCACTCAGCACTTTTTTACCTTCCCTGACAACTTCCGGGCCGGTACCATCGCCAGGTATCACAGCAATATTGTATGATTTGCTCATAAGTTTTTTTGTATTAATTATTTTTTATTTTAGGATAAATGTCAGGATATTTGATGTATATCTATACTTCTGTCAATCTTTTATCAGCTATGGCTCTTATTTCAATATTCTCAATAATATTCAGCATTCTTTCGGTCGCCTTAATAGCCGATTCTGTCTGGTCGGCATCAAATCCTCTGGTTTTAAATTCTTTTCCATTGTAGTCCCACGTAATGACAGTCTCCACAAAGGCATCAGTCTTACCTCCCGGAGGAATAGATACCTGGTAATCTGTTAACACCGGATACTGTTTCCCAAGTTTGTCATAGATTATCCGTAATGCTTTCATAAATGCATCATATTGTCCGTCGCCTGATGATGTTTCCTGGTACAAATTACCGTCAATCTCAATCAGAACACTTGCAAACGGTTTTAAACCATAGGAGAGGGAGAGGGAATAGTTTTTGATAAAGATCTTGTAATTTATCTGTTCGCTGCCGAGCACATCAGCTATGATAAAGGGCAGGTCTTCAGTGGTTACATTTTCTTTTTTATCCCCAAGTTCAATGACTCTCTGAGTCACTTTAGTGAGTGATTCAGGATTAAGGAACAGCCCGAACTCTTCAAGGTTTTTCCTGATCGTTGCTTTTCCCGATTGTTTCCCAAGGGCATATTTTCTTTTTCTTCCGAATCTTTCAGGTAGCAAGCTATTATAATAGAGGTTGTCTTTACTATCTCCGTCAGCATGAACTCCTGATGTTTGAGTGAAAACATTCTCCCCGATCACCGGTTTATTTACAGGTATCCGTATTCCGCTGAATGTCTCTACTATTTTACTTGCTTTGGTTATCTCGAACTCATTTATCCCGGTCTCTGTTTTAGTAAGATCACGAAGAACACCAATTACGCTTGAAAGAGGCGCATTTCCGGCTCTTTCTCCCAGCCCGTTAATAGTAGTATGAATTCCTTTTATTCCTGCTTTCACTGCTGAAAAGACATTGGCAACTGCCAGGTCATAATCATTATGTGCATGAAAATCAAAATGAAGTGAAGGATACCTGTCAATAATTTTTTTACAGAAATTGAAGGTCTGTTCCGGGTTAAGGATTCCAAGTGTATCCGGAAGCATGAATCTTTGGATGTTTTCATCCTTCAGAGAATCCAGCATATAATAAACATATTCTTCAGAATGTATCATTCCGTTCGACCAGTCTTCGAGATAAATATTTACCTCCATGTCACGTATTTCAGCCTTCCTTATAATGTCTTTAATATCATGTATATGCTTTTCGGGCGTTTTTTTCAATTGTTTTTCAAGATGACGGAGCGACCCTTTGCAAAGAAGATTGATAACTTTTCCTCCTGCATCATCTATCCAGTTTAAGGAAATATCACCGTCGACAAAACCCAGGACTTCGACTTTTCTTTGGAGATTGTTATGACGAGCCCAGTCAGTTATTTGTCTGATAGCTTCAAATTCCCCGGAGGAAACACGTGCTGAAGCCACTTCAATCCGGTCGACTTTGAGATCCTTAAGGAGAAGCTTGGCAACGTGAAGTTTTTCAAGCGGTGAGTATGACACTCCCTGCGTTTGTTCCCCGTCCCTTAGGGTAGTATCCATTATTTCAATTCTCATTTTGGAATGATTTTATTGTTTTCATAACTGGTTATCAGACTCTTCATGCTCAATAGAAAATCAATGTCGTCCAGCCCTTTAAGCAGACATTCTTTCTTATAAGGATTGATCCCGAATTTAACCGTATCTCTTGTTGATAATATCGTAAAAGTCTGTTTTTCAAGATCAATTTTAACTTTTGTTGAAGGGTCCTTCAGGATCAGATCATGAAGCTTTTTCAATAGTTCTTCAGAAATAACAATTGGAAGGAGTCCGTTATTCAGGGCATTACCCATGAAAATATCGGCAAAAAAGCTCGAAACCACAGCCTTGAAACCATAGTCAAAGATAGCCCAGACGGCATGTTCACGACTTGATCCGCTTCCAAAATTCTTACCTGCAACAAGGACCTTTCCGCTGTATTTTGGATTATTTAGCACAAACTCACTGTTTTTCTCTCCGGTTTTTGTATATCTCCAGTCGCGGAAAAGGTTGTCTCCAAATCCTTGTCTTGAAGTGGCAATTAGAAACCTTGCCGGGATAATCTGATCGGTATCAACATTTTCGAAAGGTAGAGGGACACAGGTTGACTCAAGAATATCAAACTTAACTTTTGGCATATCTGATTATTTTTTAACTTTATTTTCTTCGGTTATAAATTCCCTTGGATCTGTTATTCTCCCGGTTATTGCTGCTGCAGCTGCCGTAAGCGGACTCGCGAGCAAAGTCCTTGAACCAGGACCCTGTCTCCCTTCAAAGTTCCTGTTTGAGGTTGAAACAGCATATTTCCCCTGAGGGATTTTATCTTCGTTCATTGCTAAACATGAGGAACATCCCGGTTGCCTTACTTCGAAGCCTGCATTTTTATATATTTCCAGGAGTCCTTCAGCAGTCATCTGTTCCTCGACCCTTTTTGAGCCCGGAACAATCAGCGCTGTGACATTTGTTGCTTTTTTCCTTCCCCTGATGATCTGTGCAAATGCCCTGAAATCCTCGATCCTGCCATTTGTGCAACTCCCGATAAAAACATAATCTATCGGATGCCCCAACAGTTTCATACCGGGTTTAAAACCCATATAATCGAGCGATTTAATAAAAGAAGCTGATGGCTGGCTGTTTTTTACTTCTGATATCGGAATTGAAGCACTGATCGCCATTCCCATACCAGGATTTGTACCATATGTGATCATCGGACTAATTAAGGCGGCATCAAAAGTCAGTTCGCGGTCAAAAGTTGCATCAGGATCGCTCTGAAGTTTTTGCCAATCATTTATGGCCAGTTCAAGGTTCTGTATTCCTGGAATTGAAGAAAGGTTGCGCAGATAATCAAATGTAGTCTCATCAGGGGCAATTAGTCCGCCACGTGCACCCATCTCAATGCTCATATTGCAAATTGTCATCCTTGCTTCCATGCTAAGGCTTTTTATTGCTGGACCGCAATACTCAACAAAATAACCTGTCGCACCACTGGCTGATATCTCTGAGATGATATACATTACTATATCTTTGGAAGTCACTCCTTTCTGAAGGTCACCATAAAGTGTAATCCTCATCTTCTTTGGTTTTGGCTGAAGAATACACTGAGTTGCAAGTACCATCTCAACCTCGCTGGTTCCGATACCGAATGCAATTGTACCAAATGCACCATGGGTCGATGTATGGCTGTCACCGCAGACTATTGTCATTCCGGGCAGGGTGTATCCCAGTTCCGGACCAATAACATGGACAATACCGTTTTTCGGATGGTTAAGACCAAACAACTCGATACCATACTTTTGGCAATTTTCGGTTAGTCTTTCAACCTGGTTTCGCGATAATTGATCACTGATTGGAAGATGCTGGTCTTTCGTGGGTATGTTATGGTCAGCAGTGGCAATTGTTTTACCGGGTCTGAATACCGGGATGCCACGTTCTTTCAGACCATTAAAAGCCTGGGGACTGGTAACCTCGTGTATGTAATGCCTGTCGATGTAGAGAACATCAGGTCCAGCTTCAATGGATCGCACTACATGGCTGTCCCAGATTTTGTCGAAAAGTGTTTTGGCTTCCAATTTGTTTAATTTGAAAATTTTAAAAATTTGAAAATTTGATCAATTCGGATTAAATTTATTTAATCTTTGAAAGAGCGTCAATAAAGGCTTCAACTGAAGCGGTTATGATATCGGTATTTGCAGAAAAACCATAATAGATTTTTCCCTGGTGTTCAACTTGTATGTGTACCTTACCCAGGTCATCACTTCCTTTAGTAATTGCCTGAATCAGAAATTCTTCGAGATGCACTGTTTTGCTGATCAGCTGTCTGACAGCTGTGAATGCCGCATCGATAGGTCCGTTTCCGGAAGCTGTTGAGAAGTGTACTTCACCATTAATCTTTACACCAACAGTTGCTACCGGGATTAATGATTTTCCGCATGAAACCTGAAGAAGATCGAGCTTAAGCGATTTCTCCCCCTGGAAAACAACGCCTGCAAGTATCCGTATATCTTCATCATTGATCTCTTTTTTCTTGTCGGCAAGCACGAGGAAGCGATGGTAAATATCATCAATCTCCTCTTTCCCAAAGTTGAATCCCAGTAATTCAAGATGGTGATTTAGAGCGGCTCTGCCACTTCGTGCTGTAAGGATTATTGAAGACTCCCTGATCCCAACTTCAACCGGATCGATGATTTCATAGTTTTCCCTGTTCTTAAGAACGCCGTCCTGATGAATGCCCGAAGAATGAGCAAATGCGTTTCTTCCAACGATTGCTTTATTTGCCTGGACAGGCATACTCATAAGAGTTGAAACAAGCCGGCTCGTGCTAAAGATCAGTTTTGTATTGATATCAGTTCTTAATTTAAGGTCAAGGTGACTTTTAATAATCATAGCAATCTCTTCGAGAGATGTGTTTCCGGCTCTCTCTCCGATACCATTAATTGTCACTTCAACCTGTCTTGCTCCATTGATAATTCCCATCATTGTATTTGCAGTTGCCATGCCCAGATCATTATGGCAGTGTGTTGAGATGGTGGCTTTATCAATATTAGGAACATTTTCCCTGAGATATTTTATTTTCTGACCGTACTCTTCAGGAAGGCAGTAACCGGTTGTGTCGGGTATATTTACAACGGTGGCACCTGCTTTTATTACAGCTTCGATAACTTTGGCCAGGTATTCATTTTCACTTCTGCCTGCATCTTCAGCATAAAACTCAACGTCATCAACAAATTTTCTCGCATATTTAACTGCATCTGCCGCTCTTTTCAGGATCTCTTCAGGAGTTGTCTTTATCTTATATTTAATATGGAAATCAGACACACCGATACCGGTGTGTATCCTTTTCCTTTTTGCATATTGAAGAGCATCAGCAGCGACTTCGATATCTTTTTTAACTGCGCGGGTAAGTGCGCAGATCACCGGGTTTGAGACAGCCTTTGAAATTTCGACTACCGATTTGAAATCTCCCGGACTTGAAATGGGGAAACCAGCTTCGATCACATCGACCCCGAGGGCTTCAAGAGCCTGGGCAACTTCAATTTTTTCAATTGTATTTAACTGGCAGCCAGGCACCTGTTCTCCATCCCTGAGGGTGGTATCGAAAATAATGACCTTATCGTCCATATTTATAAGTTATTTATAAAAGATTTTTATTTCACGGGTCTCAGTTTTCTTACTGCAGCACCTGCTCTCCACATCTCGGAATTACCCAGTTCATGTAGTTCGGCGTCCAGTACTTGTTTATAATTGACAGCGCCGGTTGATTCAAGAACTCTGACACATTCTTCTCCAGATTTGACCTTATTATACAAGTCGATGAAGACAGGTAGGGTCGCTGCTTTGAATTTTGGACGCCAGTCGAGTGCTCCACGTTGTGCTGTTGCACTGCAGTTGGCATACATCCAGTCCATCCCTTTTTCATCAACCAATCTTATAAGGCTCTGAGTCAGCTCCTCAACAGTCTCATTAAATGCTTCAGACGGAGAATGTCCATTTTCCCGGAGTACCTGGTACTGTGCATCCATAATTCCTGCAAGAGCACCCATTAAAACCCCACGCTCCCCGGTCAGATCGCTGTAAACCTCCTGTTCAAAAGTTGTCGGGAAGAGATAACCTGAACCAATAGCAATTCCTAAGGCAATTGTACGTTCTTCGGCTTTCCCGGTAAAATCCTGAAAAACTGAATAGCTTGAGTTAATGCCTGCACCTGCCAGAAAATTACGCCTCACACTCGTTCCTGATCCTTTTGGTGCAACCAGGATAACATCAACAAAAGAAGGAGGGATGACACCTGTATGTTCCTTATATGTAATTGAAAACCCGTGTGAAAAATAGAGTGCATCTCCTTTTTTAAGGCATGGTTTTAGTTTTGGCCAGAGAATACGCTGAGCCGCATCCGATACAAGGTATTGAATTATTGTACCTTTTTTTACAGCTTCCTCAACAGGAAACAATGTTTTCCCGGGTACAAAACCATCAGCAACGGCTTTATCCCANNCCATTATCCTTCATATTCATTGCCTGTGCAGGTCCCTGAACGCCATAACCGATAACAGCGACAAGTTCATTTTTAAGTACTTCGCGGGCTTTTGAAAGTGAAAATTCTTCTCTTGTAACTACATTTTCTACGACACCGCCAAAATCAATTTTTGCCATGATCTTAAATATTAAATATGTGATTAATACTGGTTTTTAATTAAATATCGGTTCTGTTTTAAACCGGTTGGCTTCATCCATCTCTTTCAGATATGCATTTAACTCCTTAACCTGTTTGGTTATAGCTACCCTTCCTGATCTTACAAATTGCAGCACACCATAGGGTTCAAGCTGAGTAAGTAATTCAGTTATTTCTGTTTTATGCCCTGTTTTTTCAAGCACAATATATTCCGGAGAAACCTCAAGTATGCGGGCATGATGGGCACGTACGATATGATCTATAACATTTCCCGACATTAAACCTTTTGTTGTAACCTTAAATAGAGCGATCTCCTGATATATAATCTGATCAGATGTATGTACAAAAACTTTCATAACATCAACCAGTTTTTCCATTTGCCTTGCCACCTTTTGGATCATTTCATTTGTTGTCTTTACAACGATTGTAAGAAGCTGTACCCCCTTTACTGCTGATTCCGAAGCGGTGATACTGTCGATATTGATCTGCCTTCGTGTTAAAATAATAGTTATCTGACCAAGGATCCCGATATGGTCCTCAGTGAATAGCGATATTGTAAATTCCTGTTTCATAGTATTATTATTAATAAGTCAACCTAACTTCGGAAACTGATGATCCGGGTTCCACCATTGGGAAGACATTTCCTTCCTTCTCAATTGCAATTTCAAGAATAAACGGCCCTTTTGCGGACAGCATTTCTTCAAGCGAACTGTTGAGATCTTCTCTCTTCGAAACATTTTTCCCCGGGATATTATAAGCTTTTGCAACCATTACAAAATCAGGATTAACCATTTCCGTTGAAGCATATCTCTTGTCGAAAAACATATCCTGCCACTGGCGTACCATACCCAGGTAATTATTGTTAAGTACAATTATTTTAACAGGCACATTATATTGCATAATAGTTCCTAACTCCTGTATTGTCATCTGGAATCCTCCATCTCCAACGAACGTAACGACAGTTTTATCTGGTCTTCCTATTTTGGCGCCTATTACTGCCGGAAGTCCGAATCCCATTGTTCCCATTCCACCTGAGGTGACAAAGCTGTTAGGATGTCTAAATTTGTAATAACGGGCTGCAAACATCTGATTTTGTCCAACATCGGTAACAATTATTGCTTCACCTTTCGTCATCTCAGATAACCGGCTTACTACCTCACCCATTCTTAACTCACCTTTTTCAGGTTTCGTTTCCGGTTTTATGACTTTCTCATATTCAGTTTTATCACAAATCCGGAATTCTCTTACCCATTTTTCGAAAGAATTTTCTTTAACAAGATGGATCAGATAATTAAGGACCTCTTTCGCATCATTGTTAATTTCGACATCTACTATGACATTTTTATTTATCTCAGCCTCATCGATCTCAATATGAATTATGGTCGCTTTTTTTGCATATTTCTTAAGATTTCCTGTAACACGGTCATCGAAACGCATTCCTATCGCTATAATAAGGTCTGCCTCATTTGTGAGAAGATTCGGACCGTAGTTGCCATGCATCCCTAGCATACCGGTGAAAAGACGATGATCTGACGGGAACCCTGAAAGGCCAAGCAGCGTAGATGCAACAGGTATTCCTGTTTTTTCTGCAAATGCCTTCAGCTCATCTTCTGCTCCTGAAATCAGAACTCCATGACCGGCAAGAATTAATGGTCTCTCAGCATGGTTTATCATTATTGCAGCTGATTCTATTGCTTTGATATGCAATGGAATGTGAGGATTATAACTTCTTATGTAGTTACATTTTTTATACTTGAAATTAAGTTTTTCAAGCTGTGCATCTTTTGTTATATCAATAAGAACGGGTCCAGGACGACCAGATTTAGCGATATAAAAAGCTTTTGCAATTGTATCAGGTATATCATGTGATTTTTTTACCTGGCAGTTCCATTTTGTAACAGGCATTGAAACTCCTATAATATCGGTTTCCTGAAATGCATCTGTGCCGATAAGACCCGATACCACCTGGGCCGTAATGAAAACCACAGGAACTGAATCTAAAAATGCGTTGGCAATGCCGGTTACAAGATTCGTAGCACCTGGTCCTGAAGTGGCAAAACAAATTCCCGGTCTGCCTGTAACCATGGCATACGCCTGAGCGGCATGTGCTGCTCCCTGTTCGTGGCGTGTCAGAATGTGCCTAAGCTTATCCTCATAATCCATAAGTTTGTCATATACAGGCATTATGGCTCCACCCGGATAACCAAAAATAGTATCCACTCCTTCTTCTATCAGGCATTGCAGAAGAGCCTCTGCACCCGTAATATGTTCCTGTCCATTGACTTCTAATGTTGCTTGTTCTTTTTCCTGTTCTGTCTTCATATAATTATTGTCTTGTTGTCTAATTGTCTTTCGGTCTTGCGGTCTTGGCTGTCGCCCGTCGCCTATATTATTCTTATCGCCCCCAGATCTGCCGAACTTACAGTGGCAGCATAAGCTTTCAAAGCTGAAGATATTACACGGTCACGTTTTTCAGGTTTATAAGCTCTGACTCCTTTCGATTCTTCTTCTTCTTTTCGCATTTTTAGCTCTTCATCAGGTAAAAGAACATTTATTTTTCTTCCACTGATATCTATTTCAATACGATCACCGGTTCTGATCAGAGCAAGTTCTCCCCCTGATGCTGCTTCAGGTGATACATGACCGATAGACAAACCGGAAGTGCCTCCGGAAAACCTTCCGTCGGTTATGAGTGCACATTTTTTATCGAGTCCCTTTGATTTCAGGTATGAAGTGGGGTAGAGCATCTCCTGCATACCCGGTCCTCCCTTTGGACCTTCGTACCTGATTATTACTACATCTCCACCTTTAACAGTCTCTTTCAGAATCCCATCAGCAGCATCATCCTGCGATTCAAATATTATGGCATTCCCGGTGAATGAAAACAGCGAAGGATCAATGCCTGCAGTTTTAACTATGCACCCTTTCCGTGCAATATTTCCAAAAAGTACTGCCAGGCCCCCATCCTTATTGTAGGGATATTCGACCGACCTGATGCATCCTTTTTCCCTGTCAGTGTCAAGTTCCTTATACATAGTGTTATGAGAACCCATCTTCAGGTTTTTCTCCATTGAAGGGGCACTTTTATAAATATTGAAAGCGGCAGGTAGGGCTTTGGTTCCCTTAATATCCCAGTCTGAAACAGCCTCACGAAGAGTAGGATAATCCACCCGTTTTACTGAGGTGTCTATAAGCTTACCGCGTTCCAGTTCACCCATTATACCCAAGATACCTCCTGCGCGGTTAACATCCTGTATATGATATTGTGAGCTTGGGGCTACCTTACAAATATTGGGAATTTTACGTGAAAGTTCATCAATATCTTTCATTGTGAAATCAACTCCTGCCTCCTGAGCTATTGCAAGAAGATGAAGGACCGTATTTGTAGAACCGCCCATAGCTATATCGAGTGACATAGAATTCATAAATGCTTGCTTTTTTGCAATTGAACGGGGAAGTACCGAATCATCACCATCATTGTAATACCTGTTTGCCAGATCGACAATTAATCCGGCGGCTTTTTCAAAGAGATGTAGCCTGTTCCTGTGAGTGGCTACAATGGTCCCGTTCCCCGGAAGTGAAAGTCCCAATGCCTCCGTCAGACAATTCATTGAGTTGGCAGTGAACATCCCGGAGCATGAACCACATGTAGGACACGCAGATTTTTCAATCTCATACAGATCGCTATCGCTGATTGAATCATCAGCGCCTGCAACCATAGCATCTACAAGATCAAGATACTTGTTATTAAAACGTCCGGCCTCCATGGGCCCTCCTGAAACAAAAACTGCCGGGATATTAATTCTCATGGCTGCCATCAACATTCCCGGAGTAATCTTGTCGCAGTTGGTTATACAGATCATTGCATCCGCAAGATGTGCATTACATACATATTCAACACTATCAGCTATTAATTCTCTCGAAGGAAGAGAGTAGAGCATTCCTGCATGACCCATTGCAATTCCGTCATCGATAGCTATAGTATTGAATTCGGCAGCAAAAAGACCTCTCTTCTCAATCTCCTTTTTAACAACCTGGCCAATCTCATGAAGGTGAGTATGTCCGGGTACAAATTGTGAAAATGAATTAACAATAGCAATAATTGGTTTGCCCATTTGTTCTTCCTTCATCCCGTTGGCACGCCACAGGCTTCTTGCCCCTGCCATATTCCTGCCGGTTGTCGTCTTTGAGCTTCTGAGTTGGTTCTTCATTTTAAAGATCATTTAAAAAAAAAGCTTCCCGGTTTCCCGGAAAGCTTCTGTATGTCTATAGTAACACATATTATTCCCGGGTCATTTGCTATGAGCAATAATGAGGATGAGGACTATAATATGTATTAAAGATATTCTCACTGTTTTATTATAAATTGACGGACAAATGTACCTATATTTTTAATATATCAAAGAAAAAACGCTGTTTTTCTTCAATCTGGTTATTATTTATTAGAAACAAGGGATATCTGTGCATTTACTTAAGTATTGAATGTCAGTTGATTGCTTGATTTTATTTCATATTTAGAAATTTTCAAAAATCAATTTTTCAATCTTCTAAATATTTATTATCTTGTACTTAATAATATAATCTTCATAACACGCTGAATATGAAAATTATCACCATTCTTTTTTCAACATTACTTTTCTTTTCTGTTTCATTTGGCCAGAAGAAATCAGTAGAAAATCAGAAAAGTAACAGGATTGAAAAGATAATTAATTCCCAATGGACATTCAATTATTTCCCCGGTACAGGTGCAAATAAAGGGTACGAAGCTCCTGGATTCGATGATTCCAAATGGCTGGCAGTAAGTATTCCGCATACCTGGAGCACTTATGAAACCACCGGTGAACTTCATCCTTTTATCAGGAATCCTTCAGAATCCGATAACCCTTACTGGTGGATTGGATGGGGCTGGTACCGTAAGCACTTTTCTATTAACAGGGAATATTCTGACCGGAAGGTTTTTATTGAGTTTGAAGGCGTTCAGAAATATTGCAAAGTCTGGCTTAACGGTAAATATCTTGGTGATCATAAAGGAGGTTATGGTTCTTTCGATTTTGATATTACAGAATATGTAACTCCCGGGGAAGATAATGTTCTTGCTGTTGCAGTAAATAACCGCCAGAAAGATGAGTTCAGGATACCTCCAATGGCTGCAGCCAATTTTGATGTATATGGCGGTATCTACAGAGATATCACGCTTGTCCTAAAAGATAAACTTTTCATTCCTATGCAGGGTTCGGCAAACCATGAGGGAGGAACATTTGTAACGACACCCCAGGTTTCAGAAAAAGAGGGTGTCGTCAGAGTGCAGACGTGGGTCAAAAATGATAATCTCCAAAAGAAAACCTGTATTTTACAAACTTCTATTGCCGATTCTACGGATAAAATTATCCAGGTTATAAAAGCGGAAGCTGTTATAAATCCTGGCCAACTTTATAAGTTCGATCAGACCGGCAAACCCATTAAAAACCCTCATTTATGGTCAAATGATGATCCATACCTCTACAAGGTTTATACCCAGGTTTTTGATGGAAAGACAGTAGCAGATATCTATTCAAGTCCTCTCGGTTTTCGTTGGTTCAGGTGGGATTTTAAAGAAAACTTCCTATACGTGAATGGTAAAAAAATGGTTATCCACGGAGGAAACCGTCAACAGGAGTACCCATGGCTGGGAGATGCCATTCCAAAATGGATTACGGTTATGGATTATACAGATATGGCTGAAAATCTGAATTATAACTTTGTAAAGACTTCATATTATCCCAACGACAAGCTTGTTTACGAGCTTGCAGATAAACTCGGTATTGCAATAGATGAAGAATCACCAAGTATAAAAAATCAGGAATTCTCTGTGGAGGTTCAGGAACAGCAGATGAAAGAGATGATACGTCGCGATCGTAACCATCCAAGTATTATGTTGTGGAGCATGGGAAACGAGACCAATCATGCCGTCGATTCAAAATTTGCCTTGGCTGAAGATTCAACAAGGATATTGACTGCATGTCGGGTTACAGAAGGTTCAGCGGGTGCTTTTGTTAAACATACTGATGAAAACCTTGCAGTTGAAGACCTTTCCAGATGCACCATCAGGGGATGGATTGACCAGGATGTTAAAGATCTGAAACCAACTGATAGACAACAGAGTGAGTCTGAGGACCACCAGTTGAATACAATTAAAGCGATTGGAGTATCAGAGACAGGGAACCTGTGTAACTGGCTTTATGAAGACCATGGTGCGGAACGAGAATACCTGAATGCACCACTCCAGCATGTTGATCCTTCAGGTACGGTGGATGTTTACAGGATCCCAAAATATGTATACTATTTCTGGCAGGCGATCTATGGCAAAAATTTAATGTGTTTTATTCAGCCATCTTATTGGAGATCTCAATATCTGGGACTAAGGGAAGATATAACCGTAAATTCAAATTGTGATAAGGTTGAACTTATGGTCAATGGCGTAAGTAAAGGATTCCAGTCGCCTGACCAATCTAATTTACATCGTGTTACTTTTAATAATGTATTGATTGAGAAGGGTATAATAAGCGCTGTCGCGACCAAAAATGGAAAAACGGTAAAAACAGAGGTAATGATGGCAGGTGAACCGGTAAAAATAGTTGTTACCGGATCACAGAATAAAATAAAAGCCGATCGTGGTTCTGTTGTTATTATTGCTGCAGATATTGTTGATGCAAGAGGAATTCCTGTCCAGGGCGCTAATAATACAATAAAATGGACTTTATCCGGACCTGCTACCCTGGTAGGCCCGTCAATTTATGAACCAGATATTAACAAACATCATGAGATGGACGGTATATGGTATATGGATATGCCGGTATCTAATGTGATCAGATCGACAGGAAAACCTGGTAAGATTAATCTCTCAGTGTCAGCAAGCGGACTTACTTCAGGAACATTTGATATTGAGGCGGAAGAAATGGAATCCGACAATTCGGTTATTGTTGAACCGGTTCTTCAGGATGAAGGACGAACCGGTGTGGCAAAAATCTTACTTAATGTTAACAGACTGGAAGAAGTGCCCCGTGAAATAAAAATGAATTATGATGAACTCAATCTGGGGTCATCGGATAAATCCGGATATGTCAGAATGATCAGAGATTATATTTTAAAGAATAATCCTTCTATGGATTCCACGACAATTGAATTTAGGACATTAAATGATTTGTTTGGGACTCAATTGTTGAATTCCGGCGGACACCTTACTGCCAATGATTATAATTTCAATGTTGATCACTTCAATAATTGCAGGCTGATATCCGGTTATATTAACAGTACAAAACTTCCGCCGCTTTTTAAAGATGGGTTGAAAAAGTACTATTCAGATGCTATTATTAAGAATGGGAGTGAAAAAAATGCCGGCGAAGAGATGAACTGGCTGAACTGGATTCCTTCAGGAGGTAACGTGGTAATCGTTCAAAATGAAAAGACTAATACCAATATGAAAGGTGCTATTTTGACGAAGAATTCAGGGCTCGCTGAAATAATCAGTGTGGTTTATCCGCAGTTTGTGAATTTTTCGCAGGAAGCAAAAGAACGTGCTTTGATATTTATCAGTAAAGTGAATCCTTATGTACATGCTACTTCAATAAGTGATCAAAGCCGGGAAGGAGATAATGCTGAACAAACCAACGTTTCATATACAGCCGAAAAAGGACAGCCAATTTTAATACCCTTACTGAAATTCATCTCGGAATAAACCTCTGTATGTCTCTTTGACACCGAGTTCCACAGAGATTGAAACTTTCAAAGATTTATTTTGGAGAAAATTAAATAGTTCCTACATTTACCTTAGAAGTTCTTTGATTTTAATGAATTAAAAATTAAGAACTTGGAAATTCAGAATTAATAAACATAAGACATTTAAATCTAAACCTGATCAAGATGAAAAAAAGAAGTGTTATTTCGATTGTCCTGTTAATGGCTGTCACAGGCCTTATCTTCTCCACCTTTTATTCATGCACAACAAAACCTCAGAAGAACATAGGATTGCAATTGTATTCCATTCGTGATTCCATCATGAAGGACATACCTGCTGCAATAGCTAAAGTAGCCAAAATGGGTTACAAATTTGTCGAACCTGCAGGTTATGCCGGCGGAAAACTTTACGGTATGGAACCTGCTGCTTTTAAGGCTCTTTGTCAATCAAACAGTTTGACGATATTGAGCTCTCACGTAGGTCAGGCCCTGCCTGATTCTGCCAACTATGGAAAGACCATGGCATGGTGGGATGCCTGTATTGATGCTCATGTTGCTGCAGGTGCAAAATTCCTTGTTCAGCCATTTATGGGTGATGGAGCGTACCGTAGTCTCGATACACTTAAACGTTATTGTGACTATTTTAATACTATTGGTGAGAAATGTAAAGCAAAAGGTATTCGATTCGGTTACCATAATCATGATAAGGAATTCTCAACAAAACTGGAAGGGAAAACAATTTACGACTTCATGCTTGCAAATACTGATCCTTCTAAAGTTATGTTCGAGATGGATCTTTACTGGGTTGTGATGGGCGGAGCTAAACCTGTTGATTATTTCAATAAGTATCCTGGCCGTTTTGAGCTCTGGCATATAAAAGATAAAAAAGAAGTCGGCGGTACAGATACGATGATGGATTTTGCTGCCATCTGGGCAGCAGCTCCTAAATCAGGAATGCAATATGGTATTGTTGAAGTTGAAGAGTATAATTTTGATCAGTTTACAAGCTGCCAGAAAAGCATTGATTTCCTTAACGCTACACCCTATGTTGTAATGCCTAAATAGAGAAGACAGAACTTAAAACCTTTTAAAATTGAATTGGGAAGAGCATGGAATATTATTTGTGCTCTTCCTTTTTTTGCTTATATTTAATCTCTATCAATCATTTAAAAGAGATGAAAACCTGCACTATTTTTTTCATTATTGTATTATTGGCATTCACGGGATGCCAACCCAATTATTATACATCTAAAGATTATCAATCAGTTCTGAAAATAGATTCCCATGTTCACATTGACAGCGATAAGGGATTCTTTGAAGATCAGGCAATGCAAGACAATTTCAGACTAATTACTCTGAATGTCGATCATTCAGACTCAGCTTCAGTCAAACAACAACTTGACCGGGCACTTATATCCATAAAAAAGTATCCTGGAAAGGTTTTCTACGGTGCTACATTTTATTTTGATACAACAGGCTGGGGAACAGAGGCATGGAGTAGAAAGGCTATTTCTCATCTTAATATTAGTATCTCAGGAGGCGCAGTTTCTGTCAAGCTCTGGAAAAACATTGGAATGACTGAAAGAGACAAAAACGGTAAGTTCATTATGATTGATGATCCTGCGCTAAAGCCGATCATTGATTTTATTATAAGTAAGAACCTGCCAATAACAGGTCATCTTGGAGAACCACGCAATTGCTGGCTGCCATTAAGTGAAATGACAGTAAGCAGCGACAGCAGCTATTTTGCTGAGAATCCACGATATCATATGTTCCTCCATCCTGAATATCCTTCATATGAAAATCAGATAAATGCCCGCGACCTTCTTCTCGAATTGCATCCTGATCTTAAATTCATAGGTTGTCACTTAGGCAGCCTCGAATGGAATGTAGATGAGCTTGCAAAACGGCTTGATAGATTTCCGAACATGGCTGTTGATATGGCTGCACGTATTTGTCACCTGCAGTATCAGTCAGCAAAGGACCGTGAAAGAGTCCGTAATTTTTGCATTAAGTACCAGGACAGGCTGCTTTATGGAACAGACCTTTCATCAAATGAGAGCGATGATCGTGAAAAGGTTTCCTCCTGGGTTCATGAGACATGGCTCGACGACTGGAAATACTTCACTACAAAAGATAAAATGACTTCTGATAAATTCAGGGGAACATTCGAAGGGCTTCAGCTTCCGAAAGAAGTGGTCAGAAAGATTTACGGTGAAAATGCGATCAGGTGGTATAAACTGAATGTTAAATGATTGGATAGTGTCATGCTATAGCATGACCTAAATGAGTTTTTTTTTACGGAGGCGATTTAGGAATAGAAATTTTTATTTACTTTTACACGTGAAAGTACACGTGTAAGTAAGTATTAAATTAAAAATTATGAAAAAGATTGTTGTAGCAGGTGCAGGAGGTTTTATTGGCGGGCACCTAGTAAAAGAACTGATTAAAAAAGGTCATTGTGTGAGAGCAGTTGATTTAAAACCTCTTAACGAATGGTATCAGGTTTCAGGTGATGCAGATAACCTTGTGTTGGATTTGCGTCTGAGAGAAAACTGTTATCAGGCTGTAAATGGTTATAATGAAGTTTTTAACCTGGCTGCAGATATGGGCGGCATGGGTTTTATTGAAAATAACAAGGCAGCCTGTATGATCAGCGTTCTGATAAATACCCACCTTCTTCTTACCTCAAAGGATTGTGGCATAGACAGGTTTTTCTATGCCTCGTCTGCTTGTGTATACAATGGTGAAAAACAGACCGATCCATATAATCCGGGCCTTAAAGAATCCGATGCTTATCCGGCATTGGCTGAGGACGGTTACGGATGGGAAAAATTATTCAGTGAGCGTATGTGTCGTCATTTCATGGAAGACTTTGGTCTCACTACAAGAGTTGCAAGGTTTCATAACGTTTATGGTCCCTTCGGAACTTTTGACGGAGGCAGGGAAAAAGCACCGGCAGCTATCTGCCGGAAGGTCATTGAAGCCGGTATTACAGGGAAAAAAGAGATAGTGATCTGGGGAGATGGCCTTCAGACCAGGAGCTTTATGTATATAGATGATTGCATTAAGGGAATACAGGATATTATGTACAGTAATATTGAAGAGCCGCTCAATCTTGGAAGCAGCGAGATGGTTTCAATTAACCAGCTTGTTGATATAGTTGAAGATATAGCAGGTTATAAACTTAATAGAATTTACGATCTGAAAGCTCCAAAAGGTGTGAGGGGTCGTAATTCGGAAAATACTCTGATTAAAAAATATCTCGGATGGGAACCATCTGTTCCTCTGAGGAAAGGGATCAAAAAAACTTATGAGTGGATAAGTGAACAGGTTGTTGATGAGAGCAGGAGAAAAAAAGGGACTAATCGATTCAATAAATAAGTTATCTCCTAAGATGAAACGCAAAAAAGTCCTGGTAAGCGGATGTTATGACCTGCTTCATGGTGGGCATATTGCCTTTTTTAAAACAGCAGCAACTTTTGGCGATCTCTATGTTAGTATAGGAAGGGATGAAAACCTTCTTTTGCTGAAAGGGAAAAGACCTGTTTTTTCAGAAGAGGAAAGATTGTTTACCGTAAAATCAATACGATATGTTTATGATGCTTTTCTTGCTTTCGGAAGCGGGATGCTTGATTTTGAACCGGACTTAATCAGAATTAAGCCTGATGTTTTTGTTGTAAACAGCGATGGGCATACTCCTGACAAAGAAGCCCTTTGTAAAAGGCTTGGGATACATTATATTGTACTGGACCGTATCCCGGAACCCGGGTTACCTGCAAGATCGAGTTCAGCGACAAAAAAGGACATGAGGTTCCCTTACAGGTTATGCCTGGCAGGTGGATGGATCGACCAGCCGTGGGTCTCCAAAATACATCCGGGATCAGTGGTTGTGGCACAAATCTGGCCTACAATGGATTTTAACAACAGATCAGGGCTTGCTACCAGTTCCCGCGATTTTGGCATAAAAATCTGGGGCGACAGGTATCCTGATGGGGATCCTGTGGAAAATGCAAAGATTTTATTTGGTGCCGAGAATCCTCCCGGAACTAAATATGTTGCAGGTTCACAGGACCATTTAGGATTACTTATGCCTGGCGTTAACAGGCTTCACTATAATGGCGGATACTGGCCTGATTATATACAATCATCCGTTGATAAAGATATATGTGACTGGCTTACAGATGTTATTCATCTTGTGCCTCTCAAACCACGACCAGACGGATACAATCCATTAAAAGAGATGCATCTCGAAAAACATTTTATCAGAGATCTCGGAGAAGCCGGTGACAGATGCTGGGAAAGCATCATGAAGAAAGACATTGCGGGTTTAGGTAAATCATTGTCCGATACCCTTTTATCATGGAAAAAAATATTACCACTGACCGTGCCTGATGATATCATGAAAGAAATGGATACTATTTATTTTTCTAAATACCCGGGGGCCATCACTTCCGGTTGCGGTGGTGGTTATGTGATTGTAGTCTCTGAAAATGAAGTGCCGGGAGAAGTCAGAATAAAGGTGAGGTATTAAACTGATCGGGTTGTTTTTTGATTATTTTTAAATAATAATTTGAAATCAGGAAATTGGATGGTTAATATTAGACAATCTGATATTGCAAAGGAACTCAATATTTCAAGGGTTACCGTTTCTAAAGCATTACGAGATCATCCTGACATTTCCCAGTCAATGAAGAAAAAGATTGTTGAGACCGCCGGTAAAATGGGATATGTTCCAAACCTGATTGCACGTCAGCTGAATTCGCGACGAACATTTACTATCGGAATCGTCGTTCCTGACCTCGAAAACAGCTTTTTTTCATATATTGTTGACAGTATGGTAGATTATGCCACAGAGCATAATTATTATGTGATCCTGACAGTTTCCCGCGAAAAAGAAAGTATCGAAAAACAAAACATAGAAAACCTTATCGGTATGAGGGTTGATGGTCTTTTGGTTTGTCTTTCACAAGAAACAACAGACAGACAGGTGTTTACAAAGGTCGGTAAAATGAATATCCCGTTGGTGTTTTTTGACAGGGCTTTTGAGAATATGAAATTTTCAAGGATCGTGTTTAATGATAAGCCTGGGGCAATAAATTCACTAAACCGTATTATCCTGGAAGGATATACCAAAATAGCCAGTTTCTCAGGGTACTCAAAAACAAATATCGGAAAAGAACGACTGGAAGGATTTATTGATACTCTTACAAAGAACAAAATCCCTATCCGGAAAGAATGGATTATCGAAGGTGGGTTTGAATTGAAAGATGGTTATGAATCATTTAAAAAATTAAATAGTTCGGGTAACTTACCTGAAGTAGTCTTTGCAGTTAATGACAGGGTTGCTCTTGGAGCATATAAAGCTGCAAAGGAAGCCGGACTAAGAATACCGGAAGATATTGGAATATTTGGTTATGGATTTAATGAAATTACAGATTTCTTTGATCCGCAATTAACAGTCATTAATCAGGATCCAAGGAAAATGGGCCTTGAAGCCTGCAAACTGCTTATTAATGAAATTGAGAAGGAAATAAAAAGCGGTGGAAATAAAATTTATATCGAAGAGGAATTCCTTTGGAGAAAATCAGTCAGGCGTAAAGTGAAGTAAGTTATTAAGTTAAAGGATATAAAATCCTTGATAATGAAAACTAATCTTATGAAACAAATTTACACATCAGTTTTTTTAGCTCTGGTTTTAACATTTTCTGTTTCAGCCCAACAGCAAAAAACTATTGTCACAGAAGGCCCATACAAACCTACTGATGAGTCACTTAAACAATATCAGTACCCTGAGTGGTTCCGTGATGCCAAGTTTGGTATATGGGCACACTGGGGACCCCAGGCAGTACCGCGTCAGGGTGACTGGTATGCAAGGAGAATGTACCAGGAAAAAGATCCAGTTTACAAGTACCATATTGAACATTACGGGCACCCGTCAGAGTTTGGTTATAAAGATATTATACCGCTTTGGAAAGCAGAGAAATGGGATCCTGATAAACTTATGGAACTCTATAAAAAAGCCGGGGCCAGATACTTTGTCAGTATGGGTTCTCATCATGATAATTTTTTCCTGTGGGCTTCAAAGCTCAATAGATGGAATGCGGCTAATATGGGTCCTAAAAAGGATGTCGTTGGTATATGGCAGCAAGCTGCAAAAAGACAGGGTCTGAAATTTGGGGTTTCAGAACATCTCGGTGCCAGTTTTACATGGTTCCAGGCAGCACATGGTTCTGATAAAGAGGGAGCTAAGGCAGGTGTTTCTTACGATGGTGCAAATCTCAATTACCAGGACCTGTATCACGCCAATGCCATGCCTGATGATAAGGATTGGCTGACCAAAAACCCGGCATTTCAGCTTGAATGGTACAGAAGTATTAAAGAACTGGTTGATAATTACCATCCCGATCTTCTATATTCTGATAGCAAAATGCCTTTCGAAGATGTTGGTCGTAGTCTGATATCTCATTTTTATAATCAGGACATAATCAAAAATAATGGTAAGCTTGAAGCTGTATATACTTGCAAGCAACCATCAGGTGGAATGTGGGTTGAGGATCTTGAGCGTGGTGTGAAAGATACAGCAAGTCAGTACCCATGGCAAACCGATACATCAATAGGTGACTGGTATTACAGGACAGGCCAGAAGTATAAAACTTCAACTGAGGTTATTCAAATGCTTGTTGATATTGTCAGCAAGAATGGAAACCTTTTATTAAACGTTGTTCAGACCCCCGAAGGAGATCTTGAACCTGATATGCTGAAGATACTTGAAGAGATTGGGATTTGGACATCAGCAAACGGAGAAGGTATTTATGGATCGCGTCCCTGGAAAATCTACGGAGAGAAACCTGCGGACAAACCTGAAAAAAAACTGGACAGATTCGATGAGAACTTTGGATTCAGCTCTAAGGACGTCCGATTCACAACAAAAGACAATATACTCTATGCATATTGTCTTGGAAAACCAGAGACCGATATTGTAATCAAATCCCTTGCAAAATCTTCAAAACTTGCCGGCAAGCCAATAGCTTCAGTAACTATGGTGGGTAGCAAGGAGAAACTTAGCTGGAAACAAACATCTGATGCTCTGGTGATCAAAAAACCTGCTAATTTACCTTCATGGCAGGTAACAGGTTTTAAAATTGAGTTTGTAAAATAGTTTTTTGATTACCACATTTTTTCAGGTTATCGACTATGAGCCCTGTGCCCTCCTCCTTCGCTAAAGCTTCTGAGGACACGTGTGCCCTGCCTTACCAGCCGAAACTTCAGTGAAGGCTGGCGCAATCATCATCCTCCCTTGAGTCTTTTGACCTCATTGAAGTGGTCCATTGCTAGTTTTTCCCTGGCTTCCCGGGATGTTTTACGGTACGCCTCAAACTCATTTTTCAGCTCCTGAAACTCTTTTTTGGTATTGAATGTGACCGACAGATTCCGTTTAAAAACAATAAATCCCAATAATAACGCAGCAACTAATCCGGCCAAAATTGTCCACATTATTTTATTATAGGTTAACTTATTGACTTCCAGTCCAATTACGCTTATGCTGTTTTTTGTCCTGATCATTTCCTCCAGTCTGGTTTTTGTCGATTCAAGGTTAGTCCTGAGCGAATCAATAGTCTGCTTTAACAGAAATTTGGTTTTGTTTAAGCCTGCAATCTTTCTGTTAGCCGCCGAAAGAGTATCTGTTACATTAACCTTAAGTTTTTGAAACATATCCTCCCTTATTGCCCTGAAGTTTTCATATATTCGTGTCCGATCCTCGAGATACTTAAGTTGTTCTTTCAGAGGATTTTTTGTCAGCTCATCAGGCATAGCATTCTGTCCTGTTACTTTCATAACTGCAATTATCACTACAGTTAAAATCAAAGCACATCTTATTTGTAACTGTTTCATAATTTTCAATTGATTAAGTAAAAATGGAATTGACTCTTATTTAACAAACGTATAGTTGAGGTTAAAATTATATACTAAAAAAAGGTAAATTTATAATCTTAAACAATGACAACAATAACATTACATGAAAAGTAATTAAAGATATTCATAAAAAAAGTAAATTCAAACTAAGAAGAAGATGGAAAACAGCAGTAACAACAGACGTAATTTTATTAAAAAAGCCGTTATGGGAGGATTTATGGCCGTAAGTATTCCGGAAATACTTTCAGCATCGATGGTGCCATCAGCAATGAGGAAGAATTCCTTAACAAAGGATAACATTATCCTCTTCCAGGGTGACTCAATTACAGATTCAGGCAGGAACCGAGATGATAACTCTTTTAACAATGCAGGAGCTCTAGGATCGGGATACCCTATGCTGGCTGGCGCTGCACTTATTGAAAAGTATGCATCGCTCAATCTGAAAGTGTATAATAAAGGAGTATCCGGTAATAAAGTTTACCAGCTCGCTGAAAGGTGGGATTCAGATTGTCTCGATATTAAACCCGATATATTAAGTATCCTTATCGGGGTAAATGATATCTGGCATAAGCTTAACGGGCAATATAATGGTACAGTTGAAATCTACAGACATGATTATATAGCACTTCTTGAAAGGACAAAGAAGGCTCTACCAAATGTGAAATTGATTATATGCGAGCCTTTTGCAGTTCCAGGCGTTAAGGCTGTTGATGATAAATGGTATCCTGAATTCTATGGTTATCAGAAGGCGGCAATGGAGATTGCAGCTCAGTTCAAAGCCACTTTTATCCCTTATCAGAGAATTTATAATGAAGCTATAACTCGTGCGCCAGGCGTTTATTGGACAGGTGATGGTGTTCATCCAACCCTCGCCGGTGCCCAATTAATGGCGCAGGCATGGGTAGAAGCTGTAAAGGCGTAATGGCAACTATACAGGTAATGCAATGATGTGCATTTTCGAGCTTGCCTGGTTTTTGATATTTTAATTTTTGTTTATGACTTCGGCATGATTATTGCACAAAGACTATTTTAGAGGACTAACCTGTCGTAAATGAAAAAATATAATGCCTTTATTAGCTTTATTCTAATAATATTCTGTCATTCAGTTAGTTATTCTCAAAAAATCACTACCGGTATCTACAGCGGTATTAATTTCTCAGATATTCATGGTCAGGATTTTGGAGGAAAATGGGAATCTAAACCAGGCCCTCTTCAGGGTTTTTATCTTGGTTATTCATTAAGCAGATCGATTGGAATTCAGACCGGAATAAACTTCTCCACTGTTTATTACGAACACAAAACCACTTATTATCCCTATATATATTTCACTCCTTCATACTATGATATCATTCCGGTATATTATTACCAGGGAGATGATAAGATGGATTTCAGCTTTCTTCGTGTGCCACTTCTTTTTACTGTTTCCATACCATCTGCCATTCAATTCAATATGAAGGCTGGCCTGATTTTTTCATTTATGCAGGATCATAGTTTGAGTAATAGTTATTCTTCTTCTTCCTCTTCCTCTGAACCTGACAATACAAAGAAGAAAGATTTCGGATATATGTTTTCTTCAGGGATCTCTTATCCTCTAAGCGATAAATTTAAAGCTGCTTTTAATGTCAGCTACCTGGCAGGACGAAAAAAATTTCTGGAGAATACTAGCTACAGACAAGGTTCTTCAGAGTTTACATTAGGTATTGATTATGAGTTTCTTAAAAAGAACAAGACAACTATTAATCCAAGATTTGCGAGCGATTCAACTTCAAAAAAGGTTACGGTTACATACTTGGGTGGAGTTGATATCTCCTGGAACGGGCTCACTGCAGATCGTGGAAAATATTCTTCCGGTACCGGCCCTTCACTTGGATTTACTGTTAATTTTCCGATGAAGTCTGGATTTTCATTCATATCAGGAGTCTCTTTTGAACGGAAAGGCTACTCGATGAAGGACTCAAGTGCCTTATTTTACAAGTATATGAATAAAGGTACCCCGATGTACTATGTCGATACAAAGGTTCAGATTGATTATGCGGTAATTCCGCTTCTGATGAGCTTCCCGATTGGAAAATCTCAAATGGTCTTTTTCAATACAGGTCCATGGCTTGGATTAAAGCTGAATGCAAGGAATGTTGGTGTTGCTTATAATGAAATACATTCTGAATCAAGTTATATGGTAAATAAAACTGTTATTTACGATGATCTTGAAAGATATATAAAGGACAATGATATTGGCTGGATCTTTAGTACCAGGGTATCTCTGCCTTTATTTAACAGGTATAAGGTTGACCTGGCTCTCCAATATAGTACAGGCTTTAAAAATGTTTATAATACGACCATTGTGGCAGAGCAGCAGAGCTCTTCAGTTGCAGACCATGTTATAAGGAACAGGACCATCTCTTTCATTGTTGGTTTTACAATACCGGCATCAAAACATTAAAGGAGGACACCAATGAGAAGAACGGTTTTGTTGATTGTCATTATTTGTTTTGTCTTGTCGTGCGACAGGTATCCTGATCCTTCAGTGAAAGCATTGGTGGATTATTCATTTAATTTTCAGATCAGCCAGGGAATGAAATTTTTCGCGGGTGAATGTGTAAGTGATAGTGTCGGATTCAGGGTGGTGAATTATGTTGATCCAGTTAGAGATACTGTCAAAGTAATTTTTGAGATTTCAAAAGGAGATGGAACAATTACTGTACAATCCGCAAATACTGATAAAAATGGATTGACTTCCACCGGATGGAAACTGGGTTCAGGATCATTTGAGCAGATACTCAGAGCGAAGACTTATGATTTATCAGGAAAATATCTGACCTCAACGGATCTTGTTGAATATGGTTTCAGAAATGACGTGTGGGATACTTGTACATTATCTCCTGATGGTAACATAATGGGAATGGTTGCTGATACGGTTAATAAGGTCACTTTTATGGTTGCGAATGGGACACTCTACAAACAGGGGGAAAGATATTATTTGTGGGAACCTGTTAATGACCCTGCATTGGTTTCACCAAGGACAATTAATATGGATAGAAACGGCGTCATTTATGTAACTATCTGGACTGGAGAATTAGTGAAAAGCACCGATCACGGGGTATCATGGAAAACCTGCACAAAACCTTTTCCTGACAGGCCGTACTATATCTATCTCTATGTTTCAAACGATAATAATGTTTGGGTTTTTCAATGGGATCATAATACCAGGTTTTCGAAAGATGGCGGTATTACGTGGAACGATGCCGGGAGTAACTTATCATCATACGGTTATGGAAATGTTTTTCGGCTCAAAGACGGATCTCTCCTTTTTCATGGTTCAAACTGCTGCAGTTTAAACAGATCTTTTGATGATGGTCTTACATGGACAAAAATAGAGACACCAGGTTATTCAATCAAATTATTTGTAAATGATAAGGATGAAATTTTTATCGTTACTCAGGAAAATGGCATCACCATTTACAAGTCAACAGATTACTGTTCAACTTTCAAAAGTGTAATTAGTGTCTCTCCGGAATGGGGAACTTCAGATAACGACAATATATTTAATAAATGGGGCAATTTCTATTATGTACTTATCCCGGGATGGGGCATTCTGAAATCTGCTGACCTGACTCATTATGAAGAATATTGGTATAATTCGAATCTGAGAGACCTTTTTATAGATCATAACGGTGATTTGATTGCCAAGGATCAAAGCAGTAATACAGTTTATTACAGGAAAAATTCGGGAAAATAGTTATCCCTATCCGATAATTTTCTGATCATATCTAAAATTCCTTCTTCTATCGGTAAAATTGCTTTATACTTCTATTTAATTTTTATTGATTCCGATTGGGATATACATTTATTCTATATGATTACCGATAGTCAATTTATTTTACAAAAAATTTAACAACTCTTAACATTGGTTTAATATACCTTTACATTGTTGTAACCTGTAAAAAAGTTAAAAAGTCACATTTATTAATATAAAATTAAAATCATTTATATGAAAAAAAATCTTATTACTTTAGTTCTGCTGGGTTCCTTTCTATTACCCGGTAACTCACAAACAGGGAACGCTCCAAAGCTGGGTAAAGACCCGGTTAAAAAAGTTATTGCAGCAATGACCCTTGAAGAGAAGGCTGCACTGGTTGTAGGCACAGGAATGCGTATGCCGGGCGGACCTCCGCCATCTCCTGATGGAAAACCTTCAGGTGCTCCACCGGCAAATCCTCCTTCCGGACCTGTTGTTGGCGAAACTCAGAGTCTGGTTCCCGGAGCAGCAGGAACATCTTTTGCACTTCCACGTCTTGGAATTACCCCGATGGTGGTTACTGACGGACCTGCAGGTATAAGGATTGACCCTACCAGGAATAATGATAATAATACTTACTATTGTACAGCTTTTCCTGTCGGCACCTTGCTTGCTTCAACATGGGATGTCGAATTGGTTAATAAGGTTGGTCAGGCTATCGGAAATGAGGTACTTGAATATGGTGCCGATGTATTACTCGGTCCAGGGATGAATATTCATCGTAACCCGTTGTGTGGAAGGAACTTCGAATATTATTCTGAAGATCCTTATGTTACCGGTAATATTGCAGCCGCAATGGTTAAGGGGGTTCAATCTCAAGGTGTAGGTACATCAATTAAACATTTTGCTGCCAATAATGCTGAGACTAACAGAAATTCTCTCAACACTATCATAAGTGAACGTGCATTACGCGAGATTTATCTTGAAGGATTCAGGATCGCCGTACAGGAAGCACAACCATGGACAGTAATGTCATCCTATAACCTTATAAACGGTACTTATACTTCACAAAATCCGGAGCTTCTGACAAACATTTTAAGAAAAGACTGGGGTTTCAAAGGATTTGTGATGACTGACTGGTTTGGAGGAAAAGATCCTGTAGCTCAGATGATTGCCGGGAATGATATGCTCATGCCTGGAACACCTGATCAGGCAAAGGCTATAATCAAGGCAGTTAAAGAAGGGAAACTCGATGTAAATGTTCTGGACAGAAACGTTGAAAAAATCTTCAATGTAATACTTCAGAGTCCCCGCTTTAAAGGATATAAGTATTCAAACAAACCTGATCTTAAGGCACATGCAGAAGTTACACGTCAGGCTGCATCCGAAGGTATGGTATTATTGAAAAATGAAAAGAGAGCTCTTCCTTTTGGACCAGGCGTCAAAAATATTGCAGCATTCGGAAATACATCATACGATATAATTGTGGGAGGAACAGGCAGTGGCCTCGTAAATAAGGCTTATAGTATCTCGCTTTCAGATGGATTAAAAAATGTGGGATTGAATCAGAATGAAGAGCTTCACAATCTATATTCCAACTATCTTAAACTTACGAAAGATGGTCGTCCACAGCTGAAAGGATTTATGGCTATAATGGGATCAAAACCTATTGAGGAGCTGACTCTTAACAAGGATATTATAACCGGGATGGCAAATGTATGCGATGCCGCTATAATTACAATTGGCAGAAATTCCGGTGAAGGTTCCGACAGGGTAAATGACAAGGGCGATTTCCAGCTTAGCGATATTGAACATAAGCTTATTATGAATGTAACAACAGCTTTTAAGGCAAAAGATAAAAAGGTGATTGTTATTCTTAACGTAGGCGGAGTTATTGAGACAGCCAGCTGGAAGGATCTTCCGGATGCAATACTTCTTGCATGGCAGGGTGGGCAGGAAACAGGTAATTCGATTGCTGATATCCTGATCGGAAAGATTAATCCATCAGGTAAAATTGCCACAACTTTTCCTGTAAGTTATGAGGATGTTCCTTCTGCAAAGACTTTCCCGGGAAAAGAGCTGCAGGAGATAAAATCTGCAGATCAGGGTCCCATGAGTTCATTTATGAGAAACAGTCCTGCAATAGTTACTTATGAGGATGGAATCTATGTGGGATATCGCTATTACGAAACATTTAAAGTGAAACCTTCCTACGAATTTGGATTTGGGTTGTCCTATACAGATTTCACATATAGTAATCTTAAACTCAGCTCAACGAAGTTTGCCGGAACCATTACTGTTACTGTTGATGTGAAAAACAGTGGAACGGTAGCCGGAAAAGAGGTTGCTGAACTATATCTGACTGCTCCCGCTGTAAAGCTTGATAAACCTTCATTGGAGCTGAAAGGATTCGCAAAAACGAGGCTTCTCAAGCCGGGAGAATCTCAGACCCTCTTATTTGTGATTGACAGCCGACGTCTTGCCTCTTTTGATCCGGCTACTTCTTCATGGATTGCTGAGGCAGGAAAATATGAAGTTAAAATTGGTGCATCATCAAGAGATATCAGGCAGAATGCAACCTTCACCCTTGCTAAAGATCTTACTGTTAAGAAAGAGACCGTGTCATTGGTGCCAAAAGAAAAAATCAATGAACTGAAACCGGTAAAATAATTTCGATTCTTAGAGTTTTAATAATATACCGAAAAGGCTGTCTCATAAGGGCAGCTTTTTTTTAAAAATAGAATAATGAGTACATGCTGCAACTTACTTGCTTTTTATCCGTCTTTTAAAAAATAAAGTCCGGATTGTTTCACAAACGAGGATTCTTTGTAAGCTTGATAAATTATTTTTAATAAACCTTATTAAAACAGATTAATATGTTTAAGAACCTGATCAGATACAGCTTAAGATCTTTTAAAAGACAACGATCTTATATCATAATTAATATCCTTGGCCTGTCAATAGGAATTGCTTGCAGCCTTCTCATCGCACTATTTGTCATAAATGAATTGAGTTTTGAAAACTTTAATACCAAAAAAGACAGGATATTCAGGATGATCCTGAACGGTAAATTAGGTGGACAGGAAGTTACTGTATGTTATTCCGCAGCTGTAATAGGTCCTACAATGCTGAAGGAAGTTCCTGAAGTGGAAGACTTTCTGAGAATGAATGGAGTAGGGCCAACAAATGTTGAATATAATAACCAGACTTTTGGTGAGGACCATATAGTGGAGGCAGATTCTTCATTTTTTAATTTCTTTTCAATACCCGTAATTAAAGGTGATCCGAAAAACCTTCTGAATGCCCCCCGCAAGGCTGTTCTTTCAGAATCAATTGCAAAAAAAATATTCGGAAATGTAAACCCCATTGATAAAACGCTGAAAATCGGTTCAGATACTGCGAGATATATAATATCCGGAGTAATGGCTGATGTGCCGGAGAATACTCATTTTAAGGCAAATATCATCTTGTCATTCATGACAAACCCGGGATCAAAAAATCCTACATGGCTGAGTAACAGCTTCAGCACATATCTCTTGTTAAAGCCAAATTCAAGCTATAAGACAGTGGATTCAAAAATGCCCGAAATGATTGTAAAATATGTAGGACCTGAACTACAGAAGTACATGGGTGTGTCAATTACCGATTTTGCAGCCAAGGGAAACAAATACAGGTTTTACCTGCAGAATCTTAAAGATATCCATCTTGATCCGGGAATTCAGCAGCAGTTTAAACCGGCCAGTGATCCAAAATACCTGAAGATATTCGGAAGTATTGCTATTCTCATTGTACTGATTGCGGCTATTAACTTCATGAATCTTGCAACGGCCCAGGCTTCAAAAAGAGCGAAAGAAGTGGGAATTAAAAAAGTTGGGGGATCTACCCGCGGCATGCTTATAGGACAATTTCTTTCTGAATCTTTTATCCTTTCATTCATCTCACTGATTTTAGCCTTAATATTTATAAGATTAACTCTTCCATATTTTAATCATCTTTTGGGAGCAAACCTGACTTTGAAACTTTTTGCAGGGTGGTATACAATTCCGGTACTGATCTTGTTTTCGGTTATTGTCGGTTTTCTTGCGGGAAGTTATCCAGCCCTTTTCCTTTCCTCTTTCAACCCTTATGAAGTATTGAAAGGCAATGTGAAAAACAGTATGAAAAACGGTCAGCTCAGGAGAGTTCTTGTAGTATTTCAATTTGCTGTATCCATTTTGCTGATTGTTGGCACAATGGTTATGTACAGGCAGATAAATTATATGCTTAATAAAGATGTGGGATTCAATAAAGAGCAGTTAATCGTTATCAACAGTGCAGATGCTCTCGGGAAAAAAATGAAGTCCTTTAAAGATGCTGTAAAGTTAATTCCCGGAGTTGTTAATATTGCCAGCTCAACAGCTGTTCCTGCCAGAAACAACAATGATAATGCATATTCAATGGAAGGAAGAAAGGATGAGTCATTCCTGATGCAGACTGCCTGGGTTGATTATGACTACCTGGCAACTTATGGCATGACACTTGCATCAGGAAGATCTTTTAATGAATCATACACTACTGATAAAGATGCATGCCTTGTAAATGAAAGCGCAATTAAGAACTTTTCAATTACAGATTTTTCAAAGACAAGATTTATGCAACCGCGTGATTCAGGAAAAATCGATTATTTGCCGATCATCGGAGTTGTTAAAAATTTTAATTTCGAATCTCTCCGCAATCCTATCCAGCCATATATTATGCGTCTCCAGAATGATAACAATTTATGGGGATATCTCACTGTAAGATTATCCGGGAAGAATTATAAAAGCACCATAAGTGCTATTGAAGAAAAATGGAAAGAGTTCGTACCAAATAATCCTTTACAATATTACTTTATTGATGCGGATTTCGAGCAGATGTATATACAGGAAAAGCAGAATGCCCAGATGGCAGTAATCTTCTCAATCCTGGCAATTTTCATAGCAGCTCTGGGTCTTTTCGGCCTGACATCCTTTACAGTTGAACAACGGACAAAAGAAATAGGAGTCAGGAAAGCCATGGGTTCATCAATCACAGGGATTTATATCGTAATTTCAAGGGAAGTGATTATCCTGGTTTCCATTTCGGCTCTGATTGCATGGCCTCTGATTTATTATATCGGCAGGAAATGGCTGGAGAACTTCTATTTCAGGATTAACCTTGGAGTTTTCAGCTTTATTGCCGGTTTATCCATTGTTCTTGGAATTGCAATAATGACGATCAGCTATCGGATAATGAGAGCAGCCAGGGTCAATCCGGCCCAGTCCCTTAAGTATGAATAAGGATGTTAAAAAAAATCCCGCAATTGCGGGATTCTGATCTTGTTTTATAATTGGGAATATATATAGTGATTGAAAGTGCTTTAGTACATTTTGTTAATAAGCTGCCCTATCTCATCTCGCTTCTTTAACGGGAAACTATGGCATTTTCCATCTCTTGTTACAACATTCAAACCTTTAACTGAGAATAATCCTTTACTGAAATAAATTACCTCAAGTATATTTTCAAAGAGTATTTCAAGATTAAATTTATCAATATCTTCATCCAGGGTCTTAAAATATAACCGCTGGTTTGTAACTATCAGCTTTCCATCTATAGTATTGTTGTCAATTACCTGGTTTGTGTCACCGGCCTTCAGAACAACTTCATTTGCATTTAATTTTACTGTCATGGCTTTAGCAATTTTTACGAACCTTTAATCTTCTAAATTCTGTTTACTATTTATCTGTTTTGTTATAAAGACGGAAAACTAATATAAACGTTGCATAAAGACCTTTAATAAAACGAAAAAAACCTATATTAGCTGTATCCCAATATTGGTCAGACAACATTAATAACCTTACAACCATGGATAATAATAATTTAATAAAAGTAATACTGTTGCTTTTCTTATGCAGTAGCTGCATAAACCGATCATCAGAAAATTCCAAGTGGCAATCTCTTTTTAATGGTGAAGACTTAACCGCGTGGAATACCTTTCTGGGACCTAAATACGATACAATCATGAACAGGTGGGACACAATTCCAGTTGGGTTCAATATCGATCCCATGAAAGTTTTTGGTGTTGTAGAGATGGGAGGTGAAAAAGTGATGAGGATCTCTGGTGAACAATTTGGTGGAATCTCAACAATTATGGAATTTGAAAATTATCATCTGCAATTGCAATTCAAGTGGGGACAATTAAAATGGCCCCCAAATAAAAAAGGAAAAAGAGACAGTGGCCTGATGTATTATGCAGTGGGACCTCAGGGGGCAGACGGGGGATTTTGGATGCGTTCCCATGAGTTTCAGATAGAGGAAGGAGATTGCGGAGATTACTGGGCCTGTGCAGGTGCAATATTCGATGTCAGAGCCAAAAAGGAAAATGATAGTTCCTACGTATATAAAAAGGATGGAGATCTTTTTACTTTCAGTACTGTCAGCCCGAATGGGCGAAACTGCCAAAAATATCCTGATGCAGAAAAACCTTCCGGTGAATGGAATACCATTGATTTGTATTGTTTTGGAGGTACCAGCGTGCATGTAATAAATGGGGTAGTTAATATGGTACTCAATAATTCCCGTCAGTTAGAGGGTAACAAAGAAATACCGCTTACCAAAGGAAAAATTCAGTTTGAATCCGAAGGGGCCGAAATATTTTATCGCAGTATTAAATTATGTTCCATAGATAAAATTCCTGATAATATCCTGAATGAACAACGCCTGGCAAAATAATGTCTACTTTTTTGACACATTTTGTTTTAAATTCCGTCTTTTAAAAAAAACTGAAAATGACGAAAGGTACGCTTCTGATAGTTGATGATAACAAGAACTTGCTGAATGCTCTTGAACTGATAATGCAAAATGAATTTGAAAAGGTCATCACACTTACCGATCCAAACCGCATAAATGAGATTTTAAGAAAAGATGATGTCGATATAGTTATGCTTGATATGAACTTCAAGTCAGGGGTTCATAATGGAAATGAAGGACTTTTCTGGATGCGGGAGATCTTTAATTATGACAGCAACATTAGTGTTGTTATAGTTACTGCATTTGGCGATGTAGAGCTGGCAGTAAAGGCTATCAGGGAAGGTGCTGTTGATTTCATTCTCAAACCATGGGATAACTCTAAACTTCTTGCAACAATAAATGTGGCCTGGCAGCTTAGACTATCAAGGCTTGAAGCAACGACTCTGAAAAAAGATAATCAACTTTTAAAAAATGAGATTAATAAAGGTGGAGAAAAGATAGTACTGGGAGCTTCCCCTACAATGATAAATGTTATGAACATTGTCAAAAAGGTTGCTGGTACCGATGCCAATGTGCTCATAACCGGGGAGAATGGCACAGGAAAAGAAATTGTTGCCCGTGAGATTCATAATCTTTCCAAAAGGGCAGGGGAGCTGATGGTAAATGTTGATATGGGCTCTATTACTGAGACACTTTTCGAAAGTGAGCTCTTTGGTCACGTTAAGGGGGCATTTACTGATGCAAAAGAGGACCGCAAAGGAAAATTTGAACAAGCTCAGAAAGGGACTCTTTTTCTTGATGAGATCGGTAACCTTTCACTTCAATCGCAGGCAAAACTGCTCAGTGTTCTTCAAAACAGGTATGTTGTAAAGGTTGGTTCAAACAAGCAGTTACCGGTTGATATAAGGCTCGTTTGCGCTACAAATTGTGACCTTATGCAGATGGTGAAAGATGGTAGGTTCCGTGAGGATCTCCTTTACCGGATAAATACAATTATGATAGAGGTGCCGCCGTTGCGCGACCGGGTTGATGATATTGCTATACTTGCAAATCATTTTCTCAAGGTACACAGTGAGAGATATGGTAAGAGTGGATTGAAGATAAGTACTCATGCTTTAGAGAAACTTGCTAATCATGACTGGCCTGGCAATGTAAGAGAACTGCAGCATTCAATTGAAAAGGCAGTGATTATGAGTGACTCAGAAGTTCTCAAACCTCCTGATTTTGTCTTTAGCTCCGCCTCAAGGAGCTTAATACAGAGTGAGATGACACTGGAGGAGATGGAGAAGAAGATGATCATTGACAACCTGAGGAGATACAGTAATAATATGAGCATTATTGCGGCCAAACTAGGTATTACCAGGCAGACTCTGTATAATAAGATGAAAAAATACGATTTGTAAATAGTAAGTGCAGGGGTGTGTCGCGACACACCCCTGCAAAGATCATTTTGCTTTTTCTGTCACCACCTGGCCGTCGAACAGGTTAACAATCCTGTGGGCATATCCGGCATCCCTGTCAGAGTGGGTTACCATTATAATAGTTGTTCCTTCTTTATTGAGTTCAGTCAGGAGATTAATAACCTCAATACCATTTTTAGAGTCGAGGTTACCAGTCGGTTCGTCGGCAAGAATAAGTTTCGGATTTGCAACGACTGCCCTGGCTATAGCTACTCTTTGCTGTTGTCCGCCTGAAAGCTGCTGAGGAAAGTGTTTTGCACGGTGTCCTATTTTCATCCTTTCAAGAACCTGCTCCACCTGTTTCTTTCTGTCACCGGTTTTCATCTTAAGATATATTAGCGGCAGCTCCACGTTTTCATAGACATTCAGTTCGTCAATAAGGTTAAAACTCTGGAAAACAAAACCAATATTTCCTTTGCGGAAAATTGTCCTGTCACGTTCTTTAAGATTAGCAACCTCAGTTCCATTGAAAATATAACTACCTGAGCTGGGATTATCGAGTAATCCAAGGATGTTAAGGAGTGTGGACTTTCCACATCCTGACGGGCCCATTACTGCCACATATTCTCCCTCCTTTACATTGAGAGTCACTTTATTAAGTGCGGTTGTTTCAACTTCTTCAGTTCTGAAGATCTTAGTTAAATCATTAGTTTTAATCATGACTTTAATTATTAATAGTTATTTAGATTTTTTAAGAATTAGTTTTTCATTTTTTCCGAATGTTTCATAACCTGATATTATAACCTTCTCACCGGGTTTCAAACCTTCAAGTACTTCATAATATTTTGGATTTTTTCTTCCGATTGAGATATTCCGTTTAGTAGCAAATGACTCGGTAGGATCAAGAACAAATATCCATTGACCGCCTGTCTCCTGGAAGAACCCGCCAATCGGTACCAGTACTGATACTTTGGGCTGACCTAACTGAAGACTGATATAATATGTTTGGCCGGTTCTGATATTGTCAGGCATGCTGTCGCGGAAAATCATATCAATTTTAAA
>PLNF01000027.1 GCA_003141715.1 Bacteroidales bacterium | reverse complement strand
TCATCCATTATCATTATGCTGGTATCCTGGGCTAAAATCCTTGCTATCATTGACTTTTGGCGTTCTCCATCAGAAAGCTCGGAAACAAACTTTCTGCTAAATGGTTCCATTGATGTCTTTTTTAAAGCATCCAATATAACCTTATAATCATTCATTTCAATTTTCCCGATCCAGTTTGTATGCGGAAATCTGCCAAGAGCAACAAGGTCATAAACTCTCATATTGCTGACTTTAACAATCTCGGTAGAAATGTAACCTACTTTCTGTGCAAGATCCATTCTTGAATAATCTCTGATATTTTTACCGCTATAAAAGATATCTCCGCCGAGTGGCTGTTGAAGTCCTGTCAGTGTTCTTAACAGAGTACTCTTACCAATACCGTTTCTACCAATGACAGCAATAAGTTCACCCTTGTTAGCACTTGCCGTAAGCGGAGGAAGAAGAATATTTTCATTTTTCCCTGAAACATACCCTATTTTCAGTGAATCGAGAGACAATATTTCTTTTGAATTCATTTTCATCAGAACGGTCCTGAATATTTTCTGTTACGCAAGATTACCCAAATAACCACGGGAATGCCAATCAAAGAGGTGACAGCATTTACCGGCAAAACACTTTCTGATCCGGGAAGTTGAGAAATAATGTCACTAATGAGCATAACTGCTCCACCCATTAGAATGGTACCTGGTATTAAAACTTTATGATCAGATGTTTTAAACAGAATTCTTACTATATGCGGTACTGCTATACCAATAAATCCTATTGGTCCGCAAAAGGCTGTGACACTTCCTGCCAGAATACTTGTACAAATAAATATCACAACCCTTGCAAACCTGACATTGAGTCCAATACTGCTCGCATAATTTTCCCCAAGCAATAAGGCATTTAACATTTTGGATGAGAACAAGCTCAGAATCACTCCGGCTGAGACGGAAATTAAGAGAACATTAAGCTGATTTGCAGTAAGATTTCCTAAACTTCCCATAGTCCATATTACGTAGGCTTTCAACATGGTCTCGTTACTGAAATACTGCATAATAGTGACAATAGCAGATATACCACTTGAAAGCATTATTCCCAGAATGAGGATAGTCATTATATCTTTT
Organism: Bacteroidales bacterium; assembly: GCA_003141715.1. Lineage (GTDB taxonomy): Bacteria > Bacteroidota > Bacteroidia > Bacteroidales > VadinHA17 > LD21. The sequence goes on along the minus strand of PLNF01000027.1, from coordinate 56,698 downwards.
ACCTTCGATGAGATGACCATTATTAACAGCATTACAGCACCGGCACCTACCCATGAGGCTGCAACAAGAATCCAGTTACCTAACCCGTTGAGACTATCCGGTGTGATATTTGAAGAGAAACCTAAAATAACAAAGGCTACTCCCAGGCTGGCTCCGGAGCTAATCCCAAGTACATAAGGTCCGGCCATCGGATTCCTGAAAACAGTCTGCATCTGCAAGCCACTTAATGATAATGCCACCCCTACGGTCAAAGCTGTGATAGCTTTTGGCAATCTGAATTTCAGTATAATGGTTTCAAAGTTACTATTCGTATTGCTGAAAATTGCTCTTATTACTTCTGAAGCTTTAATGCTTACTGAACCAAAAAAAATATCGAGAATCAGAAAAATGGCAACCATTAACAACAGACATGAGAAAAAAAGCCTGGTATTTCTTCCTGACTTAAGATCAGCAGATAATTCTTTCTGTATATCAGTTTTCAAGTTGGCTGTTTTAATAAATTTTCCTGTAATAGGTTAGTTCATGATCACTGAACAATTCAGGATGCAGAATAGTAGCTATATCTTTAAGAATCAAATGAGGATAAAGACTTCCGCTTTCCCAATAATCATTTCCTCCGGTTACAGTGATCCTTTTGTTATTATTGAAAAGATTATCATTTATAAAACTGGGGAGATCATCCAAACGCTGATCAACATTTGAAATCTCATTTCGGGAACTGACACTTCCGATATTCAGCCAGAAATCAGCTTTCATTCCACGCAAATAAACGTTCTCTATACCAAATGGCATTGATACGGAAGATTCAGTGTCTGTCCAGAGATAATCTCCACCGGCATCACTTATAATTTTACTGATAAATGAATTACCCGGTGAAATGTACCAGGTATCCTTAAAAGGAAGCCCTAGTAATACTTTTGGCTTGTTCCTGGTATTTTGATCGACAAATGACTTCAATTTTGAATACTCATTAACTTCAGATTTGAATAAACTATCAGCTAAATTCTCTTTGCAATAAAGAGCTCCAAATAGTTTTATCCATTCTGCTCTGCTCAATGGATCTGTCTCAAGGTAATCGGCATTAATGATTACTTTAGTGCCCAATTCCTTAATCTTCCCAACGTAACCTGCTGATTCACTTCCTATTCCGTAAATCATTATCAGATCAGGGGAAATTTTGAGGATCAACTCTTTATTGAGATTAGCCTCATAACCTACATCCACAACCAACCCATTGTCAACATTCTTAATCAAGTCAGGTGAATAAATGAAATTTGTGCCTGATACGCCAACGATTGATTTTTCTTCACCCAGAGCTGAAATCATTGCAACATGAGTTGTCGACATGCAGATTATTTTTTGCAGAGGGACAAAAATTATCGCTGCAGAATCTAATCCTTCCGGCAAATCTGATCCTCTTTTTACCAGGTAATAAATCTGGTTAACATTCGTGGCTCCCTGCCATGGATTAATAATCTTAACTTCAGTCCAACCTTTCTTTTTTTCAAGAGTAAATCTTTCAGCGCTTACAATTTCATTTCCGGCGTTCTTATGTCTGTAAGCTCCATTTTTAACACTTTTGCCGCAACCTGAGGTTGTTAATAATGCAATGAACAATATTGATTTTAAAGCATACATGCTGTTAAGGGACCTTATAAATGAAGGATAGTTCGGAAAAATCAGGTATTGATTCTCAGTTTGAAGCACATTGAGCCGGGAATAATACCGGCTTCCAATTTTGAAATGAACTTCCCGGTACCATCATATAATAACAGATAACCTTGTTTCACAAAATCAACTGCATCTGTAATGAAAACATCGTTGTTCAAGGGGTTAATTCCGATTTTGTAGAAATATTCTCCTGATTCCTGTATTATAAAAGTAATTGATGGTATTTCAGTTGAGCTAATATCAATTTGCCTGACACCATTATCAAGATAGTAGAGAGTTGTACCCAAACCATCAATCTTAAGACATGTAGGAGAAGCTTCCTTTGTCGGAAAAACCAGCGTTTTTTCAACATAATTTGTAGATGTGTTTATTTCTACCAGTTCAGCGTAATTTAGTCTGGCCCAGCCACCATTGCAGAGAACCCAAAGCATACCATATCTGTCAAAAACCATGCTTTCAGGTTCTATTCCTACCTCTATTGAATCAACTACCTGATCATCAATAGTATTAATAACCATGATTTCTTTTCCTCCAGTCCAGTTTGAAATAAAAGCCTGATTCCCAGTAGAGGCAATCGATTCGGATGATCTTCTAATGTTAATATAGCCGGAAATAGAATTGTTAATGAGATTAATTATGGTAACCGAGTCAGAATAGAGACTTGACACATACGCCTTATTATCGTTAATGAATGATATATTCCGCGGTGATATAAGTCCTGTGATCGTTGCCGTAGATTTAAGTGTGGATTGATCCATAACTTCGATTTTCCCCGAATTATTCACTATAATATATGCCTTATCTCCATTAATAGCCATCGAATTTGGAACATCTCCCAATGGCCGGCCATTAACACTATAGAAAAGATCATTATAGATCTTTGAGGAATCGTATGAATAAAAAGAAAGGGATCCGTTTCCGCTTCTGAAGTTTCCTTCATTTACTACGAAAACACCGCCTCCAATGGTATAATTTGAATTCGGTAATTCGGGTGTTTTCTGACATGACACAATCATCAGAGAGATAACAATAATTCTTATTAAATTTTTCATTTTAAAGCTATTTAACTATTTGAAATAAAATCTTTACAAAGTATGTCCGTCCTGGCAATGGGTAATATGCAATTGACTGATAATTAATATTAAAAAGATTATCTATATTGAAATTCATATCAAATGAAGAGCTTTTCAAAGTGAATTTAATGCCTGTGCTTACATTATTAATAAAGTATCCGGGAAGATATTTTGAATTATCCACAGTTATATATCGTTTTCCAACGAAATTAGCTACCCACAAAGAATAAATATTGTTATAACCAACTCGAAATGAAGCATTAGCCTTATTTTCAGGTACATACATAAGTTGTTTCCCAACTGAAATATCATTTCCGATATTCGATCCTCCTTCTATTGCCCTGGTATATGAGTAACCTGCTTTCAGACTTGCATTTATTTTATTACGCATATAATCCAGTGAAACAGATGATTCTGCCCCGGTTGAGTTTACGCTCTGAATATTATCAGCAGTCCAGTAAGAGTATTCTCCCGGATGCCATTCTATCATATCTTTTATATTATAACGGAAAACAGACAGATCATATTTTAAATTGAAGGGCTCTGAAATCTTCTGGCTCATCTCATATGATATTTCATATATGAGAGCATATTCATTTTTTAGGTCAGGATTACCACCCGGGACCCAGAACATGTCATTCATAGTCGGTATTTTGGAATTTCTCGAAATATTGGCTTTAAGATAATACGTCTTATTATCAATTAATCTGAATTGCACTCCTGCAGAAAAATCAGGAATAAGTAAGTTATTCTTATCCAAAATCTCACGAAGCAGGATCGTTGTACCAAACCTGTTTCTATTTCTTTCAATTGATGCGGTCATAGTAGCTGTATTCCGGGTCGTATTATGAGCATAATTATTTGATTTTATAACACTTGACTGCTCATCTAAAACAATTTTCAGTTTTGCATATTCTCCAATCGGGTTCTCAAGTCCGGCTTTCAAAGTCAGAGTCTCTGAAAGATTCCTTGAGTCGATCGATGCCAGACGATTGAAATAATTCAATCTGCTCATCATCCAGGCTCCGGTAAACGAAAAGTCAGTACTTCCTTTAAATGCATCATAATTCAACATTGTCCTCAAAGATTCGTCAAACTGCTTTTCACCTGTATTTGGCTGAGTAAGCAGGGAAGCCGGCAGATTTCTGTCAGCAGACTCATACCATATTCTTGCTGAAGCAATATTATTTGAATTTCGCAGATATAATTCCTGAATAAACCCTTGTTGTCGAACCTGACTATTAGTTCTTGTCTGCCAAACTGGTTCTGAACCTATTTCAGTATTAAGATACCTGAAATTATTTTCTGAGTTTTGAAAATAGCCCTTTGTGACTGTTTGAAATTTGTAATTTCCGGTTTTCACTTTCATTAACCCTGAATACTGTCCAAAACTTCCTGTTCCGGCATTTATTGATATTAAAGTTTCCTTTTTCCATAACGGTTTGGTCACAAGGTTTATTGTACCTCCGATTCCTCCTTCATTTAATGACATTGAAGCGCCTCCAAAGCGGATCTGGACATCATCAATTAACCCAACCGGAATCAGTGAAAGATCTGACTGACCTAACATAGGGCTATTAATATTAATACCATTCCAGTCTATAAGTGTTTGACTTGCATCTGTTCCTCTGAATGCAGGTGTTGCAGTCCCTCCCATTCCATAACTTTTAATAAAAATATCTGTATTTTCTGAAAGCATATCCGAGAGGTTACTATTACTGTAATTAACAAGTATAGACGAATCAATAGTAGTTTTTTTATACCCTGCCGGATCTGAATTATATTTATTTCTACTGATAACAACCTCGTTTATCTTAATCGTATCAGTGCCAATTGACATTTGTCCATGCAAAGGCAGCGAAAGGAAGATTGCTATATATAATAAAGTATTTCTCAAATTCCAATCTCTGTTTTTGTTTATATCACAATGCGCATTTCAAAAGTGTATTTCTACAACAATTTTATAATCAGCCCGTATGTCCAACATCCAGCGCCGTCAAGAAAATTTAAGTGGGGAATCAATGAATGATCCGGCGCTTTTCTTCCCGAAAGCTTTGAATATTAGATTTATCTGGCAGGTCTTCTGACTTATCCCGGTTCTATGAAGCCTTCCCATGATTTTTAATAGTCACAGTGGCAGGTAATTCACAAAACCATTATCGTTAGAACGATCGGGCATCACAGCAGCGGGTACTGTTGCGGATTCAAACCGCATTCCCTTTTCATTACAATGATTTTATTTCATTGTAACACCAATACAGAACAAAGATAATTGATATTTATATTCTGACGCAATTTGAATTCGGTCAGATATCAACAGTTATTAACAAATATTATATGGGGGGGGCAATCCAGATTATTACCAGAGCCTTATCATTAATACATGACTGAGAAGAATTGATCATAGGAGAAAGAGTGAAAATCTTTTTCAGATCAATTTTACCAAGTATCTATTTTTCAGAGACGTACTTTCTGATTTTTACTTCAATAGTTTTATGTTCGTTCCCTGCAAGATCAAAAAATGTTATATTCGACAATATCTTGCTGTTATTTAATCTGTTACCTGTGACTAGCATATAATGTCCGGGTGGCAGGGGAAGTTCTTCCTTAAAATCACTTATTTTTTTATTGTAATCATACTCAAGGGTATTGTAACGGCCCCCATCAAATCTTGCAATAGTGAAGTGAATATAATATTTAGGAACAGGTTTTGTATCAACTGATTGCAGTTTAAGATAACCTTTTTTCTGATCAGTTGGTTTCTGATCAGAAAAATAAACATCGTTCCAGTTTTTATTAAAGAAATACTGTGGCACATTCCTTCCCGGCTCAAGCCGTGAAGGTATTCCGAGGCTCCGGCATATTGCAACAAAACAAATTGCCCGTGAGCCAGTATCTGAAACTTTAAGTTCATTAACTCCAACAGGTGCTATCGGGGTTTGATAATAGTTTTCATCATCTGCAATTCTGATATTATCATTCAGATATTGAACAATTAATAAAGGATTGTGTGTTCCATTTATTACTAATGCAGAAGCCAATTTTGTCAAAAAATAATGTCTCCATGGGACTAATAGTTCATTTGCAACCCTGGGGTTAAGAATATAATCTAAGAAAATCTTATTATCAGATTCACCAGGAACATTGACAGGAAGGGTACTATTTCTAAGATGATCTGAAAGGATATATCCCCTGATATCCCGGAGATCCTTATCAGGAAGAATCTCAAGCAAAGACATAGCAAACGTACGCAATGAATCGGGTGTTCCTGACAGGAATGAGCTGATCTCTTTATAATTACCCATGCTTTTGGCAATTATACTCATGACTCTGGATGTATCAATATTCAGTCTTAATGCAAGCACCTTAGCCTCGGCAGGCTTCATCCATGAATCAATATATTTTTGACGGATAATGTTTTCTTTGTTAATTCTCTCTGAATTCTGTTCTGTAAGTTTTTGTGATGGTACTGGAAGCGATGAACGGATTATCGGTGCATCAAGGTCCAGATCATTACTGCTATTGCCAAACTCTTTCCTGCCAGGTTTCAATATTAAGGTATCTGTTTCATCTACTGAGATTTTCTTAAAGTCAAAATTATCACCTTTATGTGCCCAGATCAATAAATCACCTAATCCTGTTTCAAATTGACTTATTCCATATTTGTTCGTAGGAACAACAGCTAATGGATAAAATTCTGCATAATTATAAAGTTGGTATTCCACCTGAGCATTACTTAATGGCATATTGTCATTGTCAAGCACCTTCACGGTTATTTTCTTAGAAATAGCGTACTTAGCCAGGTTATTAACATCTGTATAATTATTATACATGTTAATTACATTCTCGTTGCCCCTGTATGCCCCAAATGACTTTGTATGTACCAGCATGGCTCTTCTGGCAGGTTCCGTAAACCAGCCACGATCAAGAACCGGTTCCGGTTCACAAGCACCCATATAATACCATTCTCCTTTAAACCATATTTCAACCCAGGCATGGTTATCATCAGTATGGGCCCATCGGGGAGTATATACCTGCCTGGCGGGTATTCCGATTGTTCGGAGTGCTGCCACAGCGAAAGTTGATTCTTCGCCACATCTGCCTCTTGCTGAAAGAATTGTACTCATTGGGGAAGAAGTCCTGTCATCAGCGGGTTGATAACTAACTTTTTCATGGCACCAATGGTTTATCTCAAGAGCAGCTTCCGTGATATCTTTCCCCTTTATCCTGGTCATAAGTTCATTATAATAGGTAATCCGGAATGAGTCAAGGTTTTCATTATTTATCCTGCATGGAAGAACGTAATGGAGGAAAACATCTTCAGGTATATCTTTTCCCCATTTCGACTCAGATTGTGCCCGCAATGACATATTAATGTTAGCCAGAAAAAAGTCACCATTATAGCCTGCCAGATCACTTAATGGCATGAATGCATAAAGAAATTTAAGGGCTTCTGACTGTTTTGTTGAAAGATTCTGATTGAAAACAGAGAAAAGAGCAGAATCTCTGTTTATAGCCAGTTGTTTCCTTTGGTTAAAAGCTTTTTCAGTGATTGCCAGGTATTTACTGTCATTGATAAGATGGTTGGCGGAACAAGACGTTATGAGCATTATTATTAATGCCAATATAGTAGAGACAGGTCTGAGACCTGTCTCTACATGACCTGTCTCTACATTTTTTAGAGATATTTTCATGTCAGCAACAGTTCTAAATGGTGCCGCAAGAATTTCTTACAATAAGTTCGGGTGATATATTAACCTGCCTTTTAAACTTGCCTTTTCCTGAATTTTTTACTTCAGACCAGATCATATTTGCAACTTTTGTGGAAATTCCTGAAAGAGGCTTGCGAAGGCAGGTCACTGGAGAAAACATCAGGTCGAATCCTGTTCCCTCTTCCATTGAAACAACTGCAATATCCTGCGGAACCCTTAGTTTCTTTTTCCTGAGTAATGTCATTATCAGATAAACCAGGCTTGCATTCATTATAATCATTACATCTGCACGGTAAGGAGGGCGTAGATACTTTTCGAACTGCGCTGAATCAATTTCATCGCCAGCTGACCGTTTGTCTAATTCAACAACAACAGGTCTGTTGGTACCAGGCTTTTGACCAATTGCATCGATAATATCCTGAATCGCAGTTGTATCGGAACGGGAAGATCTGTGGTCAGCAACAATAATTATATTCTTATAACCAAGTTTATACAAATGATTCACAACTAGTTGAGCCCCGGCAACAGTATCAGTGCTTACTGTGTTGAGACGTAATGTTTTTGAAGGTTTTTCAAGCAGCACAAATGGATAATCTGTTGTTCTGAGTGCCCTTATTGTTGCTTCATCGGCGGCATCTCCAAGAAGGATGAGTCCGCTATAAAACTTTTTAAATGCGCCCACCAGTCTGTCATATCTCTGATCATCCGGATCTTTCGTTACAATGGAGAATCCAACACCAATGCTTGAAAAAGCTTTTTGAAGATAAGGCGTTATCTGAATTACGAAAGGATCATTAATTGAAGGCACTATCATTCCAAGCACACCGGGTTTCTCATCAACCGGTGAAGATTCATTCTTCTCATGCAGTGATTCATAATACCCCATTTGCCTGGCAAGCATAAAAACTTTTTCCTGAGTATCCTTTCGAATACCTTGCTGATCGGCTTTATTGTTAAGGACAAGTGATACTAAAGTACCAGATACACCGAGCCTTGCGGCTAAATCTTTGTTTTTAAATTTTTTCCCCATTTCCCCTTTAATTCGAAGAAATAAATTTAGTACTTTTTTTGAATCACAGAATTAATTTAATAATTTTTAACTTTTAAAAGGAGAAAGGTTATATTATTGGTCCTTTGTGGTAAAATCAAATTCACTCAACCACAAAGGAACCCAAAGTTTTGCACAAAGTAACACAAAGGGAAAAAGGGATGGTTAATGCCTATTTAGATATGCCTGATGTCTATTTTTTAGGAGGATTAATTCCTCTCTGCTTAGCAGCAGTTTCAAGTCGCTGCTGCCATTTTGATTTTTTGAGTGGTTTCTTTTTATTTTGCTCCAGTGTCGCTAAGACCGCATCAGCATTAATGAATCTTTTAGATATCATATTTTGGGCATATGTAAGCATATTAGCGAGGAAATAATAATAGGTAAGACCTGCTGAGAAGTTATTAAGAATAAGCATAAACATTACAGGCATCATATACATCATTAGCTTCATCCCTGGCTGATCTGAACCAGGAGAAGAACCTGTCATCTTCATTGTCAGCAATGTTGAGGCTGTCATAAGAAGTGTAAAAAGACTCACATGATCTCCATACATTGGAATAACGAATGGAAGATGTAATATTGAATCATAAGTTGACAAGTCAGCTGCCCAGAGGAAGTGTGCCTGCCGCAACTCAATTGAAACAGGGAAGAACCTGAACATAGCAAAGAGAATAGGCATCTGAAGCAGCATTGGCAGACAACCTCCCATCGGGTTCACTCCTGCCCTCTTATACAGATCCATCGTTGCCTGCTGCTTCTTCATCGCATCTTCCTTCTTGGGAAATTTCTTTCCAAGTTCCTCTACCATAGGTTTAAGGACCTGCATTTTTGCCTGAGATTGATACGATTTAAAAGTAAGAGGGAAAAGAACAACCTTTATTATAATCGTCAGAATAAGAATGATTAAACCAAAATTACTTATAAAATGGTTAAGCCAGTTAAAGATTGGAATAATTGCAAACCTGCTGATCCAACCGATAATATTCTTACCCAGGAAAACTATCTTTTCGAGCTGAAGACCTTCTTTTTTAAGAATAGTAATAGAATTTGGCCCATAATACAATTTCATCTTAACAGAATTTGTGGAGCCTGAACCGAATGGGACACCCACTTCTGAAGTATAATATCTCATGTATTTTTTAGATGTCAGTGTCCGTGTTGAAGAGACTGAGGCATTCAGAAAGAAATCATTTGTAATAATAATTGAGGAAAAGAACTGATCCTGAAATGCTATCCAGCTGAGTTTAGTGGCGATGTCAGTTTTTTCATTTTCCTTTGACTGACGAAGTCTCAGCCCATCTACATCATCCTGAAAATATTTATATTTTATAGTTGAATAATTCTCTTCATTCTGTCGCCCCTTTTCCTGCTGAGGTATATACATTTTCCAGTCTAACGTCAGACTGTTCTGGTTAGAAGCAATAACACCTTCCATTGATTTGAAGTTAACATTAAAGTCAACCATGTATTTATCCGGAGCAAGTGTATATTTATACTCAATATATTTATCATCACCGGCAAATAATCTCAGAACGACACTCTCGGGATGAGAACTGACCTTATACGATCTTTGTTCGGATACCGGTTTGAAAAAGAGGTTATTGGTTTGAACAGCTTTATTGTCCGAAGTAAAGAAATTAAACCCAAAAACAGTTGAGTCACCGGAAAACAGGATAAGAGGAAGAGAATCATAGGTCCGGTAATCTTTCAATCTGGCAGAATATACTCTTCCGCCCTTAAGTGATATTTTAAGCTCAACCTTATTGTTTTCAAGCGTAATGAATTCATTCTCACCTATTGCCGATTGTGCGAAAACTCCATATTGATTGATGTCAGTTTTTATGCCTGTTGAAGTGGGTGCTGAAATGCCGGAGTTTGCCTGCTGTAAACTCAAAGAATCTGATTTCTGTCTCTCAGGTGTATTTCCAAGTTTAAGATTAATCTCATTTATTTTTGCAAGAGCATCAGGCTGATTTGGTTTAAATCTCAGGGCATTTATATATTCTGATCTTGCCGTTTCAAGGTCTCCTTTAGCATAATCAGATTCTGCTACCGCAACAGCCTTATCAAATGCTCTATTCTTCTGGTTGCTATTATATATACTGAACCCTATAAAGATTACGAAAATCAGAATAAGGCCTGTTATTGTATTTCTATCCATTCTTTAAGGCGAATTAAAATTATTAGTTTACAATTTAGAATAATTGATGTTAACAATATTTATATGGTTAAGAAGCAATACCTTACTTCTCACCTATCCGATACATGCTTTAATAAAACTAACAAATAAAGGATGAGGATTGATGACAGTACTGCTGTATTCAGGATGAAACTGAACACCGATAAACCACTTATGATCAGGTATTTCAATAATCTCTACCAGACCTGACTCAGGGTTAATTCCTACTGGTACCATTCCATGGTTTTTGAAATCCTCGTAGTACTTATTGTTGAACTCATACCGGTGTCTGTGTCTTTCAACAATTTCAGTTTTCTGATATGATTCGAATGTCTTGGAATTTTTATCAATAACGCACTTATATCCTCCGAGCCTCATAGTTCCCCCCTTATCAATAATACTTTTTTGTTCCTCCATCAGATCAATTACGGGATATTTTGTTTTATGATTTATTTCTGTAGAATGAGCACCTTCGAGGTTAAGAACATTCCTGGCAAACTCTATGACAGCACACTGCATACCAAGACAAATTCCAAAAAAGGGAATATTGTTTTCCCTCGCATACCTGGCAGTTAAGATTTTTCCTTCTATACCCCGTGATCCAAAACCAGGTGCGACCAGTATTCCATTAAAACCGCTTAGTCTGTCTATTACATTTTTTTCAGTAATTTCTTCTGAATGAATGTATTCAACATCAATTTCGCATTCATTCATTGCCCCACTGTGGATAAATGATTCTGCAATTGATTTGTAAGCATCCGGAAGTTCAACATACTTACCAACCAGTCCGACCTTTATTGAATGTTTTGGATTCTTCAGTTTAGTAAGAAATTCTCTCCATTCAGTAAGGGGTGGCTCTGTTTCAAAAGGAAGTGCCATTTTCCGCAAAACTGTCCGATCAAGACCTTGTTCCAGCATTTTTATAGGTACTTCATAAATAGTCGAAACATCAACTGATTCAATAACTGCATTCTCTTCAACGTTACAAAAGAGAGCTACTTTCCTTTTAATGTCTTCGTTAAGGTGTCTTTCTGTTCTGAGTACTAATACATCGGGTTGTATTCCTGTCTCAAGAAGCTCTTTAACAGAATGTTGCGTTGGTTTGGTCTTTGATTCTCCTGTTGAGGAGAGATAAGGAACCAGGGTCAGGTGAATGACTATGCAGTTTTGGGGTCCAAGTTCCCATTTTAACTGGCGGACAGATTCTATATATGGCAGTGATTCAATGTCACCTACAGTGCCTCCAATTTCAGTAATAACAATATCATATTTATCACCAGAACTGACGAGTTTGATCCTCCTTTTTATTTCATCAGTGATATGAGGAATAACCTGGACAGTTTTCCCAAGATAATCGCCTTTTCGTTCCTTATTAATAACGGACTGATAAATTCTACCTGTTGTAACATTATTAGCCTGACTTGTCGGGACATTTAAAAACCGTTCATAATGTCCGAGGTCAAGGTCTGTTTCAGCTCCGTCAAGTGTTACATAACATTCGCCGTGTTCATAAGGATTAAGAGTCCCGGGATCAACATTTATATATGGATCGAGTTTCTGAATTGTAACAGAATAACCTCTTGCCTGTAATAGCTTTGCAAGAGAAGCTGAAATAATACCTTTTCCCAGTGAGGAAGTCACTCCCCCTGTCACGAATACGTACTTAACGTCTGTCAAAGCAATGATAGTTTATTTGTTAGATATAAGATTTCATTTTCATTAATCATCAAGACCTGACTGGTCTATCATCTTGACTTTTTCTTCAAGCGTTTTAATCAGTTTTTTAGCATTCTCTATTTTCTCTTCTACTTCTCTTATCATAGTATCAGCATTTGTAGATTTTGCAAAAAACCCAATATTGTTCTCCCATAAGACGATGTCGCCCTCAAGCTGTTTAATCTTTGTAAAGAATTTATCTCTCTCATTCCTGACTTTTCTTGAGGCTTTAGGATTCGCTTTAAGGTTATCAAGTTTGGTTTTATATTTAAGGATGCTTTTATCCTCGTCGCCAATTTTCAGCTTATCAAACTCCTTATTAATGGCACTCCTGTATTTATTGGTAATTTCATCCTTCAGATTGAAAGGGACAAAACCAATATCAGTCCATTTTCTCTGTAACTCTTTCAACCGTTCAAATGCAGCCTGAACATCAGCTCCTGGTTCGAATTTTTCAAGTTCTTCAATTATTGCAAGCTTTGCCTTCAGGTTATCTTCGTATGAAGTATCAAGAGCTGCAAAGAATTCAGTTTTCCTGTTGAAAAAATGATCACAGGCTTTACGGAATCTTTTCCAGCATCTTTCAGATTGTTTTCGCGGGACAGGGCCTATTTCTTTCCACTCTTTCTGAAGTTTAATAAGGGCATCAGAAGTTGCTTTCCAATCCGTACTTTCCTGAAGTGCTTCAGCCTGTATACATAATTCTGTCTTCAGCTGAAGGTTATTCAGTTGAATCTCTTTGTTATCAGCATAGAATCCTCTTTTCTTCTCAAAGAAGGTGTCGCATGCTTCTCTGAATCTCTGATAAACTTTGTTATTTTGTTTTTTAGGAGCAAATCCTATCGTACGCCATATCTTCTGCAATTCAACAACCTTATCAGCTCTTTCATCAAATTCTTTAAAGTTTTTTATTTCAAGCAGGTCGATAGCATCTACTTCTTCACAGAGAGCTATTTTAGCTTCAAGATTTTTCTTTTGATCGTCTTTCTGCTTTTCGAAGTACTCATGATGTCTTTTGTTAATTTGAGAAGTTGCCTCTTTAAACCTTTCCCAAATCTCATTTTTTGATTCCTGTGGAACAGGCCCTATTTCACGCCACTGATTATGAAAGTCCTGCAAAAACCTGAAAGCATTAACCGGATTTGGCTCAAGAAGAAGTTCTTCAGCTTTTTCACATAGCAAAACTTTTGCCTCTAAGTTCTTTTTTAGATCAAGGTCTCTAAGTTCCTTATTGATTTTAATATAATCGTAGAAAATTTCGACATAATGATGGTAATTCTCCCAAAGGTCTTTAAGTGAGGTCTGTGGGACAACGCCAATTGAATGCCATTCATTCTGCAGGGATCTGAAGTCGTGAAAAGTCTTATTTATTGACTCTTCCCTGTTCACCAGATCCTTTATTTTGTCAATTATATCGTACTTTTTCTTAAGGTTCTCATATTTTTCAACTTCCTGAATCTTATTATAATCAGTTTTTTTCTCTTTATATTTTTCGAGCAGATGTTTTACACGTGCATCATCAGGATCAACCCACTGCCTATAGTCTTCAATCTTACCGCCACCCTCAAGAAATTTACTTTTTCTTTCCTCTGATTCACTCTTTAATTTTTTATAGAAGAGAATTTTTAATCGTTCTACATCGTCTCTTATCTCAAGAGTAGGCCGGTTTTCTATAATAAGGCCTAATGTTTCAACCAGTTCATGTTTTGAGTACCCTGAATAATCAACCTGAGGAAGTTCTATATCATCAAAAGTATGAGAATCCTCATATAAGGGCTCTTCTTTCTCAGCAGTTGGCTCAGATTCTTTATCCAGTTTAAACTCCTCTTTTTCAATGACATTCTCTGAATTCTCATCAGCTTTTTCAGTATCGTCCAAAGGGACAAGTTCTTGCGCGTTTTCCGCTTGTGTGGCATCCTCAGTTCCGAGGGCGTTTTCATTCGCCCCGGATTGTTCTTTACGAACAGAGTCATCCGGATTTTTCTTGGTCATAATCAATCCTTTTATAGTTCAGCTCTTTATCAGTAATTTACACCATGGCAATCCATGGGATTTTCAGAGTACGAAAATATTGAAATATTTAATAAAACTCAAGGTTTTGACATAAATAAATGTGAGAATCAGATATAAAGACAACTTGAACATGTCAGAAGGAAATTATTGAAATTATTAAATCCTTCTTTTCAATTAGCCATTATTAAATTTTAGTAAGATAAATTATATATTTGAATGATAATTTCAAGCAATATGAAAGTTCTAAAAAACTGCAATTAAATCATAGATCCAAATGCATATATCTCAAATTCTAATCTTTTCAGCAGCTATAGCTGTTATAGCAATCAGGTTATATCAGAAATATATTAAAAAAGATAAGGGTAAATCAGGTACAGAAACAAAACCTGCTTCAAGCACTTCTTTTCCATCCTCGTCAAAAGATGAAGATTATGAGCCTTACTCAAAAAAATGAAAAGGGATCATTTTCTGTTTTTTGTTACCATATAGCGAAAAGGATTAACTATCTTTTGAAGAAGCCTGATATTTTCAGTAATTATTTCAGAGGTACCCTGCATATTATGAGTAAAATCAAGTTTTTTCCCATATAAAGTCGTAAGACCTTCCGGAAGTTCAATTTCAATTACATAGGCATCACCTGAAGGCACGAGTGATTTAGATTTTACTATGCCTCTTACCATTCCATATTCCAGATAAGGATAGCCGCTCAGCTTAATATTAACTGATTGTCCGGTTTTCACTTTGCCGGATCTTTCCATTTTCAGATCTATTCTGCCAAGGAAACTGCCTGTTTCAATAGGAACAATACTTACCACAGGTTCATCTTTTATTACTGACTGATTTGCGCTCCAGAACTTTGTAAATGAAACAATACCTTCAACCGGGGAGATAAGAAGGTAAGTGTTTTCCCATAAATTAATTTGTGACTTAAGGTTCAAAAAGGATTCACGCAAAACTGAAACAAGTTTTTGTTTTTCATCTATCCGTGTTATGCGGTAATCCTCAAGAAGTTGACGCTTTTCAGCCAACTCAATCGATTTTGCGGAATGGTCAAGGCGAGCCTGCTGCAGTTCTATATTTACTCTTAACAGCGATTGGTGAGATCTCTCGAGGTCACTTTCAGGTATCACGCTACCCGCAAAAAGAGAGGAATCCCTATTGTACATTTTTGCCTCAAGTCGCTGATTTTCAGAATACAGTTTTTCCTTTATACTTAATCGTGTAATAAATTCCTGAATTCCATTTATTTCATTGTTAAGTGAAGCTATTTTGCTACCATAAAAATCATTATTCACATAATTATTTAAGTCAGAAAGGTTTTTCAGAAAAGTTCCATAATAACTCTGAAGCTCACCAAGCTCCGAGAAAAGTGGCAGCAATCGATAAAAAAGTAACTCCGGGTTCTTAATTGTGTCAATTGTTTGTTTAAGTAATTCAACTTCGTGCAAGGAGGCTGTAGTTTCCATAACAGCAACCAACTGCCCGGCACTAACCTTTTCTCTTTCCTTTACAAAAAAAGAGTTTATATGTCCTGTTATTTTAGTAACAAGAGTTACAGGGGGATTAGTTGTAGTAATTTCAACCGGAGCAGGGATTGTATCGGGATACTTTATTAACCAGGCAAAGAGAATAAAAAGAACGAAAACCAAAAGCATAACTGTTGTTCCCCACCTGAGAATTCTACTCGGAGGTTTTCCCATAATCTCTCTAACGGGGTCAGAATATAATATTTCAGGCCTCTGATTTTTCATATATCCTTGCTAACTACCCAGTTCAAGTTGATTCTTTACAAGGTTATAATATGCTCCTTTTTTCGCGATAAGCGATTCGTGAGAACCTGTTTCAATTATTCTGCCACTGTCAAGAACAACAATCTTATCTGCGTTTCTTACAGTACTGAGCCGGTGTGCAACAACAATAACCGTCTTACCTTCAAAAAAATCAGCAAGGTTTTCAACAATTACTTTTTCATTATTGGCATCTAGTGAATTAGTTGCTTCATCAAAAATTATAATATCGGGATTCTTATAGATTACCCTTGCAATAAGCAACCGTTGTTTCTGACCTTCGCTTAATCCGTGACCATTTGCTCCTATTTTGGTATTATATCCCAATGGAAGAGACTCGATAAATCCTCTGATGTTTGCAATATCAACTGCATTAATTAGTCTTTTCTCCTCTATTTCTTCAGATCCGGGAGCTATGTTAGCTGCGATAGTGTCGGGAAATAAGAATCCGTCCTGCATAACAGCTCCAACCTTTTTCCTCCAGACTTTAAGGCTGAGATTAGACAAACGTAAGTCACCAATAAGTATTTCACCTGCAACAGGATGATAAAAACCCAGGAGCATCTTTAACAAGGTTGTTTTTCCGCTGCCGCTGGTTCCAACGATTGCAGTTATTTTATTTTCTTCAATGAACAGGTCAATATCTTTTAATGCAAATGGCGAACGCGGGCCCTCATACTGATAGGAAAGGCTATTAAAATAGATATCCTTTTTATCTGGAAGCTTTCGCACTTTCACTTCAGGATCAGGTTCCTCCTCCTCAAGGTTATGGACTTCAGCCAGACGGTCAAGGCTCATTTTTGCATCCTGAGACATGCGGAAGAATCCAATTATCTGACTGACAGGCACATTCAGCTGACCTATTATAAACTGAACAGCAAGCATCATACCAAGAGTCATATTACCTTTAAGAACTGCTGTTGCGGCAACAATTGTAATAAGAACGTTGGTCACTTCATTTATAAATGTTGCTCCGGCAGACTGATATTGAATTATACTCAATCCTTTTACCTTTAATCCAAATAAGATAGCCTGAAGCCTTTCCCAGTCCCATCGCATGCTTAATTCACTTTGCGTGAGCTTGATCTCCTGCATGCCATTAACAATGTTTATGAGTTTGTTCCCCGAAACAGACATCTGTTTAAAACGCTGATGATCAAGCCTGGCTCTTGATTTCATAAACATCGAAACCCATACTATATATAATAATGACCCAGTTAGAAATAAGGCAAGTATTTTAGTACTAAAAATGGCAAGCACTATACCAAAAACAACCAGGTTGAAAAAAGAGAACAAGATGTTCAGACTGGCAGAAGTAAGAAACTCTTCAATCCTGTTATTATCTTCAATACGCTGAAGAATATCACCGGTAAGTTTTGTATCAAAAAAAGCTACTGGCAATGACATTAGTTTTTGAAGGAATCCAGATATAACAGCTACATTAACCCTTGAACCGATATGAAGCAACAACCAGCCTCTTATAAACTCAACCGACATTCTTCCAAAAACCAGAGCCAGCTGGGCAAAAAGGATAAGGTAAATAAATCCTATATCGTTATTATTTAAACCAATATCTATAATGGACTGGGTAAGGAACGGTATTACCAGCTGAATACAGCTTCCAAGGACTAAACCCAGAATAAGCTGATAAAAATATTTTTTGTAGAGACGGAAATATTTAAACAGAAATTTAAAACCCGTTGTATTTTCCTTCTCGTTCTCATTTTTAAAAAGCGATGGTGTCGGTTCAATTATTAGTACAAGGCCAGCTGGTTTTTCATCTATTACAGTAGATGCCCAGCTCCGGATAAATTCCTCACGGCTGAATTTAATCAGACCTACTGCAGGGTCCGCAGCCCAGATTTTTTCATTCTTGATTTTGTATATGACAATGAAATGTTTTTGCCGCCAGTGCACAATGCACGGCAGTGGAACATTCTCATTCATTATTTCAAAAGGAATTTTTACGCCTAAAGTTCTAAAACCCAAAGAATCAGCAGCTTCAGAAAGTCCGAGAAAAGAAACTCCTTCTCTGGTTATATAACACTTTCTTCTGAGAGATTCAAGGGTAAAATTCATTTTGTAAAATCCTGCCACCATTTTCAGGCAGGCAGGTCCGCAATCCATTGCATCGGGTTGTTTTACAAAAGGGAAAGACATTGAAGTTTCGGAAATTTATTTTTATCCAAAGTAAAGATATTTATATTTTGATTAAGATAATCCCATGTTTCAGATAAAATCAGAACCTCAGACGTTATAAAAAGAGTTTTGGATTTTGGAAATACTATATTTGCCATTTGATTCTTTTAAGCAAAAGGGGTTGTTTAATAAAATATCTGATATCAACATAATAACCGGGATACGCAATCAGGATGATAAGGTTCTGAATTGGCTTTATGATAATTATTTCCAATCAGTTAAGAATCATGTTCTAAGTAATAGCGGATCCGATGAAGATGTTTCCGATGTTTTCCAGGATACCATAATAGCACTTTACAATCAGATCACAGAAGATGACCTGCATCTTACAACGGAACTTAAAGGTTATTTTTTTGGAATCGCCCGTAATGTATGGAGTGCACTGCTCAGAAAAAAGCAAAAGACAATAGAACTGGAGATAGATATTCCTGATGAGGGGGAAACTGAAGAACAATATGATCTGATTCTGGAAAGAATTATCAGCAGGGTATTTCCACGATTAAAACCCGACCAGCAAATGGTATTTGAATCTATTCGCTGATGGTAACTCACGTATGAAGAGATTGCAGTGAAAATGAATCTTAAAAATGAGGTCTACGCCAGGACGGAAAAAATACCTGAGCAAGGAAGCTCTTCTTGATCTTGTGAAAGAAGATGCTGAATATCAGGAGTATTTTCGTTTCCAGAAATAAAATCCACGCCGAAAATAATAAAAAGGCAATAATTGTTATAATAGCAATTTTAAGTCTGCTTGAGTAGTATAATGGTGAATTGTCTCCATATACTACAAGGGCAGCCCAAAAGTAAGGGTGAGACCTCAGCTGATCTGCATTTTCTAGAAAAGGCAATCCTTGCTTTTTTCAAAGCAACACTCTTTAGGATATCCTTTCTTAAGATATTTATAAAACATTTCAACAATCTCTGTCCCTGATTTATCTTCAATCTCCCACATTGACATTACTACTGACTCGCTTCCAGAATAGATAAAACCTCTGGCAAGACTTAATATGCCTTCACCGGAGTATAAAAGGCCAGTTACCTGTATTGCATGAACTAAGAACGACCATTTTAGCTTTAAGAGGAATGCCATAAACCTCATAAGTTTTAAGGATAACCGTCTTCCGGAGAATCATTTCCCTGGCTGAAGATCAGTGTTGAATTCATAGGGTCTTTATCATTCAACAGAGTATGCATAGCCAGATGGATTATATCATATTTACCTGATTCTCTCTTGTAAACTGATTCTTTTGCGGCACTATTTGCAAACAATGTCCCACCCGTAATATCTGATACATACTTTGCCTCCTGCCGGGCAAAAGGTAAATCATTCAGGACACCTGTTCCTGCTTGTCGAGACATTAAAACAGATTGGATATCAATTGGTTCGCGATAATCTGGGGCAAATGCAATTAGTTTGTTGATTCTGTTGTAATCTTTTTTTACTGATTCTGCCATAAAAGTCGCAGAATAGGTATATGAAATATCATAACTTTTCATAAGATACCTTATGTCTCTGTACCTGATATTTTTCGGTGAATCAGGAGATGTCGGAATAGTTTCAAATGGAAGATATGATAGAATATTGTCGGGAGAAATTAATATCTTATTAGAAATAAGATAGGATCTTACAGGATCAATAAGAGTCTTAAACAATCTATATCCTACAACCTGAAATTCTTTAAATTTCTGAGATGCATTATCCGAAGGCAGCGGCATTGATAATAAGCTCCTGAATTTTCTGATATCACTAAAAAATGATGAATCAACAGGAATTGCTATAAGTTGATGATATCTCTTGTTGGCGACAAAAGTATACAGGATAGTGTCAGATAAAACATAATTTATATAATTACCATTGTGACCTAATATCCTGGGAATATCCTTAAGTTCAACCGCATTGGTGTTGTATTTTATTGTATAATAAAGAGGGTATTGTTTTTCAAAGATCAGGATCAGTGAATCCCTTGACCTTGTCGTCTCCAATAGATTTTCCTTCCATTTATTGATCAACTCAGAATTAGGTTTTTCCCTGGCTGTCTCTTCGGCCAACCTTGCATTAAACAGGTTTATATCCACCTGCAGTTTCTTTTCATATTCTCCAATACCTGAAGGAATATTAAGCTGGGTTGCTTTTAATTCCCTGGTGGATGTAAGCAAACCCGCGACTTTGCTTTTTTCCGAATATTCAAATGCCTTTTCCAGGAAACGGGTATCATTTGTTTTATTATAAAGAATATTGAAATCGTGTATTGTATTAAGGTAGGAATCTCTGTAACGGTCGCCAAGGATAAGTCTGCTTTCGTCGTCACTTATATTTATCCTTACTTTTTCTATAATTGAAACTATTAATTCTGAGGTATTTGAGGCGGCTTCAAGAGTCTTCTGGTCACCTGTTTTTTTATAGATATCCCATAAAATCCTGTACTTTGTATAGAGAATATTTAAAGATATTCTGTCCGGCTTGATCTTATCAATGTCAGGATTAATATATTTCCCTTTGCCCTGCAGGTTTTCCGGGTTTGAAACAAGCAAAGACTGTAATATTTCCAGCGCTTTTTCCTGTTCCCCAGCTTCATCCAATGAAAGAGAATATCCCACATAAACAGAGGTTTTCAAAGAAACGTCCTGGTCATTCATTTGAAGGTATTCTAGGCACTTCCCGAAACATTCAAGCGATTTTTTATTATCAATATTATTAACCCGTAAGTAGTTCGCATAGTTGATAAGTACTTCAATATAGTTTCGGGAAGATAATTTAAATTTGTTTTGTGCCCGTTCAAGAGCATTTTTAAGTAACTCTTCACCTTTCTTAGAGTCGCCATTATTAGCCAGAAATATTGAATAACTATTTATTAAATTATAAGACAGTGGTGAATTATTAGCTAAAGCGACAGGAATAACTTTTTTATAACATTCCCCTGCTTCAAAAGTAAGCTTCAGGGCTCCGTCGGTTATTGCCAGGCTATTCATCAGATTGATATAATTTTCACTGATCTTTAAGTTAAATTGGTTATAGAGCAATTCTGCTTTATCGAGGTATATTTTAGCTTTTGAGAAATCAGCAATCCTGCAATAACTTCCGCCTAAACTAGTATAAATATCAGCTTTTATCGAGGGAGGAACGCTGTCTGGTTTGCTATTTGCTATTGTCAGAGCATAATTAAAATAATTTAATGACTTGTCATGCTCCTGGAGTTCTGAATAAGCTAAACCCAGGCTAAGGTATATACTGGCCAGAAGCGGACTTGACTCGCCATTTATTTTTTTTTCAATTTCCATGGACTTCGATGAAAATTCTTCATGCCTTTTAATATCCCCAATACTCAGGTATGCAGCACCAAGATTATATAAAGCTTTGGCATAACACTCATCATATTCGCCTGTTTTCTCCTTAAAAGAAATACAAAGACCAAGGTAACGGATTGATTCATTATAAGCTTTGGTAAATAAATAATATATCCCAATAAGGTAATAAGATTCAGACAAAACTGAATCATTAATATCATTGGCATCTATTTTCTTGATTATTTTTTCTGTTATAAGCCGGCTTTGTGCGCTGTCACCTCCTGATAATAAGATATTAAGTGAACCTTTAAGCGATCCATTTAGCTTGGCGACTTCCTTTGATGAATTGTTAATTACATAAGGGAGAGTGAATACCACAGAATTATTCCTGTCGTAAAAATTAGCGGATATGCAAGTGCCCATGATCAAAGATGAATTAATGCATCCGGCAAAAATGAACACATATATAATAACAAATCTGGAAATTTGCTTTTTAAAATTCATGAATTTACCTCATAGTTTAAGAGAGACCCCAAAATATTTCCTTACCAAAGATAATAAAACCAAATCATATTCATTATTTATACAAAATATTGTTCTCTGTAATTATCTGATTATGTGAGGATAAAAAAATATTTTAAAAATAATTGATTTTTTCGTGTCACAAAACGGTATCCTCCGACATGTAGAAGTATAGAAACTGAATTAAGAATTACCCTGACTAATAAAAAAAGCTATGAAAACCCTGAATTCAAAATTGACAAAAGACATTTTTACTGAGTTTGCACTTTCAATTGAAGAGATGATTTCTGTTCGTGGCGGAGAAAATGACCCGATTATTAAATCAAACGTGCCCCCGATCATACTCTGACAACATTTATACGTATTGTTTTTGCGAAAGCAGGTAAATTGATTTTTTATAATATATCTGATTTATTATAAGTTTAGGAATATTATAAAATATAACGTACGGTTTGCTTCACTGAAGCATTTAATAAGAAATTATATTACTGATACTGAGTAACTTATTTGACTTAATAGAAGCATTAGGAAAATATAAGATTTATTTAAATAAAATAATATTTAATATTTATGAAAACGATTGATTTTTCATATTTCATCGAAAGGTATAATGCCGGGGAGATGAGCGAGGCAGAAAGACAATGGTTCCAAAAGGAGCTTGAAGGTAACGAAAAACTCAGAAATGAGGTCAGTCTCAGGAAGCGTACTGATGAGATTCTAAAGAACCAGAATGTAATTTCATTAAGGAATAAGCTCTCCAGAATTGAAAATCAGCGAAAAGAGGTGACTCAATCTTCAAAAGACTCAAAGAAAACGACTTACATCAGATATGCAGCAGTTTTTGCAGGACTTATTCTGATTGGAAGTATTACATTGTTTTCGGGAAAGAATCTTAATAGTGAGAAAATAATGAAACACTATTATAAGGTATATGAACCTCCGACAAATCAAAGGTCAGCTCAATCGGGAGCAGATGCTGATTTCACTTTGGCCCTTGAGTTTTATAATACTCATGATTATGAGAATGCCGCGATTCTTTTCAACAAAGTGCTTGATAACAAACCGAATGATATGCAGACAGTCTTATTAAAAGGTGTTGCAAATTTTGAGGAGAAGAAATATCCGGAAGCGAAACAATCATTTGGTAAGGTGATTGATGACAAAAACAACCTGTATATTGACCAGGCTCAGTGGTATCTGGCTTTATGTTACCTCAATACCAATGAAACGGAAAAAGCAAAGCAACTTTTCAAAATAATTATAAAAGAGGATGGTATTTACAAAAATGATGCAAAAAAAATAATCAGTGGATTAAAGTAAATATCTGGAGAACCTATATTAAATGTACGATTCACATGGTGAAAATAGATCACAAATGAAGATCAGGGTAATGGGGAAAGATATGAATTCATCGAATATTAATATGATAAATTGTCCAACAGTATTAACAGGGATTTCTCATGAAATGAGAACACACATGAATGCAATAGTTGCATTTTCATTTCTGATGAAGGATAGTAGCTGCAACAATTCAGACCGTCAAGAATTCAGTAGTCAGATATTGGGTGCATGTGAACAATTAATTGGTCTGTTCGATAGTTTTCTTGATTCGGCGATAATTGATACGGGTAATTCAAAAGCTGATTCAAAAATATGCAAACTCGATAGTTTTCTTGATGACCTTATTTCAGAATTCAGGGAAGAACTACAAAAAGAAGGTCACAAGGATCTTGAACTGGTAACTGAGATACAGTTCTCAAATTCTACTGAAGTTATTATTGATAAGAACAAGATTTCCAGGGTAATTCGTAGTCTGTTCCAGAATTCAATAAAAAACACCAATTCAGGGTATGTTAAGATTGGGTACTTTCTCAGGGACGATAAAGTAAACTTCTATGTTCTCGACTCAGGCCAGGGTTATTTCAAATGCAAAGAATTTCTTCAAACAGAGGATTTGAATGAATCTCTTATTCTACACAATGATACTTATACAGCTATTAATATTACCCTGGCCAAGAAGCTAATTCAGATGTTGGGCGGAACTATCTGTGTTGAATGCAACGGTCTTACCGGAACAGGAATTTACTTTTCTATTCCTGTCAAAGTGGTAGTTAGCTCCGACATTAATATAAATAAATATGTAAATTCCATGATCGCGATCTGATAAAAGCTTGTGTCATTATTTTCGATGTCTGAATTCAATTAGCATGAGAGCAAATGGCTGTTTAACCAATAGACAGCCATTTTTTTTATTTTTTCAATTCAATAATCTTTGCTTCCGTTCTTCTGTTTAATTTTCTACCTTCAGTAGTCACATTATCACCGAGTGGCGAAGTGTTCCCGTACCCTTTAGATTTAAGCCTGTCGGAAGAAATCCCTTTTTTGATAAGGTAGTTAACAACCGACAAAGCTCTTTTTTCAGATAATACCATATTATATTGCACTGATCCGGTAGAATCAGTATAACCTCCGATTTCCATAACCAGGTTCTTATTTTCCGATAAAAGGGTTGCCAGATTATCTAATTCTGTCATGGATTCCTTCTTTAATTGCCAGGAGTCTATTTCATAGAATACATTTGAAAGCTGCATCTTCTCACCTAAAATGGCAGGATTCAGAATTATTTTTTTAATAAAAGGTTTATAAGCTGTGTGGATCCCTTCAAACATAAAATTTTCGGAATAAAAGAGGTAACCGGGTTTGCTGACATTTATCCCGTAATTGTATCCTGAAGGAAGACAAACCAGGAAATTGCCGGTTTCATCTGTAATATTTTTTATAATTATCTTCCCTGTTGAGAGATTAATTAGCTCATAATCTGCCTTTAATAACTTACCTGTCTCTTTGTCGTACACTTTACCTTTCATATAGGATACAGGATTAGGTCTGGCTGATTCATAAAGGTTAAAAGAGAAAATATCCTTTCCCTTTGATTTATCACGTATTGTTGAATAATATGCTTTTTGTCCGCCTGACTCTATTATAAGTCCCATTTCATCATTAAAGGTATTTATTGGA
Source organism: Bacteroidales bacterium (assembly GCA_003141715.1). Classification (GTDB taxonomy): domain Bacteria; phylum Bacteroidota; class Bacteroidia; order Bacteroidales; family VadinHA17; genus LD21. Next base: position 31,475 of record PLNF01000027.1, on the reverse strand, counting down.
TAACCAAGATTCTGTGGATCGGTCCAGGTGCTATCATCATTCATTCTGGTCACAAATAGATCAAATCCTCCCATTCCGACCCTGCCGTCAGAAGCAAAATAAAGTGTCTTTCCATCGAAATGTATGAAGGGAGACATTTCATCACCATCCGTGTTAATGACACTTCCAAGGTTTACTGGTTCGTTCCACTTATTTTTATCATTTAATCGTGTAAACCAGATGTCTTTGCCGCCAAAACCTCCAGGTCTGCTGCTCGAAAAGAAAAGGGTTTTACCATCAGCACTGATTGATGGTGTTGATTCCCAGTGGTTTGTATTAACAGGAGCTCCCAGATTAGATGGTTCTGACCACTTCCCGTTGTTAAAAGCTGAAAAATACAGATCACAATTTCCCATGCCACCAACACGATTGCATGCGGTAAAATACATATAGCTTCCGTCAGAAGAAATGGTTTGAGCTCCTTCATTTTGAATTGTATTCAGGGGTGCTCCGGCATTAAATGCTTTCTGCCATTTATTATCAGAATAAGTACTTACGTAAAAATCCTCCTGCACGACTCCGGTAAAACCAGGATTATTAGCCAGATTTGGCTGCCGGGTAAACATGAGTGTCTGACCATCTGCAGTTATTGATGGCCAGTATTCATCATCACTTGTATTTATTCCGGGTCCTACACTTACCGGACTGAATGAAACAGGATTCTTTATTGAATTCAAAGCGAACTCACAGTTTTTTATTCGCTTCGTGGCAACAGTCTTATTCACAGATGACATTCCCTCCTGCGCCTGATAAACATTAAAATGAATCAGAGCATTATAATAATCTCCCGACATCATTTCCGCATTTGCCAGATTGAAAAAAACAGGCTTAAAAAACAGAGAGTCTATTTTTACCGCTGTTTTATAATTTAATGACGCCTCGCTAAACCTTCTTTGTTTTGACATTAATTCCCCAAGCATCATATATGCTTCATAGAATTTATTGTCTATTGAGATGGCTTCTTTAAAATCGATTTCAGCTTTATTGAAATCGAGATAATCGAAAGCAGAAACACCTTCATTATATATCTTAAGGGCTTTGTTTGATGAAGTATGCCAACTCTGTGAAAAACTAACCCGCGATGTTGCACAGAAAATTGTTAAAATGAAGATGGTAAAAATGTACTTCATACCTGAATCATGGGATATGCATATATTTATGAGCCTGAAGTGAAATTCTCCAGGTTGGGTTCTTCTTGATATATTCAACTATTTCAGGAATAATGGTTTCAAATATGCTCCATTCAGGCTGAAGATATAATCTGCACTCATTACTTACCATTCCATGATATTTTTCAGCCCATTCAAAATCACTTCTATCCTGAATAATTACTTTCAGCTCATCAGCAACTTTACAGATTTCAGAAACTGGCGGCATGTTTTGTTTCGGGGAAAGGCATATCCAATCCCAGGTTCCGCTTAAGGGATATGCTCCTGAAGTTTCTATAAAAGTGCTTATATTTTCACTTTTTAATCCATTGCATAACAAATCAAGTGTCCACATAAGCGGTTCACCACCTGTAACAACCACCGAATCGGCACCTGATTCAATAACGCGGTCGATTATTACTTTTGTTGCAACCATAGGATGTAAATCCGGGTTCCAGGAAAAACGGGAATCGCACCAGTTGCAGCCAATGTCACATCCTCCTAATCTGATAAAGTATGCTGCTTTCCCGGTATGGAAGCCTTCTCCCTGTAAAGAAAAGAACTCCTCCACAACAGGAAGCTTTGCTCCATCTGATATAAAATCTGTCTCCTTTTCCACCATTTTAATTTTTCAAATCTATTTATTTCTTCCGAATAGCAAAGCATATTCAGAAGACATAGCTGTTTTTACCCATTTTTCAGGAATGATCTTCCAGTTGTTCAAAGGTATCGGATTTATTGTTTTTTTTGCTTCAATTGATTTTAATATATAATACCTTAAATCACGATCTGTAGAGGAAATGAGTCTTTTTCTAAGTTCATCTTTAGTTATTCCGGCGCCTTCGGTAAAATGGCCACCTCCACCATTACCACGATATGAGTTAACGGCCACCTTATACATTTTATTTTTGTCAAAAGGTCTGCCATCTGAAAAACCTTTTATCTCTATTCTGGCTCCTTCTGGTTTGCTTACGTCAACTGTATAATTGATCCCGGCAGCTGAATCAAAATTGTATGATTGGTTTTTAAACCATGCTTTATCATTTGTTATTGTTGGTTTTCCGTCTTTTCCAATGCGTAATTTAAGCAATAAATCAGCAGGGCCCTTCATTGTATTAAGCCATTCCGAATATGAATACTCAAGATATTTCTGAACCTCATCTCCTGACAGTGACATTGTATAAAGCATGTTTTCAAATCTGTAGAGTTTAAACATATCTCCCACAGTTATCGGACCTTTGTTAATCTGAACATCAAAAGAGAGTGGTGCAGCAAATGAAATATCTGCACCTGTTATCTCAAGCTGAATTGAATGAACCATATCAACGAAAGCAGATGGACCAAAATAAGCATCTCTTGATGTGATGGTTGCCGAAGAACTACCAATTATCCTGTTTACATATTCATCAATTATTTTATATTGCGGAGAAAACCTTGTAATGAATTCAGGATCAGGTTTAAAATCAGCTACATTTATAATTTTGCCTGAAATTTTCATCAGTCGCTTTCCTTTAATCTTCCCTGAAGTAAATGTTATATCTGCTTCAGCCAGTTTTTCCGATCTGCTGCCTCCATTTAGGATCAGTACAGTATCGCCGGCTGAATTGACAAATTTCTCATCTGCCACTTTATGGTCATGACCACAAAATATTATATCAAATCCGGGAACATTGTAAGCGACGGCAGCAGTGCCATTTTCACTTAAATTATTATTTTGCAGCTTCCCCTCAGTTCTGTCCCACCCGGAGTGGAATAATCCGACTACAAGGTCAGGTTTTTCATTTAAAATGACAGGCATCCATTGCTTTGCGGTTTCAACCATATCTTTAAATTCAATGCCTGAATATAGTTGAGGTGGCAGCCAATTTGGAATTGCAGGCGTGACAAGGCCAAAAACAGCAATTTTAATCCTCTCCTTTTCAATAATCTGGTAAGGTTTGAAATATGGTTTACCTGTTTTAATATTAACTGCATTTGCAGCCAGTAACGGGAAGTTGTCTTCTTTAACTAACCTGTCGTAAACTCCATGGCCGGCTTCTACATCATGGTTGCCAACAGTACATGCATCATATACCATATAATTCATTACTTCAGCTACAAAATGGGGTTGTACAGTATCAATATAATTATAATAATATACCTCAGGTTGTCCCTGCAGATTATCTCCGTTATCAAGAAGCAGAGTGGCATCTTTTTCCTTCCTGATCTGCTTAATATAAGTAAATGATGAGGCCATGGAAACGTTCAGCTTTTCTTTTTCAGTGAAATCATATGGAAGTATAACCCCATGCACATCAGTTGTCTCAAATATACTGATACTCTTTTTGCCGGTTCCGGTACATGAAACCAGAAATAATAAGAAGAGTAATTCAATATTCAGATAGCTAATCGATCTTTTCTTCATATTTGAAAATATTTTTAATGCCCAAACTTATAAAAGAATAATCATTTTAAATTATTAAGATAAATGTTATTGATCATTTAACAATGTTAAGTATATATTTGCTCATAAAAACTCACAGATGGTAATTACCGGACTGGAATCTATTTTAAAAGAATTTCCTGCTGAACTAAAAGGTAAAAGAATTGGAATTTTATGTCATGCTCCAAGCATCACACAGGATTTCAAACATATTTCAGATATCTTTTTTGAGCGGGAAGACTGCAGGTTAGCTGGTCTATTCGGGCCACAGCATGGTATTCATGGTCAGACTCAGGATAATATGATTGAATGGCAAAGCCAGAAACATCCGGTATTTTACATTCCTATTTACAGCCTTTATGGGAAGAATCGTAAACCGACTCCTGAAATGCTGAATGGAATTGACGTTTTTTTAATTGATATTCAGGATGTTGGAGCCAGATTATATACATACATCTGGACAGTTAAACTATGTATGGAAGCTTGTACAGAATCAGGGATACCTGTATGGCTGCTTGACAGACCAAATCCGATTGGCAGACTTCCCTTTGATGGTCCGGTTCTGAAAAAAGAGTATTTTACATTCGTAGGAGGCGCCTCAATTCCTTTATGTCATAGAATGACCATTGGGGAAATGGCACTCTGGATTAAAGAGAAATATTACCCGGGTTGCGACCTGAATGTTGTATGGATGAAAAACTGGAGGAGATCTTCATTATTCAGTGATACAGGCCTTCCGTGGGTCATACCATCGCCAAATATACCGACAGTACAAACTGCTATGATATATCCTGGCACAGTACTTATTGAAGCACTCAATTTATCTGAGGGAAGAGGTACAACGATACCATTTGAGCTTTTTGGCGCCCCGTTTATTGATGCGGAAAAACTTAAAAAGAATCTTGATAACAGGCATGTTGAAGGATGTGTATTCAGAACTCATGATTTTATTCCAACATTCCATAAATTCTGCGGAGAACTTTGCCATGGTCTGCAGATACATATTACTGATATCGACCGTTTTAAGCCTGTTGGGACTGCGTTGGAAATCTTTGATGCAATAATTGAAACTACGGGGCCACATGCTCTCAAATTCAAGCTGCCACCATATGAATATGAATACAACCTGATGCCGTTTGACATACTTTCAGGTGATTCGGGAATGAGAGAATCATTAATTTCCAGGAATAATATCAGAATTGAAAAAGAAAGATGGATTCACGAAATTGATGAATTCAGAAAAGAATTCATAAAGATTGCTGTTTACCCGGAGTAATTTGAATTCAGTTTACCCTGAAGAGTGATTATTTCCTTTTAAGGTTTGTTATTAGTTTTTCTATAAGGTTTTGTGACAGAATGGGTTTAATAACGTAATCATTAAATCCGGAATTGAGGATTTTCTCTTTATCGCCTAAAAGGCCATAAGCAGTTTGTGCGATGATGATAAGATCCTGCCGGACCTCCCTGATTTTATTTAATGCTGTATAACCATCCATTACCGGGAGCTGAATGTCCATCAAAATAATATCAAGATCAGGATTATTTAAAGCTACATCAACTGCCTCTTGCCCATCACCAGCATTCAGGATAACTACCCCGGCCTTTTCAAGTATTTTATTAAGATATAATCTGCTTGACAAGTCATCCTCGACAATTAGTATTTTTTTCCCTTTTAAAAACTCATTTTCCATATGTAATAATATTATTCAAAAAGTCCATCATCCCTTAGGAGAAGTAATATTGCGGAATGTGGTACTACAATATATTTTTCCTTATTGAATTCTATCTCTATGGCACTATTCTGAAGGTACACTGCCTGATCTCCTTCTTTTGGCTGAAGCGGAACATATTTTGGTTCATCAGACCTGTTTTTCCAGGGTTCATCATTATCATTTACCGAAGGTATAGGGTAACCCGGACCAACTTTAACTACATAACCGATCTGAACCTTTTCATTTTCGTTTACACCAGGAGGAAGCAGCAATCCGCTTTTTGTCTTTGACTGAGGAACTTTGGGTTTAATAAGAATTCTATCGCCAATGACAATTAGTTTATGCAGATCCTTTTCATCTAATAATACACTCATACGCATTCTATTGTTGACAAAAGTATTATTTTTTATAACAATCAGTAACCGGGGAACATAGAATTAATTAATATTGTGCTTATCATTATATGAAAGCTGGGTTGTTTAATTGAAAATGAATTCTGATACCTACAAAACAATAACGTCATCCTCGCAGGGAATATATAAAGAAAAAGGAAGCAGGTTTGTATCTTTTGCTTTTCCAGTCTCTGGTCAGGAAGAAATAAAACCGATCATAGATAAAATTAAAAAGGAACATCATGAAGCGAGGCATCACTGTTATGCCTATGTGATTGGACACGAAAGAATTATCTGGAGAGTGAATGATGACGGAGAACCATCAGGCACAGCAGGGAGACCAATTCTGGGTCAGATAAATTCATTTGATTTGACGAATATCATTATAGTAGTAAGCAGGTATTTTGGAGGCACTTTACTTGGTGTTAGCGGATTAATAAATGCCTACAGGTCTGCTGCCTTGTCTGCAATTCAAAATGCAGAACTGACAGAGAAGACAGTAAATGAGTACTATGAAATCACTTATCCATTTATTTCCATGAATGATGTTATGAGGATACTTAAGGAAGAAAACATTGGACAATCAGAACAATCATTTGATCTTGAATGCCGTATCTTATTAGATTTCAGAGTATCAGTAAAAGAAAAAGTTCTTAATCGCCTTTCACGGATTGATGGTCTGAAATACAAATATATTGAAACTCGTTAAGGAAATATTCTAATTATTATTTTTTAATTAATTATCAACATTAAATGAAGTTGAGATAATTCTTGACTAAATTTGATACCGGATCAATCATGAGCATTTAATGTGCCATATTAATGAAAAACAGAAGCTTAGTATCAATAGATGATTTTTCGACAGAAGAGATCCTGAGGATTCTTGATCTGACTGAAGAATTTGAAAAAGAACCTACACAAAAATTACTTGAAGGAAAGGTTATAGCAACATTATTTTTTGAACCTTCTACCCGTACAAGATTAAGTTTTGAAAGTGCGATTAGCAGGTTAGGCGGGAAGATTGTCGGATTTTCTGATGCTGCAAATTCAAGTGTTTCAAAAGGAGAAACTTTAAATGATACCATCCTCACCGTTAACAATTACTGCGATCTCATCGTAATGAGGCATCCTATTGAAGGTAGTGCAAGATATGCAAGTGAGATTGCCAGTGTACCGGTTATAAATGCCGGCGATGGGGCAAACCAGCACCCGACCCAAACCTTGCTTGATCTCTATTCAATCCGGAAAACCCAGGGCAGACTCGATAATCTGAACATTTTTATGGTAGGTGATCTTAAATACGGGAGGACAGTTCACTCTCTGATGATGGCAATGTCGAGGTGGAATACAACTTTCAATTTCATCTCACCCGAAGAGCTTAAAATGCCTGACGAATTTAAACTATACCTTGACAACCTGGGTCTCAAATATTATGAGCACAATGATTTTACGGATATAATATCCAAAGCAGATATTATATATATGACGCGGGTTCAGAAGGAGAGATTCTCTGATCCCATAGAATATGAGAAGGTTAAAAATGTATATGTTCTCAGAAACTCGATGTTGAAAAACACTAAACCTAACATGCGGATATTGCATCCGCTTCCCAGGGTAAATGAGATACATAAGGATGTGGATAATAATCCAAAAGCCTACTATTTTGAACAGGCTCTGAACGGAGTCTATACGCGTCAGGCTATTATATGTTCACTATTAGGAATTAAATAAGAAAGGTCAGAGTGATGAAGGAAGCAAAACAAATGAGTGTCAGTGCCATACAGAATGGAACTGTTATTGACCATGTGCCGGCAAGTAATCTCTTTAAGGTTATACAGATATTGGGTCTGGACCGTATAGATAACCAGATAACCTTCGGAACTAACCTTGAGAGTAAAAAACTTGGGAGAAAAGCTATTATTAAAATCTCCGGCGTTTTTTTCGAAGATGAAGATATTAACAGGATTGCTCTTGTAGCTCCTGATGCCAAATTAAATATTATTAAAGACTATGAAGTCGTTGAGAAGAAAGTTGTGGAAGTGCCGGATAATATAGTTGGAATAGCCAGGTGCATGAATCCGAAGTGTATAACAAACTTCGAATCCGTGACAACAAGATTCAAAGTGGTTTCAAAAAAGAATGTGTCTCTGAAATGTCATTATTGTGAAAAAATTACCACCCAGGAGAATATGCAGATAATTTAAATTCCCCTATTATTACAATAATCAGACTTTGGCGTTGAGATTGCTTCGTTGCTACGCTCCTCGCAATGACCGTGGAATTACTTTGCTTCTGTTTAACTCCTATCTGGAATTAATCTTACTTATACAGTCATTGCGAGTGTTGCGAAGCAATCTTACCGATATCCAGTTAATTTGGGCAACAGTATTTATCTCAGCCTGTCATACGATTTAACAAGCTGGTCATCTTTCTTGATTCCCCGGTATGCTAAAATTGAAATGATTAAGATAATTATTGGCACGATCATCTTAAATCCGGGAATTATTCTTGCTTCAAACTTTGAAACAATACTGAGCGAAACGTGAATTGAAACAATTACAAATCCTGAAGCAAGTATTACCAAAAATAATGAGAACCACAATTGAATCTTCCTGTTTTTGAAGATAAATATTGTGATTAGTGAAATTGCTGGAATTAGAATAATTAAAACAGATAATGGTAAAAGCTTTTCAATCATTTCCAACCCTTGTCCAAAATTATCACGAACTATCCCATTAAATGTAACTTTTATCACAGACCCTGTTTTTTCAGAAAAAGCTAAAAAGCTTCCTTTAAGTAACAGTAAAGATATCACAACTGTAAATGAAAGATATACGGACTGAATACGCTGAATCATAGAAAGTGTTTTTTAAACTCAACAAAAGTAATTTCTTTTTATTAATTATATAGTAGTCGTAGTCTTCTTCAGAAATATGGCAATGGGTTTTTATGAAAATTTAACATAATATTCATGTTTCACACTATAAAGGATACTAATAAAAGCTATACATTTGGCAGTTAATTAACATTTTAAATCAGATTTTATCAAGTAATAATATTATATGAATCTATAGTTACTCTTTCATTCTGTAAAATGTTCAAACTTAATCAATCCAACAAATGATGTTCGAGAAAAAATTTGTTAACCTGTTTACAATCATTGCATTTTCTGGTATTTTGTGTTCATGCCATTCCGGGGCGCCTGATAAAAACACTGTTAACAGACAAGCTGTCAGTCTCAGAGTTGAAGGGGTTATTGTAAATCCGACAGTATTAGATCAAACCATCACGATTTCCGGGACATTGAAACCTTTTGAAGAAACAACATTAATGCCGGAAGTACCTGGCCGTGTAGTTGGCATCAATTTGTCCGAAGGCGGGTTTGCAAAAAAGGGAACTTTACTGGTAAAACTTTTTGATGGCGATTTGCAGGCTCAACTTAAGAAGTCGCAGGCACAGCTGCAATTAGAACAGCAAACAGAAAACCGGCAAAGTGAATTGATGAAAGTGAATGGGATAAGTCAATTGGATTTAGACCAGACAATACTGCAGATAAACTCTATTAAAGCAGATATTGAAGTATTGAATGTACAAATTAACAAAACTGAGGTTCGTGCCCCTTTTGATGGGACTATCGGGTTACGTAACATTAGTATTGGTGCACAGGTCACGACTGCAACTGCTCTGGCAACAATACGGGATGTTAAACATCTTAAACTAGATTTCAGCGTACCTGAAAAATACAGCAGCACTATAAAGCCTGGATATAAAGTAACATTCACCGTTCAGGGTGATGACAAAAAATATATTGCTACAGTTATGGCGACAGAACAGGGAATCGAATCCGATACCCGCAATTTAAACGGACGGGCAATAGTTGAAAGTAATACAACATCGCTTATACCGGGTGAATTTGCAAATGTTGAACTTCGATTGAATGAAAAGAAGGATGCACTTATGGTGCCTACTGAGGCAGTCATTCCACAGGCAAGAACAAAACAACTTATTGTTGCTAAAAATGGGAAGGCCAGCTTTGTAACAATAGTGACAGGGATTCGTAATTCGTCATCTGTGCAGGTAATCAGTGGCATCAGTCCTGGTGATACTGTTGTGACAACCGGAATACTCTTTCTTAAACCGAATGCTGTTTTAAAGTTTTCTAAAGTTAAAAGAGATCCGATATGACATTATCCGATTTTGCAGTAAAACGGCCGGTAGCGTCAATTGTAATGAGCTTGATCATTGTACTGTTTGGTATAGTGGGATACAATTTTCTGGGAGTTCGTTTATACCCTGCAATTGACCCGCCAACTATAAATGTGCAAACCTCTTATGCTGGTGCAAATTCTGAGATTATGGAATCACAGATAACCGAACCATTAGAGAAGGCAATTAATGGAATAGAAGGCGTTAAAACTATATCCTCATCGTCCACCGTCGGTAGCAGTAATATAACTGTTGAGTTTAATGTTGGTGCCGATCTGGAGAAAGCTGCCAATGATGTGCGCGATAAAACTTCACAAGCTGCACGAAGTTTGCCCCAGGATATTGATGCTCCTCCCATAGTTACCAAAGCAGACGCTAACAGCGACCCTATTATAACGCTGGCCATTCAAAGCACCACTCTTACAGCTACCGCTCTGAGTGATTATGCTGAGAATGTTTTACAGGAAAAACTGCAGACAATCCCTGGAGTAAGTGCTGTCGGACTATTTGGACAAAAACGTCCTGCAATGCGACTCTGGCTGAATCCTGATAAAATGGCAGCATTTAACATAACAGCTCAAGATATCTTTTCAGCTTTAGTTAAAGAAAATATAGACCTTCCCGGCGGAAAAATAAGAGGCACCGGTACAGAACTTTTAGTGAAAACTCACGGGTTACTGGTTACTGAAGAAGATTTTAATAACCTGATCATCAGGCAGACTAATGATCAGATGATAAAGCTGAGCGATATCGGCGAAGCGATTCTTGGTCCCGAAAATGAAGAAACAGAAGTTAAACTGAATGGTGCCGAAGGTATAATGCTTGCTCTGGTCCCGCTGCCTGGAGCCAACACTATCGACATAGCCAATGAATTTTATAAAAGGTTCGATGACATTCAAAAAAACCTTCCCGCTGGTCTGACATTATATGTTGGCTATGACAAATCAAAGTTTGTACGCCAGTCTGTGAAAGATGTTACAGAAACATTAATTATTGCTATTATACTGGTAGTTATTATCATATTCCTGTTTTTCAGGGATTGGGTAATCGCATTAAGACCTCTGATTGATATTCCTGTATCGCTCATTGGTTCATTCTTTATAATGTACATTTTCGGGTTTTCAATTAACGTACTTACGTTGCTTGCCATTGTCCTGGCAACAGGTCTGGTTGTTGATGATGGTATTGTCGTAACTGAGAATATTTTCAAAAAGAGAGAACTTGGAATGGATAAATGGACAGCAGCATTGCATGGCACCCGTGAAATCTTCTTTGCTGTCATCTCCACCTCACTCACTCTTGCAGTGGTTTTTATTCCGGTAATTTTCTTGCAGGGATTTACCGGACGATTATTTCGTGAATTCGGTATCGTATTGGCCGGCGCAGTTATAATCTCAGCTTTTGTATCTCTTACTCTGACACCAGTGCTTAATATAAGACTTGGCGGGTCAAGAATCGGACATTCGCGCTTTTATAACGCTGCCGAACCATTTTTTGCCGGCCTCGATAAAAGTTACAGATCTTTACTTAGCTATGTTATCAAACATAAATGGATCTCAATTACCGTACCTTTTGTGTGCTTAATAATGATTTTTACCATTTTAAAATTCTTAAAGTCAGAATTGGCGCCGCTGGAAGACCATAGTATTATCAGGGCTACAATTACAGCACCTGAGGGAGCAGATTTTGATTATACAAATGTTTTAGTCGACAGAATTTCTCAGCAAATGACTGACAGTATTCCTGAGTCTCGGTTATCATTTGCAAGGACAGGTGGCGGAGGTGGCCCATCCAGCACAAATGTGGGAGGAATTAATTTATTTCTTACGGAGCCTAATCAAAGGAAAACCACCCAACAACAGGTATATGACAAACTGATAAAGATATTCCGGCGTTATTCGGAAGCGAGAATTATACCAACTCAGGAACAGACTATTACTACTTCCATGTCGGGAGGATCACAATTGCCAGTTCAGTTTGTAATACAAAACCTGGAATTTAATAAGCTCCAGGATGTATTGCCAAAGTTTCTTGACGCAGCACGGAAAGACTCTATTTTCAGCAATGTAGATGTGAACTTAAAATTCAACAAACCGGAACTTAACATTACAGTTGACCGGCTTAAAGCAACAAATCTCGGCGTAAATGAATCCGACATATCTTCTACTTTACAACTAGCTTTAAGTGGCGGCAGATATGACTATTTTCTCCGGAATGGAAAACAATACCAGGTAATCGGACAGGTTGAACGTTCTGAACGTAGTCAGCCCAAGGATATTACATCATTATACGTCAGAAGCAACACCGGCAAATTGATACAGCTTGATAACCTTGTAAAAACTGAAGAGAGCAGCAGTCCCCCGACTTTATATCATTTTAACCGTTATAAGTCAGCTACAATTTCAGCTACACTTTCACCGGGCAGGACTCTCGGTGAAGGAATTGCTGAAATGCGTAAGATATCAGCAAAACTATTGGATACCTCATTTCATACTGATCTTTTTGGAGCATCGCGCGACTTTGTTGAAAGCAGTTCTAATATCTTATTCGCACTGATACTTGCAATAATATTGATCTATCTTATTCTGGCTGCCCAGTTCGAGAGTTTCCGCGATCCATTTATTATTATAATTACGGTACCTATGGCACTTGCCGGCGCATTACTTTCCCTCTGGGTATTTAAACAAACCTTAAACATATTTTCTGAGATAGGAATGATAATGCTTATTGGTATCGTTACAAAGAATGGAATTCTGATAGTGGAATTTGCCAATCAGAAACGCAAAGCCGGACTTAAAATCCCAGAAGCAGCTTATGAGGCTGCTGCCTCCCGACTGCGCCCTATATTGATGACCTCCCTGGCTACCATGTTCGGTGCTCTTCCTATAGCTTTGGCTTTAGGTTCAGGTGCTTCAAGTCGTGTTCCTTTAGGAATTGTAGTTGTTGGCGGATTGCTTTTTGCTTTGATACTTACTTTGTTTGTAATTCCGGTAATGTATATATTAATGGCTGATAAAAAGTTACAACATGACGTTTCAACCAGCTTAAATACTGAGATAAAGTGAAAATTTATTTATCAATGAAGAAACTTATTCTGAATTTAAGCTTAATAGTGTTTTTTATTCCAATGACTTATGCTCAGAATGCACTTACTGAACACGATGCAATTAGTATAGCGTTGAAGTATAATTATGACATTCTGGTCGCCCGAAATAATGCCAGCACCGACAGTGTTAATAATACCCGCGGGAATGCGGGTATGTTGCCAACCATTAGTATTAGTGGTTCTGAAAGTTACTCTACAGCTGAAAATGTTCAGCAAAAACTTGCTGACGGTACCCTGGTAACCTCATCAAATGCTAAATCCAATTCTTTAAATGCCAGTGTTGGTCTTGACTGGACTTTATTTGATGGAGGTAAAATGTTTGTCACGAAAAGAAAATTGAATGAGATCCAGGCTTTAGGTGAAATTCAATTCAGGGATAGAGTGTTGCAAACTGTATATGATGTAATTCTGGCTTATTATGATGTCGTGAGGCAGAAACAGGAACTGGCTTCTATTAACGAAGTCATTACCTATAATTTAGAACGTGTAAAAATATCTCAAACATCTTATGATGCCGGACTTTCTCCAAAAACGAACTTATTGCAGGCTAAAATTGATTTGAATGTCTATCAGGAAAATGCTATAAATCAGCAATCAATAATAATCGCCGCAAAAAGAACACTAAACCAGTTTCTTGGCAGAAATGCAGATATATCATTCGAAGTGCTCGATTCCATACCTATCAACGATTTAATCGACAAAAAGGAATTAGTTCAGAAACTTGATTCAAGTAATACAAGTATTCTAGCTTCTAAAAAGCAAGTTGATGTATCCAAACTAAGCTTAAAGGAGATGAATACGCTTTTATTCCCCAGAATAAACTTTAATGCCGCTTATGGTTTGTTCCAAAGCAATACTCCCGGGAGTAATCCCTTAACAAGTCGTATAATCGGGCCATCGGTTGGAGGCACTATTTCAATACCTGTTTTTCAGGCAGGAAATGCAGGCAGACAGATAAAAATTGCTAAAATTCAACTCCAATCCGATGAGTATAATCTTGAAAGCGTCAGACTGCAGGCGAATCAACAATTGCAAAATGCACTTACACAATTTGAAAATCAGTTGCACCTGTTAAGAATTGAAAAAGACAATGCCATACTGGCAAAAGAAAATATGGAAATTTCAATTCAGCGTCTTAGATTTGGACAGACAACTTCCCTGGAGGTCAGTCTTGCAGAAGGAAGTTTCGTGGAATCACTTACCCGTCTTATAAGTTTTGAGTACAATTTAAAAGTTGCAGAAACAAAACTGAAACAATTACTCTCACAATTTTAAACCTGAACCAAATTTTTTCTGTATGTTAAAGAAAACAGAACTTATCACAAACAACGATGGAAGTATATTTCATCTTAATCTGCTACCCGGTGACATTTCTAATAATATAATTATTGTTGGTGATCCGGGTCGGGTTGACATGCTCGCGTCATTGATGCAGGATATAAGGGTACGAAAAGAAAACAGGGAGTTTCATACTGTCACAGGGTCATTCGAAAATAGCGAGATAACTGTCATCTCATCAGGAATAGGAACTGATAATATCGATATTTTAGTAAATGAGCTTGATGCTCTCGTGAATATTGATTTGAATACCGGTATTATTAAGGAAGATCTTATTTCACTGACATTTGTCAGGCTTGGTACATCGGGTGGACTGAGAACTGATGTACCGGCAGGTTCATGCGTCCTTACAGAGACTGCCATTGGATTTGATGGACTCCTGCATTTCTATGAAGGCTATGACTGGATACTTGATACCGGTTTGTCTGATACTCTGGCAGAATTTCTTGAATGGCCCGATACACTCTCCTACCCTTATGCTGTAAATGCAAATAAAGAGCTGTTGGAGTTATTTCAAAATGAGGATTTCAAAAAAGGAATAACAATTTCAGCGCCCGGATTTTATGCCCCACAAGGAAGAAGACTAAGGCTTGAAACATTTGATAATGAAATAAACAAAAAGCTGTCAGAATTTTCTTATAGAGGCAGGACAATTAGCAACTATGAGATGGAGAGCTCTGCTATTTATGGTTTGTCGGCATTGCTTGGACACAAAGCCTTGACAATCTGTCTGGTTATCGGTAACCGTGTAACTGGCGAATTTGTTCATGATTATAAACCATTAATGAGTGATCTGGCACTTAAAGTATTCAAACGACTATGAACCTTTGAAATGATTCTTGGATTCAGTCCAAATTTGAATATATTTGTATAACAAACCAGTCAATCTTCAAAGTATGTCTGAAATCACCACACCTAATAAAAATGTCAGAGATGACGAAATAGATCTTTTGGATCTCTTCAGGAGAATGGGCAATACATTAAACCGATGGGGTAAAGCTTTAGGAAGAGCCTTTCTCATATCTGTTGTTTTTCTTTTAAAACGATGGCTGCCGCTGGGATTAAGTATTGCAGCCGGTATAGGGATCTCTTACCTATTGAAAACTGCTTCTACTTCATTTTATACCTCTGACCTGGTTTTCAGGAATAATCTTGCTCTCATGGATAAAAAGAAAATGAGAGATAATTCTGGTACAACTTCGGAAATAATCTCTAAAATAAACCAACTTCATGCATTTTGTTCAGAAATTAACTCATCAGCTTTGTCACAAGCTTTATCAATAAAACCTGAATCAGTAAAAAACATTTCTGATATAAGCGCATACTGGATTATTGATGAGAGTAAAGATGGCATTCCTGATTATGTTGATTATAAGGGCAATCACGATGTACATGATACTACCAACATAAGGATGCAGGACCGGCTTGATGTTCGTGTGATAATTCATTCACCCCAGGAATTAAATTTGGTGCGAGACGGTATTATAAAGTTTATCGAGAGTGATTCATTATATCAGCTAAGAAACCGGATTCGTTTAATCCAAAACCAGGAATTACTTGCAAGACTTAATTTTGATATACTTCAACTTGATAGTTTACAGAAGGTTAAATACTTTGAAGAAACACGAAATATGAAACCTTCGAGCGGTGGGCAGATTGTTTTTATGCAGGAACAAAAAACTCAGTTAGTATATACTGATATTTATTTGCTCTATGCGAAAAAACAAACCTTGGAATCTGAGAATGATTTATATAAAGGAGTGGTAACCGTGATAAGTGATTTTTCCTTCCCCACCAGAAGAGATAATGGGGCTATGTATTATGGGAAATACCTGATCACAAGCTGCTTCTTTCTGACACTGTTGCTTCTTATTATTCTGGTAAACCGAAGGAAACTCGACGAGATATTTAAAAAGTATTAATAAAACAAAATGGAGTCTTAGCCATAGGCAAAAACTCCATTTTATAATTTTCTTTTGAATATACAAAACGAGGCTCTTCTAATTATTGTCGATAAATTCTCTAAACCACAATTCAACGCTTAACATCCGAAAAAGATAACGGGAATGATTTTTAGTACCTGATTTTTGTTCCTTAAAAGCTTTGAGTAACGCGTGCCTGGAAAACAAACCTCGTTCAATACATTTATCTGAAAGAAGAATGTTTTTAGGAGAATTCTCATCTTCCCGCACAAACATTTCAGACAATGGGGAATCGAATCCAAGCTTAATCGGGTTATTTATTATATAATCAGGTACAATCCCTTGCATAGCCAATCTATGTAAATACTTTCCCTTCCCGTTATGCAACTTAAATCGAGAGGGAAGTGTAAAAACAAATTCGACCAGGCGATAATCCAGGAAGGGTTGACGACTTTCAATTGAGTTGCGCATTGATATTGCATCTCCATAATGGAGAAGGCTGACAAGACCTCCTGTATGTGCCTTGTATAAATGTTCATTTAACCTGTTATCAAAACCAAAAGGTTCAATTGGATAGTCACGGATTTCAGTATAATTTTTCAGTTTACCAGTATAAAAAGTTTCAATACCAGATAGCTTATAATATAATCTTTTAATAAAATTGAGATTTGACTGTCTAATATACAGCATAAAGGCTGTTTTTAGAGAGTATATCCTTGCAAATGCTTTAAATTCATGAAATACGGTTAACAGCCGGAATTTCCCAATTAATTCTAAAATATAAATAAGAAACAATTCATTAATATAGCCACCCAAAAGCTCATCTGCTCCCTGCCCTTCCAAAACTACTTTGACATCCCTGCTGGCAACTTTAAGTATCTGGCTCAAAGGGAAAATTGCCGGTGAGCCATGACCCGACTCCAGGAAGCGGATAATCTTTCTCAGATCATCAGTATAATTATCATATTTTATATCTATTATATGAGCCGTCAAGTCAAGTTTGTCTGTCAATCCTTTTACTAATTCAGATTCATTAATTAATATATCTTCCCTGAAGTTTTGTTTTTCAAGCCGATGAAATGGCAAATTTGGAAAAGCTGCGGTATAAGTATTCTTATTACCACCAAATTGACCATTTAATAAGCAAACAATTGAAGAAGAATCTATCCCGGAGGAAAGTGTGAAACCAACCGGAACATCACTTCTCATTCGAAGTTTAATTGAATCTGTCAGAATTTGTCTGTATTTTTCAATAGCTGCATTTAGCGTGATTTGATTATCTACTTTGCACGGATAATCCCAATATCGGCACTTTCTGATTCCATTACAATCGATAAACATATTAAAAGCTGGTTCCAGCCTGAATATATTCTCAAACCAGGTTTGACTGGTTTGAGCACCAATACTCATTCGGCAGTAATTAGCGATTATGTTGTAATTTGGGATCTTTAACTGGGGAAAGTAAGAAATAATTCCTTTTATTTCAGAGGAAAAAATAAACTGCCCATTTACAATTGCATAATAAAATGGCTTGATACCAAACCTGTCTCTTGAACAGAACATTTTCTTATCGGCTTTATCATATATTACGAAAGCCCACATCCCGTTAAACTTAGTAACACATGCGTCACCCCAATGCTGGTATGCTCTTAAAACTACCTCGGTATCACCGGAAGTTCTGAAAATATAACCTGCTGCAATTAGTTCAGTTTTTAGTTCAAGATAATTATAGATTTCTCCATTATAAACAATCCAGTATCTGTTATCTGCCTGAAATGGCTGGGCATTATCTTCAGAGAGGTCAATGATCGACAACCTGACATGACCTAAGATAACCTCCCTGTCAAACACGGTGATCCTGTGTCCATCAGGACCGCGATGAACCATTGTCAGAAGCGCAGATTCAAAATTTTGTTGATAAAAAATTTCTTTTAGTTGCAGATTGTATATACCCAGGATACCGCACATTTAAATTTAGTCTTTGGATCCGGAAATTGGATACTTTAAGTGCATTAATAAAAATGAGAACAGCGAAAAGAATGATATCCCTGCTAATCGGTTCAGCATGGATTCAAATGTAAAAAAGATCAGCATCATTATAATGTAAACTCCGTAAAGCAGGTTTCTGTCCTTAACTGCAGAAAATATCATTAATCCGATAATTGCCAGGAATATTAACAATCCTACTGCTCCGGAACATAACAGGATTTCAAGAAATTCATTGTGTGCATTTAGGTTATCATAATAACCATTTGTAAATCCTGATAGCTTAAACTCTGTTTTTAATTCTTCACAGGCATCCCCTATCCCAACCCCAAAAACAGGATTCTTTTCAATTACCTGAAAAGCCGACTTCCAGATTCCAATCCGGTCATCTTTTAAGGTTGTTGGATCAAGCTTGCCCTTCATGGATTCATCAAAGTAAATATTCACTCTTTGATTAAAAAGAAACAAAGAGGAGATTCCTAAAAGGATAATGAGTATTAAGCTAACCGATATAATATTAATTCGGTTCCTCCCAAGCTTTGATATAATATACGCGGGTAAAAGCAAAAGAACTGCAATATACCCGGCCCTGGATGAAAGATAATAGATCGACACAAATAAAAATATACCTGAAACCAGCCATAATGCCCTCGAACCGGCTTTTAATGTTTTATTTGAGAACGATTCGAATGCAATAAACATAGATAATACAGCATACATGGCAATATATGACGGATGCTGGTCAATTGTTAACTCCTGCCCAAAAAAGTAGTTTATCCATGACTCAGCCGGACTAACAGGATTGAATGTCCAGTGGCCATTTTTAATAAATATTGATCTGTAAAGTGCATTGGCAAAACAAATCAGGAGAAAAGAAATTGTCCCTATTGTAAATACCTTAAGTAGTGTCTTGATTCTTTTCCTGATCTCCAAACCTGGTGAAAAGAGCGCCAGTGGAAAGATTATTAAAGACAATCTGCGGAAAATCAATAAAGTACCAAGACTGCGGTTTTCAGAGTAAAAAAGTCCGGACAATAAGCATACAAATAACAAAATGAAGCAACAAAGTAATAACACCTGTCTGTGTTCATCTTCACCTGTTTTCCCTTTCCGTGAAATAAACTCAAATAGCCAGAATAAAGTCCAGGCTATAATAAGGGGAGGCAAATATTGATTATGAAGCGGTAAGATTACCATCGATACAATTGCAGCAGAGAAGGCAAAATACCCATTCTTCTGACGGTTGATTTCTCCAATTTTTTGAAAAATATATATCATTTCAAACTGAATATTAGAATCTGACTAAAAATATTGGATTTATTCCTTATGAAAAGATAGCAAGCAGGTTTTCCAGGTGTATCCGCTGGCAGTACCGGTTTCGATATCTGTTGAGAAGTTTGGTGGATACAGGAGTCAAGTCTTTGCTTTCCAGGAATTGTATTATCTTTTCTTCAAGAGAGTCCTTGTTGCCAGGATAAGAAACGAAAGGATAATCGTCACCGAGGAGTTCGGGAATTAGTCCGACATTTGTTGAAATGACCAGTGTGCCGACAGACATAGCTTCAAGAAGCACTATCGGTTCTCCTTCATTAAGGGAAGGAAGTACCAGACAATCAGCTTTTAAAATTTCCATGAATTTCTCTCTCCCGTCAATCCGGTCGCCAATAACTATATTTGGGGAGGCAAACTGCAACATCCTGTTTTTTACATCATGGCCTGGAAAAGCACCAAAGGTATGCAAGGTAATATGAGGATATTTATTTACAAGCTTTGAAAAAACCTCAAGCAGATCCAGAATTCCCTTCTCTACTAAATAGTTTGAAATAAAGACGAAACGGTTGCTTATCTTCTCAGCTAATAAATTGTTATATTCAGTCTCAATGGTATTGTGCAGCACAAAACATGATTTGTCAAATATCGAGTTGAATTCACCTTTCTGGCTTTCCGATAATACGATAATTTTACTTGATAATCCAATAGCCAGTCTTGCCAATAGTGAGTTCAATGGTTTCTTCTTAAGCCATTGGACAAAGTCGCTTCGATGAATATGTAAAACAGTTTCTCCCCTGTTGAAAATCCGAAAATCGATTATTGCCAATATTGTCTTAATG
This sequence comes from Bacteroidales bacterium, assembly GCA_003141715.1. Classification (GTDB taxonomy): domain Bacteria; phylum Bacteroidota; class Bacteroidia; order Bacteroidales; family VadinHA17; genus LD21. The sequence goes on along the minus strand of PLNF01000027.1, from coordinate 11,093 downwards.
CTCCCAAGTCGCGAAATTGAAAGTGTCAGATAAAAATAATCGTAGTGTCTTTGAATCGAATTTGAAATAATTCTGAATTGACTTACTATCAGGTGTCCAACTTTTCTAAAAGAGAACTTGTTATGCTCTGACAGTCTGGTCTTTTCTTCAACGATGTCTATGTCAAAGTAACCCTTAAGCTGATTAAGGTTTACCTGATTGGCGCAGGCAATCCCGTGAATAGCATTCGGAGGTAACTCACCAAAGAAGAGGATTGTTTTTTTGTTCAAAGAAATACTTGAATTAATGACCGGTTAAATATTCGTTGGAATTAATTATTTATAAGTTCGGAATAACTTCTCAAGCTAGCTGGGTAATTTGAACTTATCCACTGGAAAAGATCCGAGAGCAAGTGCCACAAACCGTGCTCCTCAATCTCCCAACTATGGCCCCAGACAATCACATTGTAAATCCCGGGATATTCATGCAGATCTGCAATAATGTCTTTTACAAAATTAAAATAACCATGACTGAATAAATTTCTGATTGCCATTCCGCACACAATTGATGAGCCTAATAAGCTATTATAAATCAATGATTTCTTTCCTCTGTTAAAAAAATGGAATGTAGGTTTGATAAGAAAAGAATTACAATTAACGAGAATTCCTGTATCTGCAGTTCTGGCAGATTTAAAATAGCTTCTTGATATTTCTACAAGGTCATCATTGTATTTTCCACCCGGAAAACAAAAGTGAGGTATTCCCTTCCCAAGCAACTGCTCAAGGAAATCTTTGCCGGTTACAATATCTTCAACAGCGTTTTTTAGAGGAAGGTTAGTGAGGTATTTGTGAGAAAACGTGTGAGCCCCGATTTCAAAATCATTATTATCAAGTATTTTGATGCTTTCCGGAGGCATAACCAAACGTTCCGGATTAGCGGCAGGAATAAAAAAAAGTGAGGGAATATTAAATTTTATGGCCAGATCCATAAGCTTCAGGTCCTCAATAGCTCCATCGTCCCACGAAAAAGTAACAAGTACCATTAGAATCTGTGTGTAATACTGAATTTTATAAAAATGATCTATCGCCTGGAATCAGGGACATTGTTCTTTTGATATAATGTTTCATGTGAGAGTTTCACTGTTTCATCAAATATGTTCCTCTGTCTGGAAGGATTCCAAAACTCCCGGATCACATTTATACATTCTGCTTCCATTTGTTCTCCAATCCTGTTTGAAATGAAACTATCTATCACATCCGATAAGTCTGAAACATCATTTTCCCTGAACAGCATTCCTGTTTTGCCGGGAATAATTGCTTCTGCTTCAGGCCCTTGGTTATTAAAATTACCGTGTGTTATTACAGGTGTACCCAATGAGAGGCTATGAATTGCAGTCAAGCCTACGTTACCCGGAGATATGCAACAATCAGCCAGCATTATCAATTTTGCATTTACTTCTTCATCATAACTTGCCCCGTACAGACAAACTGAATCCCTCATATTCATTGAGTCGCGAAGATGTTCAAGATTTTGCATTTCAATCCCATTTCCAACTATCAGACAATTATATGTTCTACCCTTTCTCATGGAAAATTCGATAGCCTTCAAAAGATAAGAGATTTTCTTTTCTTTGGTTAACCGGCCGATATATATTAAAACAGGATACTCGCTTCTGCCCGGAAAGAGGTTTTGCCGGATTTTAGTCAGATCTGCCCTGTCAATTTCATTATATAACTTTTCATGAACGCGAAAGTCAAGAGAATTATAAACAGTAAAGACTTTATCCTGTTGAAAACCAAGTCCTATCATTAAGTTTCTTGATCTGTTGCCATATACCAGATGATAATCCGCCATTTTATAGAACAGGACTCTGACTTTCTTTTTTAGAAATGTCTCGTCCCCATAAATTCCGTGTCCCCAGAATACGACCGGCTTTTTCCGGATTTTACAGACAAGCGAGGCCAGCCATGTTGAGATACAATTCATCTCCCCATTAAATATATATACATCATACATTGTTTTCATGCAAACGTAAACTATACCCAGCTGATAAATCAAAATACTCCTGACATAAATATTTTTGAGAAAAAACCAATTCAGTTTTCCACTCTTATCTATGTTTCTTGATTCATTAATGTTTATAGTTCTGATCGATGAGTAACCACTACGGGAAGAGTAAAAATAATAGTCCACATCAGGGGATGATGAAAGCTCGTACCACAAAGGTTTTGAATATAATGGTGCAATATTTGCAAATATTCCGCAGCTAATTTTCATCCCCTGCCGACTTGAAATGTATTATTTAAAATTTTGCGTTCGTAATCAATTACAATTTTTACAATCAATATGCTTATGACTGAACTGCATATTACCTCAATAAGCACATATACACGCAGAAAAGATAAAATGCTCAAATAGTGAAAAAAGAATAAAAATAAAATAGATAAAAAATAAAAGACCTGCCAGATACTAAAAAGCTTTATTTTATTTAGGGAAATAAATATACTGCTGAAGGAAGAAGTTAAAAAATTAAAAGTAAAAGCCCATACCAGGGTTTTCGATATTGTCCCCGAAAATTCCCAGTTGGATCCAAAAAACAGGCTGAACAGGGCCTCACCAAAGAACATAATAATACCAATCTCAGCAATTATTATTATCGCAACAAAGAAAAGGACAAATAAAAGATCTTTCCTGATGCTAATCTGTGATTTGTCTTTTTCAGTAATACGCTGAAGCAATACATTTGACAAAGATGTGGCAACAAGAGCAAGTGGTATTGATAACAGAAGCTTTGATAAATCAAAAAAACCCGTTCCGGCAGTTGAAAAGAATTTGTTTATCAGAATGGCTGGAAGCAGAAAGCGACAAGCGTCCATAAATGCTGGTGCAAGATTATATTTCGGGTATTCCGAATATTTATTCAAAACATAGAACATCTTACGGGGACTGAAAAGACTGAAAGACAAGCCTGATTTCATTCCCTGAAATATTCCTGAACAAATATTTGCGACATGTCCTATCAGATCCCCGTAGATTAGTCCATTTGAGATCTTTGCGAATTTAAAAGCTAACTGAGCTCCTCCTTCAAAACCTCTTCTTATAAACTTATTTAAAGAGATTGCGAAAAACCCTTTTTTGCGTATAAGCCAGTAATTAATACTCTGGTACAGACTAAATAAAAATGTACCAAGAGGGGTTAAGTATAAATAGATCGAAAATTTTTCAGGGAGATTCAGAAATGATAAAATTTCAGACTCCCATAGCAGAATTACCAGAAAAAGAAGAAAATTAAAACACAGATTAAATATCACAGACAGAAAGAACACTGCAGCTGCTTCATTATCCTTTTCTGGCAAGATTATAGCAATCTCATATCTCAGGGAAGAGATGACTATCAGAATCCCCAGAAGACTCAGATATACGCTGTACGCACCAAATGTTTCAGGACTAAAATACCTGCGAAGAACAGGTTGAAGAAGAATTGGAACAAGCTGAGCTATTGCGGTTCCGGAAATAAGGATTGAGGTATTCCTTAGAAGATCTGATTTTAGAAAATTAAGGTAGGCGTTTTTCAATCTTAAATAAATAGGTATAAATGTACCAGCGGGCTAATCCTTCCTGAAAGGCACTTTTTTGTCAACATATCTTGTTAACATATAGAAAAAAATCAATGTTAGAACAAAGAGCGGTACCTGAAGAAATTTAATCTCTCTGTAAATCAATATAATTATAACTACAAACAAATTGATAATTATGAGCCAGATGTTAACCTTCAAATGTGAGAATCCGGCCTGTACTATTCTCTGGTAGGCATGTTTTTTGTGTGCAACACTTAACTTTTCACTATTTCTCCATCTCCTGAATAATGTCAGGGTTGCATCAAACCAAAAGGGCGAAGAAAGCATTATCCAGTTAAGAACTGAAAACCTGAATGTATTGTGAAAATATATGCCAAGTACAACAAGAATAAAACCAAGCTGAGTGCTGCCGACATCTCCCATAAAAATTTTTGCCTTTGGCCAGTTCCAATATAAGAATCCTGAAATGCAAGCAATTAATACGAGATTAATAAGATCTCCTGACAGATAGTATATCACCAGACAGATAATTAAAGCTTCCAGTGAGGCAAAGCCATCCACCCCGTCCATGAAATTAAACAGGTTTATGAACCAGACCATTCCTACAATCACCAGGGGATAAATTATCAGGTTATAATTAAAATCAAAACCAGAAATAACAAACCTTCGAAGTCCTCCCAGAATTAGAAATGCAGTTATTGCTGTTATGAACTGAAAGCAAAGCCTTATAAAAGGTTTAAGACCCCTCATATCATCGATCAGGCTGATTAATGCAAGGAGAAATCCACTCAATAAAGCAAAATACAGATCTGTTGATATCAACTTCAGGAAGTAGAATATGGTGATGCCTGAATACCAGGTTATTATTATTGCCAATCCGCCTCCCAGAGGTGTAGGAATAACATGCAGGCTTCTTTCATTAGGGATACTTATTACTTTTCTTTTTAAAGCGATAAAGCGTATAAGTGCTGTAAGAGAGAAAGATAATATAAACAATCCTGATATGATTAGAATAATTTTCATTTACTTACCAGATGATTTTGTGGCTAAAAAGGACCTGACAGTTCTCCTAATTCCTTCCTCAGTTGAATAAGGTGGTATATAATTGAGGATCTGAAGTGTTTTTATATTATCAAACTCGTTGGACTCAAATAATCTTAAAAAAATCCCTGGGACTAAGCAAGTACCTGCCCCAATAATGAATTCAGGTAATTTGAAGAGATACACTTTTTTACCAAACGACTGGGATATATATTTAACAAGCAGTGTGGTTGAGATTGCTTTTTCGTCCATTGTAATGTATATTCCTGAAGCATTCGTTTCAATTATCCTGTCAATAAAACCTACCAGGTTTTCGATATATATGTAGTTTCTCGTATTCTCTAATTTACCAAAAGGCAAGACAGGGAAAACATGAACGAGTTTAATAAGACTTAGCATATTTGCCTTTACACCCTCCCCATAAATCAATGGCGATCGTATTATTGCAACTCTGAACTGCTCATCCTCAAGTTTACTGAGTCCTGATTCTGCTTCAAATTTACTCCTCCCATACGCATCATCAGGCCTGCAAACGGATTCTTCATTTCGTACTTCTTTATTCACTGACTCTCCATATACTTTTATGGTACTTAAAAAAATAAAGTGGTTAATACCTGATGCTTTTGCTCTTTCAGCCACTCTCAGGCAAAGGTCAGAATTAACTCTCATGTATTCAGATTCAGAAATTTTACCAGATTTATGTACAATAGCTGCCAGATGCAGGACAACATCATATCTGCTAAAGTCAATATCTTCAGGACAGTTATTCCGCAATGATACCTCGTCAATATCCCTGTATTGCGAAAACCTGCGAAAATTTTTGCCTATAAAACTATTAGCCCCTGTGATCAGAACTTTAGTCATATCAAATATTGGAAAGACGGGCAGATTTAATAAATGAGGATTTCAATTATGGAATTGGATAGTTACGGTTATTATTATTACCCAAAAATTCAAACATTTTAGTAAAGTACTTTAAATATATGTTCAAATAATTAGTTTGAATCCCGTTTTCTTTACATGCCCTGGCAATTTCTTTGTTAAGGGTGAACTTGCTTAGAATTGACTTATTACTTACACCTCCCATTCTCATTGACAGAAAAGGTATTTCCAGGTACTTATACTTAATATGATTTATATAGAGAAAACGGATCAGTAATTCAAAATCAGCAGCAATTTTATATTCCGGTTTATAATATCCGAATTTATCAAATAATTCTTTTTTCACATAAAAGGTAGGATGAGCAGGCATATATCCGAATTTGAATTTCTCAATACTGAACAGTTTTGAAGAATAATACCTTACAACTTTTGAAGTCTTAACCTGATCGACAAACCGGGCATCTCCGAAAACAGCATCAATCTCATATTCATTAAATGAAGCTGCTACCTTTTCTATAATATCGTTACTGTAAAAAAAATCATCAGAATTCAGGATCCCGATTATCTTTCCTGTTGCAAGCCTGATCCCTTTGTTTATTGCATCATAAATGCCCTTATCAGGCTCAGATACAAATTCGGAAATTCTGCTGCCATATGATTTTACCAATTCTGCAGTGCCATCAGAAGAAGAGCCATCAATAATAATGTACTCAATATCAGAATATGTCTGGGACAATACCGATTCAATAGTGTCAGATATAGTTTTAATGCTGTTAAAAGAAACGGTGATAATTGATACTTTAGGGTTTACCATTTTGAAGGTCGCTATTTCTTGATGTTGCAGCTTATATGCTTCAACGATTTGATAAATGCGAAATCGGATATCACTGTCTCAAAGCTCCTGAAGTCAAAACAACTGGTGATTTCATTAAGCTTTTGTTCTGTTTTTGGAATATTTATATAATGTCTGATTTTTTTGAGAAACGGGAATGGGATTTGTGGCTGATCAACATCTATATCTCTGGGATGGATATATAAAATTAAAGGTCGGTTATTCTTTTTAATGATCCCGGCCATTTTAAGAAAAAACGATTTTGGAAAAAGCCTGAAATATCCCCCGCCAAAACATGACAGCCTGAAAATACCAAAATCAACCACTGTCTGAGGAAATTCAATAATTTCACTATTTGCAGTGAGAACAATGGTTGGCTCTTTATTGAATTTATCATAATGCCCTAAAAATCTTTTACCGGGAAATATTGAAGAATCGTACCTGATTCCATTTTCAGCAAGGATGTCAAAGGCCCATTCAGTTTCAGGTGTAATGGAAAAGCCTGGAGCTCTGTATCCTATAACTTTTTTACCTGTCAAACTTTCCAGAATTGACTTAGCCTTATAGATATCATTATTAAACTCATCATGTGTCTGATTATAAATCAATTTATGAGAATACCCGTGAGTCGCAACCTCATGACCCCGTCGGAGAGTCTCTGTAACAAGAGCAGGATGATTTTCTGCTACCCAGCCTAAGAAGAAAAAGGTTGCAGTTACACGATTCTTATCGAATAAATCAAGCATTCTGGGCAGTACATATTGAACTCTTTGTGGTGCAGCACCCCATTCATTAATTGTAAGAATATTATCTAAGCCGGCTGGGATATGAAACCATTCTTCAACATCAACAGACAATATAGCTTCCATTATATTCAATTTAGGTTTAAAGTCACAAAAAAGTCTCGTTGAATTTTCTCTATAGTATACGAATTGATATTTACTTCTGCCATTAATCTTTTTATATCCTCAGAACTATATAAACGTAGGAAGCATCTGCGTTTATACCTGAGTTTTCTCTGAAAAGCTAATAATCCACCTGCAACCGGGAAACTGATCAGTACTTTCCGGTTTGTAATATCAAGAGCCTTTTTAATAATTAGCTCAGGATGTTCGAAGTATTCTATAAACCCCATCATTATGCTGTAATCATATTTTTTCTCTGGTCCAAATTCTAAAAAATTCAGAACCTCAAACTTTAATCTCTTTTCGATTCCCAATTCTAAAGCGTGATCCGCAGCCAATTGGATCATCTTTTCAGAAAAATCAATTCCAAGTACTTCCCTTTGGCCTGATTGCGCCAGAGAAAAACAATAATGACCCGGGCCACAGCCTATATCAATGACTGAAACTTTTTCATCAGGAATTGACTGCATAGTTTTTTCAAATCTTAGTTTCATGGTGCTTCTGAACAGCCTGTTAATGGCCTTATTGACCCATGAGTTTTTTGTTCCATAGATTGCATCAAAATTAGTAGCGTAACTATCCCAAAACAGTTTATTCGTTTTCATTTATTTAAAATTCCTGAGATTCAGTATTGTCTTTTTTATGAACTGAATGAATGAAAAAAGGAAGCATAACGAAAAATCCCATTAGAGGCGGATCAAATGGGTTTCCACCACTGAAAAAGGTAAAGAAAAAGGTTATAAGAAAGAAAACAAAAAACAAATAATATTCATTTATATACTTTTTGTAGTAGTAGAAAACTTTATAAAGAAGCCATAAATAGAAAAAGAGTCCGACAATGCCTGAATAGAGTAAAATATGCAAGAATGGATTGTGAGGATAATCGTCCTGGGTTTTGTCCTTTTTAAATATATACCCATACCAGTTAAGAAAGTTGAAACCGCTGCCAAATAACTTTTGTTTCCAATTAAATTCCTTTGAAAAAATCTGCAACGCAAATTCCCAGTGAGCAAGTCTATCATCATTGAAAGGACCTGGCACTGAATCTATCTCAATTTTAGCCTTATAACCATAGTAGGTCGTGTCTTCTGCAATTAGCTTTTTTATCCAATTTATTATTGGATCAACTCCATCGATAATTATTTTTGTTTTTGCCAGATTTAGAAAAGTCAAATTTAACAGGTTGCTCATGACGATATTATTCTGAAAATTCCGCGAGTCACATAGAGTTGATATATATAATGATTTGTAGTTGCCTTTTGCATCCGTTTGAGAGAATTGAGGATATGCCAGTATGACGTAACCAGAAAGGGAAGAGAAATTAGTGACACCATGTTTAAAAAGATAAAAACGGGCTTCAGCCGTGGAATTCGAACAATCATCAGTAATCGAGATTTTTTGCCATGTTCCTTTTTTCTGCAGATTATAAGCACCATGAATTTCACCATTCTTGGTATAAAGTAAAATTAGTTTTGCCCAATCACCGTTAAAATCATCTGAAACATAACAAAAGATTGATGTTTCAACTTTTTGGGTATTCTTTACATCGAATCTGCCAAGATTAGCTATTGCATACGCATCTCCATCCCATGTATCGCATTTATACGACTTATCCATCATGAATCCTTTCGCATCTCTGGGTACAAGTTCCACATTTTCCCCGGATAAAGGAAATACAGTTTTATGCGTATTTATTCCTGCCCATCCAACATCAGGATCCTTTGATTCCATTTTGATTGACCAAAGCTTTTCATGAATCTCTTTTAGCTGGCTATTATGACAAAACAGGAAGTTAATCTTAAAAATATTATTACTTAATCTTTCCTGAGTAGTAATTAAATCCCTTGTCTTTATAAATTTTAGAAAGTTATTTTTCGATAAAAAAGAAACTCGTGTTATGAATAAATGACAACAAAAAACAATAAAAACTAAAGTAAGAATATAGATACCTAAATTCAGTTTTATCCTTTTAGTTAGAAATTTCTCCCTGAACAAAGAAATAATTAGGTTTACAAGAATTACTCCAATAATCAGAAAAAGAATAATAATTCCTCTTTTAGATCCTGATAAACAAACAAAAAATGAAAAGACACCGGCCAATATACTAGAAATCAGGTTAATTATGAATAGATCATCTCTTTTCAGGATATAATACAAAATCACCATTATTCCCAATAAAACAGGCAGTAATCCAAAATTATTATCATAAGGAAATGGCAATGCAGAATTTTTTTCAACTAGAAAGTAGTCCTTGTACGGTAGGATACCAAACAAATCAAGAAATCCGAAAATAGAAATAACTATTGCGAAAATGACAATCAATTTAAGGAATGTATTTAAAAAGAACAAGAGTTCCTCATGTGATGTAACTATAAAAGATAAAATAAGAAAGAATGACAGTAATAAGATCCCATTAATTACATCCTTAAATACCGATAAAAAGATCTTATCTGAAAAGAATAACGAAAGACAAATAATAAGTAAAAGAATGATTATCAAGTAATACTCAGTTATAAAATTTAATGCTTTTTTGAAAATCTTCTTTCTGTTTATAATTATCAAATCAACAACTAACCCAAAGTAAACTAGAACAAAAGGATATTTAAATAAAGGATTGGATTGTCTGAAAATAAAGAATAAGATCATCAGATCCGCCAAATAGATTTCAATCTTTAATCTTGATGAGTCTTTTAAGAATGGGAAAAACATATTGTCCTATCGATAGAATTTCGAAATAGAATCACAAACGTATTCCAGGTCCTCTTCCTGAAGAGAAGTATTCATAGGAATCATCAGGCATTTTTTAAACATAGCTTCCGTATAAGGTAATCCTGTCCCGGAAAAACCTAAGCTGGTAAGTGAATGAACCGGTTGGCCATTCCATTGAATCAATGTTCCGATTCCATTCTCTTTTAAGTAGATTTTTAATTCGTCTCTTCTTTCTGCTTCTATTTCATAGTTCTGATAGACATCAAAAAAAATTGTATCTGCATCAGGGGCTGGAGGCAAAAGTAATTCTCGGACATCCTGTAAACGATTCTGATAAAATGAAGCAATTTTTCTGCGCTTTTCAATCTCTGCATTATAATAGCCGATTTTATAATTTAAAATAGCTGCCTGGAAATTATCTAATCTTGAGTTAAAGCCCCATCTTACAAAAATACCTTCATCATTTCTGCCATGATCTCTTAACAGCATTACCTGATCGTACATTTCTTTATCATTTGTAACAAATCCACCTCCATCACCAAAACTTCCTAAATTCTTGGCCGGATAGAAACTTATTGTTGCACCTTTATCAAATGTACCAATTCCTTTACCCTTGTATTTTGAACCAAGACCTTGAGCAGCATCTTCTAAAATTATAAGATTGTTTTCTTTTGCAATTTTAATAAGGGCGTCCATATCACAACATCTGCCGTTTAATTGTGTAGGCAAAATTGCTTTGGTCCTTTCTGTTATCAATTTCCTAACTGACGCTGGATCAATCATGTGATCTCGTTTGCAATCTGCTGGGATGGGTGTAGCTCCTACAAAGTGAATTGCAGCCGCGGTGGCAATATAAGTATGTGACGCAAAAATAACCTCATCACCTTTGCCTATCCCGGCTGCCATTAGAGCAAGCCAAATAGCATCTGTACCATTAGCTAAACCAACAGCATATTTTGTTCCTGCAAATTTAGCAAGGTTCGTTTCAAAATCTAAGAGATCTTTTTGCAATATATAAGCTCCTCGTGAACCCACATCTTTGAAAATTCTTATAAAATCATCTTCACGTGATTTAAATAAAAACGGATAATTAAAAAATGGTACTGTACGCATATTAGTGTAAAATTAAAATATTAAAATATTAAAATATTGAGTCCACTCCGAAAA